>NZ_JBGOOV010000015.1:0-110143 GCF_041439795.1 Shewanella sp. 5S214
TAAGTATCCTGTAGCAAAAAGAAAAAATGCCGCTCACCTTAAGTGAACGGCATTACGCTAATAGCGCCTTTTTTATGACCATTAATTCATCCACATTAGTTGGAAAGTTTAGCTTCTAATGCTCGGCGCTTTTCACGTGCAATGGGAGTGATTTGTGCCGCTAAGTCTTTTTCTAAACCCATCATAAAATATAGCTCTGCCATTAAAAAAAATGGCCCTATCAGAAGTTGATTAAGATCATCCATAAAAGCAGGCTTAGCTTTTTCATAATGATGACCAATAAACTGCATCACCCAGCCGATAACAAAAATACTGATGGCAATAATAAACGGGTGTGAAGTATGAACAACCTGCTCACTGGTGTATAGCACAGGCAGAATAAATAACACTAAACCAAGCGCCAGTCGCATGTGAAGCGCCATGTAATAGCCCAACACCAACACTGTTAATATCATCGCTACACTGATTTGATAATCTTGCCAGTCAAAACGAATGGTCCCCAGCATTAAAAATGCTGACCAAATAATCATCGGAACGCCAATAAAGTGGGTTTTAATATTTTGCGAATTTAAATGCACACTTTTGTAAGTTGAAAGTTGTTCTACTGCAGATTTCATTTTAAGTCTCTTTAATTGTTGTTATCTTGTTAATTTACCCCAATTAGGCCGATTTTAAAAGACCACAAAAAAAGGCGCTAATGCGCCTTTGATAAATCATTTAATGTTGTGACATCAACTTTCTAATACCACAGTGGCTACTGCATAATGTTGTTCATCGGCAATACTGATAAACCCACAGCGACCGCTTAACTGTTCTAGTCTTGCTAATGCACCATCAGTAAAGCGGATTAGAGGCGCACCGTTAGCATCATTATCGATATGAATATGTTGAAACGACACTCCTCTGCCTATTCCGGTACCTAACGCTTTGGCAGCGGCTTCTTTGGCTGCAAAACGTTTCGCTAGAAATCGCTCAGGCTGCTTTGATTGCAAGTAAGTCGCAAGCTCAGACTCTGTAAGCACTCTTTTGGCTAATCTATCACCAAGGCGCTGTCGTTGCTCACCGATGCGGGCAATCTCTACAATATCTGTGCCGATACCAACAATTGCCATTACTCGCCTCTGCGGCCTGCAAGCATGAGTTGCTTCATATCTCTAACGGCAGTATCTAAACCATCAATAGCGGCTCTGGCAATCACAGCATGACCTATATTAAGCTCATAAAGCTCAGGAATAGCCGCGATGGCCTTAACATTGTGATAATGCAAACCGTGTCCCGCATTAACCACTAAACCTTTACTGTGAGCATATTGTGCCATTTCAGTAATACGCGCTAACTCGTCAGCCTGCTCAGCATCAGTGATCGCATCAGCATAACAACCGGTATGGATCTCAATGTAAGGTGCGCCAGATAAAACTGCTGCATCAATTTGCGTTTTGTCGGCATCAATAAACAATGACACTTTAATACCTTCTGCAGCCAAACGAGTGACGGCTGAGCGGATCTTCTCTAACTGACCAGCAACATCAAGGCCACCTTCAGTTGTGAGCTCTTCGCGTTTCTCTGGGACTAAACAGGCATAAGCTGGTTTTATATCACAAGCGATGGCAATCATTTCTTCAGTGACGGCAAACTCGAAGTTCATTCTGGTCTTCAATGTTTTTGCCAATAAATACACATCGCGGTCTTGAATATGGCGACGATCTTCACGTAAATGTATGGTGATCCCATCGGCGCCAGCATGTTCTGCTACTGCCGCTGCGTGAACAGGATCGGGGTAATGAGTACCGCGAGCTTGGCGCAATGTCGCGATATGATCGATGTTAATGCCTAATAGTATTCCGCTCACATCGAGCTCCTTAACGTAATAAATAACACAATAATGACTTATGCTTACCAAGTTTTATATACGGTTCAGACCGTGCTTGGTTCACGTATTAAATCTAAAAAAACATTATACTAATCCGTTTTTTTAGTGAATAACTGTCTGCTTAATAACGGTTTATTACCCAATAATGGCGTAAGTAAATAACGCATTAACCCTTTGGCTTGATTAAACTGTTCAGGTTGTAACTCTTGCGATGCCAATGCTAGCAACATGGCCCCCGATAAACTGCCTTTGCCATGAGTAAAATGACTCTCTTGGCTTGTTAAAATAGGTATAAAGCCACTCTGGGCAATAAATCGATAGTGACAATTGTTATCGAGTAAATCACCTTGTGTATCATAGGCAAGAGAAGGCAGCGCACCTAACTCTAATAACAGTGCCATTTCGAAATAACGCAGGTGACTTGAGCAAAACTGTTTAGCTAATGCGAGTAATGCGCGGTGGTAATCTAAAAATATCCCTTCAGCTTGGTGCTCCACGGACAATAGACGAACTAATAATTCATTTAAATAGAAACCTGAATAAAGACTATTACCGCTTAAGGGCATCGCGGGCGCTGCAGACTCAATTTGGGTAATGTTTTTTAACCCTAAATTTTTGGACTCAGATTTGGTGCTAAACTGGATTATGAGTGGTTGAAAAGGTTGTAATATGCTTTTAATCGACCGTTTACCCGAGCCAACTCGAGTGATGGCATCAACGCGCCCTTCGCCCTCAATTAGCAAATTAACAATCACGCTCGATTCGCGAAATTGTCGATGATGAAGCACATAGCCACGTTTCATAGTGGCCATGTCTATAAACTAACAATCAATAACGCTAAAGTCGATTTAGTTATCGCCATAGCCTAAACTTCTCAATGCACGTTCATCATCAGCCCAACCTGATTTGACTTTTACCCATACTTCAAGGAAAACTTTATTCTCAAATAGGGTTTCCATATCTAATCTGGCTTGAGTCGCAATCGTCCGAATACGTTCGCCTTTATTACCAATAACCATGCGTTTTTGGCCTTCACGTTCGACTAAAATTAACGCATTAATTTGGTAAACACCATTCTCCATCATTTTAAACTGTTCAATTTCTACAGTCGCATCATATGGAAGCTCGTCACCTAAAAAGCGCATCAGCTTTTCGCGAACAATTTCAGATGCCATAAAACGTTGTGAGCGATCTGTCACATAATCTTCAGGGAAGTAAAATGGTGCTTCAGGTAACGACTCGCGCGCCATATCCAAAATGCGTTGTACGTTAGTACCTTTACTGGCTGATATTGGCAAAATCTCATCAAAATCAAATTTTTGTGCTAATTGATTGAGGTAAGGAAATAATGCTTCTTTATCTTTAATATTATCGACTTTATTGATAGCCAAGATGATTTTACGAGCATCATTACGATGTTGTAGCTTTTGTAATACCATCTCATCATCAGCAGTCCATGTCATGCCATCAACCACAAAAATAACCATAGCAACATCAGCTAAAGAACTGGCAGCTGCACGATTCATTAAGCGGTTAATCGCACGTTTTTCTTCAATGTGCAGACCAGGGGTATCAATAAATATAATTTGGCTTGGGCCATCGGTATGGATACCCATGATCCGGTGACGAGTCGTTTGCGGTTTCTTTGAGGTAATACTCACCTTTTGACCAAGTAACTTGTTCAAAAGCGTTGATTTACCCACATTTGGGCGACCAACAATAGCCACCATGCCACAATAAGTTACATCGTATTTGGCAGTGGCGACAGGTGCTGCTTGGTTCATCCTTGCTAGCAGTTCATCTAAGCTAGGTTCTTGATTATCACCTGCTGGCAAGTCTGTTTTCTTGGTCATTTATTCAGTAACTCCAATACCTGAGCAGCGGCAAGCTGTTCAGCTTTTCTTCTTGAACTTGCCACACCGGTGACAACTTTATCTAATTCACTAATGCTACATTCTACAGTAAAGGTTTGATCATGCGCTTCGCCTTCTACCGCGACAACTTGGTAATCGGGCAATGGCTTTTTAAAACCTTGCAAGTATTCTTGTAAAATAGTCTTGGGATCTTTTTGATTAATACCCGGCTTTATCTCAGCTAAACGCTCTCGATACCATGATAATAATAGCTTACGGCACACTTCAATGTCGGCATCGAGGTAGACAGCACCAATAATAGCTTCTACTGCATCGGCTAAAATCGATTCGCGTCTAAATCCACCGCTTTTAAGTTCTCCAGGGCCGAGATATAAATAATCCCCTAATTTGAATTCTTTGGCGATGATAGTCAGCGTATCGCCTTTAACTAAGGTCGCACGCATACGACTTAAATCGCCTTCAGTTGCCTTTGGAAACTGATGATATAAGGCATCTGAAATGACTATCGATAAAATCGAATCACCTAAAAACTCTAAACGCTCATTATGTTTATTTGCTGCGCTACGATGAGTTAATGCCTGGATAAGTAATTCAATATTATTAAATTCATAACCTAAAGTACGGCACAAACGCGGCAAATTTTTAATGGGTTCCATCAATGTATTCCACCTACTCTATCAAAACGTACGCCGGTTGGTACCCATGTAGGTAACATATCACTCGGCTGACGATCAAATTCAAAACTAATCCAAATTGCTACGGCTTTACCTACAAGATTCTCTTCCGGTACAAAGCCCCAAAAACGGCTGTCGGTACTGTTATCACGATTATCGCCCATGGCAAAATACATTCCCTTAGGCACAACAAACTCACCGGCAGGAAGGCCTGCTTGAGGATAAAAGTGCTGTCTAAAATCAGGTCGTGACGGATCGATTAATATATCGTGTTTAACATCGCCAAGTTGTTCAGTCGAACGAATTAATGGCACGCCATTATGGCTAAACTCTCCACGATTAATTTCGACATGTTCAATCGTTTTAGCCGCAGGACAGTCAACTTGGCTATCACATGCCTCTTGGATCATAAGCTGCTTATTTCGATAGAAAATTTTGTCTCCTGGCAGGCCAACTACACGCTTTATGTAGTCAATCTTTGGATTTTCAGGATACTTGAATACAAATACATCACCACGTTCAGGCTCACCAGTTTCAACCAACTTACTGCGCCATACCGGATCACGTAATCCGTAACTAAACTTTTCAACCAAAATAAAGTCACCGACCAAGAGTGTCGGCATCATAGAGCCAGAAGGAATTTGAAATGGCTCATAAATAAATGAGCGCAGAATCATGACAAAGGCAATGACAGGAAAAATAGAATGCGCCGTTTCAACTAGCACAGGCTCACGAATAATTTTATCGATAGCGTCTGCGCTTAACTGGGTTGAGTTAGCTTGTGCTACTAATAAGTTTTCACGGCGTTTAGGCGCGAAGAAAACCACATCAATTAACCAAATAAGACCGCTGACCAAGGTTACGAGCACTAAAATAAGCGAAAAATAGGCTGCCATTACTGATTTATCTCCTGCTGGGTGTGTTGGATCCATATGGCTTGAGCAAAGCTCAGAATAACTCAATCCAGTATGGTGATTAACGAATAAACATTCACCCAGTTGAGTGTTACAAAATATATAGTAAAAATAACGATAACGCCGCAATATGCGGCGTTATTCTGCACATAAACTCGATTAATTATTATTAATCGTTTAGCTTCAGTACCGCTAAAAATGCCTCTTGTGGCACCTCAACGTTACCCACTTGCTTCATGCGTTTTTTACCTTCTTTCTGCTTGTTAAGCAGTTTCTTCTTACGTGAAACGTCACCACCATAACACTTAGCGGTCACATCTTTACGTAATGCTTTAATGCTTGAACGAGCAATAATCTGACTGCCAACAGCAGCCTGAATCGCAATATCGAACATCTGGCGAGGGATTAATTCTTTCATCTTCTCAACCAAAGCCAAGCCACGATGACGAATGTTACTGCGGTGAATAATCATCGCAAGTGCATCAACTCTGTCGCCATTGATTAATATGTCTAGGCGTACCATGTCCGCTGGATCGAAGCGAATAAAGTTATACTCTAATGAAGCATAACCCCGGCTCGTAGACTTAAGACGGTCAAAGAAGTCCATTACCACTTCAGCCATAGGCAAATGATAGGTCACGGCCACTTGATTACCGTGATACACCATGTTGGTTTGCGAACCACGCTTTTCAATACACAAGGTAATCACGTTACCTAGGTATTCTTTAGGCACTAAAATATTGGCTTCAACAATCGGTTCACGAATTTCCTGGATGTTATTCAGCGCAGGTAATCCTGATGGATTATCAACATAAATAGTATCACCGTTATTCATGATAACTTCGTAAACCACTGTCGGTGCTGTAGTGATCAAATCGAGATTATATTCACGCTCTAAGCGCTCCTGAACAATCTCCATGTGCAGTAAACCGAGGTAACCAATGCGGAAACCAAAGCCTAACGCTGAAGAGGTTTCAGGTTCAAAAAACAGGGACGCATCATTTAAGCTAAGCTTGTTCAATGCATCGCGGAAACTTTCATACTCATCAGTCGAAATCGGGAATACACCAGCATAAACCTGAGGCTTAACTCGCTTAAAACCGGGTAATGGTTTGTCTGCGCCATGCTTTGCATGAGTTAACGTATCGCCAACTGGTGCACCATGAATTTCTTTAATACCAGAAATAACATAACCCACTTCACCGGCTCGAAGCTCTGCTTTGTCTTTTTCTTTTGGAGTAAAAATACCAACACGGTCAGCGTTATAGTTTTGTCCGGTGGACATCACTTTGAATTTTTCGCCTTTTTTAAGAATGCCATTCTTAATACGAACTAACGACACCACACCAAGGTAAGCGTCAAACCATGAGTCAATAATCAAGGCTTGTAAAGGCGCAGATTCATCACCTACTGGAGGAGGAATTTTTGCAATAATTTCTTCAAGGACTAAATCAACACCGATACCAGTCTTTGCAGAACAGCGCACCGCATCCATGGCATCAATACCAACGATGTCTTCAATCTCTGCAGCGACACGATCGGGCTCAGCCTGAGGCAAGTCAATTTTGTTTAGTACTGGGACAACGTCCAAATTCATTTCTAGTGCAGTATAACAGTTTGCTAATGTCTGAGCTTCTACGCCTTGACCAGCATCAACCACTAATAATGCACCTTCACATGCTGCCAAAGAACGTGAAACTTCATAAGAAAAGTCTACGTGTCCAGGGGTATCAATGAAGTTGAGTAAATAAGTGTTACCATCTTTTGCATGGTAATCTAAGGTGACACTTTGGGCTTTAATCGTAATGCCACGCTCACGTTCTAGATCCATTGAATCTAAAACCTGTGCAGCCATTTCACGGTCAGTTAAGCCGCCACATACCTGGATCAGGCGATCGGATAAAGTTGATTTACCATGGTCGATATGGGCAATAATCGAGAAGTTTCTAATGTGTTTCATTATGCTGCAATGACTACTACTAAATATGATGAAAATCGAGGTGGCAAATTGTACCTGATTAGGGGGTTAATACCAATCAGATTAAACAATAGTATCTATTTTGGTGTAATTGTTGGCCATAAGATGCTGTTTTCAAGCATTGGCTAATGAGTTTACGGACTCAATCAGTCAGTACAAGATGCACCACAGGCTAATAAGTTATCCTTAATAATAACTAGTGGCTCGCACTAATAATGCCCACTTCTTGCCCCAAATAGGCAATGATAACGGGTGTAGCTTGTGCTTCAAGTTGCGCGGCGAAGTGTTTACCAATAAACCAAGCAACCAATGCGCCTAATGCACCAAAAACCATAGCAAAACCATTAGTACTCAATCCTAGGCCAGCGGCTAACATTTGCCCCACTAATGCAGATAGAAACAATCCTAGTAACGGCAATAAATACACTAATGCAGCCGCTTTAATGATAACGCTTTCAGGTAAGCCTATTTTAAGTAAATCACCCTTATGGCAAGGTTTATCACTTGGCAATGAAAAACGTTGCGTTTGAACAGAAAAAGCTTTTGCAATGGTTGATGTGCCACAATTCTCACTGCTAGCGCAATGATTACAGGCACTTTTCAACTCAACTTCAACTGTTGCCCAACCTTGTTGATAATCAACCACTCGGGCAATTTCTTCCATCATAGTCGGTGCCGTTGATTCGGATATTTTACTCGTCATTTTACACACTCAACCGATAAATAATGGAGTAATTTTAGCATAATGCGGCGCAATGACTAAGCAAGTTTATCACTAAGCTATATCATTGATAACGCTCTGCTGGCCCTGAAAACACATAAGCCGTGATACAAGAAGCTCTTGTCACGGCTTATGGTTCAATAAAGCATAAGGGTTACTTTAATACTAAACTATTAGCAATTTTATCTAAGGTTTCTGAAGGCACCTTACCAATTGCCACGACCTCAAGAGTACCTACTTTTACCACGACCATTGAAAAGCCATTACGAATAAGTAATTCATTAGGCATAGGGTTTTCTCC
Source organism: Shewanella sp. 5S214 (assembly GCF_041439795.1). Taxonomy (NCBI): domain Bacteria; kingdom Pseudomonadati; phylum Pseudomonadota; class Gammaproteobacteria; order Alteromonadales; family Shewanellaceae; genus Shewanella; species Shewanella sp. 5S214. The sequence continues at coordinate 8,333 of NZ_JBGOOV010000015.1, forward strand.
TGCACGGGCAACATACACTGAAATATTAGCTAAACCATCAGTTAATGCAATATATTCAACAGGTTCATGAATACCAATTAAACGATGATGATCGCGAACAACCACGTCAAAACCTTCAGGTAACCAAGTAAATTGCCAATTTTTGCCATCAGTGCGTTCAGCTTGATTCATCACTGCTGGCCACTCTTGCTTAGCGGCTTCAATTAAAATATTTGCTGGTTCAGTTAACTCAATAAGTTCAATAACCATGGTTTGTTCAAGCAATTGTTTGTCTTTATTGAGGGTGTCAAAACGTAATGGCAGGTAGGTATCCATATCGATCCACACTTGCGCATCATAGCGGTTATCGTCATTAGCCAATAAACGGATCATCTGCCCTGGACGTCCAGCTATACGAGCACGACCGCCAATAACAAATTGATAGCCTTTTTCGAGTTGATTTAAATCTCCCGCCAACGCCGCAGGCCAAATACCCTGTATGCGAGGAGCCAAAACACTGTAAGCCGGCTGGTCATGTTCTATAAACGTAACTCGATTATCAACTCGTACAGCATTTTTAGGTGAGCCATTGAGGTACTCAAGTAAAGCAACTTCTTTGTTGTCGACAATGCCATGAATATAGACGAGCGGACGAATATGGTCAGCTTGTAGCTGAATAATTGAGGTTTTATATTGTTTATCGTGCATCGCTTGGCTCATATTATTAAGCCAAGCTTTAGCAGATAAATCTTCTTCAGCGTGTGTTGGAAAGGTTAACGCTAATAGTGCTAGCAGGATAAGGCGCAAGCTAACTCCTAACAAAGTAAGACGTAAGATAAGGTTTATTCCAATTTATTATGGATTTACCGTAGCATCTTGCACGCTATTGTTATCAACAGCAACACCTGGATTTAAGCGTTGTTGCAACATGTGATCTTGAATATAAGCATTAATCCGGCGACGCTGTTCAATCACTTGCTCGTTGGAATAGCTTTGCTGATTTTGTGCTGCACCAGTCTGATAACTTACCGGAGATACACTACCAACTAAAGGACGTGTCATTAACACTGGTAATGGCGATTCTGCATCATTGCTTTGGTTATAATTTTGCACACCAACAATCGCCACCATAGCGACAGTTGCAGCAATAGCATATTGGCCAAACTGCTTGAAAAATGGCACTACATTGGAAGCAGTAGTTCGCTGTTGGTCAACTTCAGTTGATTTGGCTTGAGGCGCGATAATTGTTGGCTCAAGCTCAATCGCTGCAGTGATGCTGGCAAAAAGGTCTAAGTCAATGGTCGCAGGCAGTTCGCCGCGCATTGCATCGCCTATCATATGATAGCGTTGCCATTCATCATGTGAATCAACATCAGCAGAAAGCTGTGCCAATGTTTTATCATCGGCTTCACCATCAACTGCTGCAGATACCCATTCTTGACTTGATTTAAGCATTATTCACCTATCTAAGGTTAAGGCTGTTACTTTTCCAGCAAAGGCTGGAGCTGTTTGTCGATTGCTTCACGAGCACGAAAGATACGCGATCTGACTGTGCCTACTGGGCAATCCATTATATTGGCAATATCTTCATAACTCATGCCGTCTAGCTCTCTGAGCGATATGGCCATTTTTAATTCTTCAGGCAGAGTGTCGAGCGTGTTAAAGATCACTTTACTCATTTGATCTTTCATTAATAATTGCTCTGGTGATGCAAACTCTTTAAGTGCATCACTGCCTTCATAATATTCTGCATCTTCTATATCAACATCGTTTGCAGGTGCTCTGCGCCCTTGCGATGTAAGATGGTTTTTTGCGGTGTTTACCGCAATACGGTACAACCAAGTATAAAATGCACTTTCACCACGAAAGTTTGCTAAGGCTCTGTAAGCTTTAATAAAGGCTTCTTGTGTCACGTCCGCCACGTCCGCTTGATTGCGAACATACCTGGAAATCAAACTCATCACTTTATTTTGATACTTTAGCACTAACAGGTTAAATGCGTTTTTATCGCCTTGCTGTACTCGTTCAACTAATTGTTGATCACTATATTGTCCACTCATCCGAGCCGACTACTCCTAATCTGTAATACTGATTTCTCAGTCGCTCGAATCCTGTTCATATAAGTAGACCTACCAATATGAAGAAAGTTCGATTTTGAATTAAAAAAAGTTAATTTATTTCACTTATCAATAAAATATCTAAGCAAAATCACAATAAAACCCGCTGTAAAAGTACCCTACTTAGGTTATTTGATTTACTATAATAAAACCACTAAGCCACACCATGATACCTGATGAAACAAGCAGTTGAACACCAATGTGACATTTTGATCATCGGCAGCGGAGCTGCTGGACTAACTTTAGCACTACATCTTGCTGAAAAATCAAAAGTAATTCTTCTTTCTAAAGGCCCGTTATCAGAAGGGTCCACGCTATATGCTCAAGGTGGAATAGCCTCCGTTTTTGATGAAGGCGACACAATTGAGTCACATGTCAACGATACGTTAATCGCTGGTGCCGGATTATGCGATAAATCGGTTGTGACATACACCGCAGAAAACGCCAAAAGCGCAATGCAATGGTTAATTAATTGTGGGGTGGCATTTGATAAAGAAGAAACCTTAGCAGGAGTCGATAATAGCGCGGCACCTTATCACCTTACCCGTGAGGGCGGGCATAGCCATAGACGAATTCTACACTCAGCAGATGCAACCGGTAAAGCAGTACAAACCACATTACAAGAACGAGCCATGGCTCACCCAAACATACAAGTATTAGAACGTTACAATGCGATCGACTTAATCACCACTCGTAAATTACATCGACCGGGTAACCGTGTACTTGGCGCTTATGTGTGGAATCGAGATGAGGAGCATGTTGAAACCGTTAAGGCAAAATTTGTGGCCTTAGCAACCGGCGGCAGTTCTAAAGTTTATCAATACACTTCCAACCCTGATATTGCCAGTGGCGATGGTATTGCTATGGCTTGGCGTGCGGGTTGCCGCATCGCAAACATGGAATTTAATCAATTTCACCCAACGTGTTTATTTCACCCTAACGCGCGAAATTTCTTATTAACCGAAGCATTACGTGGTGAAGGGGCATATTTACGCCGCCCAGACGGTAGCCGCTTTATGCCTGACTTCGATGAACGCGGAGAGCTTGCCCCTCGTGATATTGTCGCCCGCGCAATCGATTATGAAATGAAACGCTTAGGCGCAGACTGTGTTTATCTAGACATCAGCCATAAACCTGCTGATTTTATCATTAAGCATTTCCCCACCATTTATCAACGTTGCCTAGAATTAGGTATTGATATTACTCAAGATCCGATCCCTGCAGTGCCTGCAGCACATTATACCTGCGGTGGTGTGATGACTGATCTTCATGGTCAAACTGACATTAATGGCTTATATGCTATTGGCGAAGTGGCTTACACAGGCTTACACGGCGCTAACCGATTGGCGAGTAATTCGTTACTCGAGTGTTTAGTCTTTGCACGGGCAGCATCACAGGATATAGAGGGACTGTTACATAAAATCCCAATGCCTTGTCCATTGCCTGTGTGGGATGAAAGTCAAGTCAGTAACTCAGATGAAGAAGTGGTCATTGCCCACAACTGGCACGAACTGCGGTTATTTATGTGGGATTACGTCGGTATTGTGAGAACTGATAAACGATTGGAGCGAGCGCTCAGAAGATGTTTAATGCTGCAACAAGAAATTGAAGAGTATTATTCAAATTTCCGTGTCAGCAACAATTTGTTAGAGTTGCGTAACTTAGTCCAGGTTGCAGAGTTGATTATTCGATGTGCGATGGAGCGAAAAGAGAGTCGAGGACTTCACTATAATATTGATTATCCTGAACAAGTCGACAATCCTAAACCGACTATCTTACAACCTAATCGTTAATCATTATCGGACGATTTACGCTTAAATAAGCTCATTGATGGCTCAATAATAGACGGCACAGATCACGATACGCTGTGTCGTCTAACATATCACTCCACACCAGTAATAACCGCTGCTCTCCAGATTTACTCACCTGTAAAAAAATAATGCACACTAGTGGGCAAATGAAGGCTTTTTTGCTTAGGCTGATATTACTCGCTTGTACACCAGTACCGTATAATAGAGTACCAGCCCTCTTATTTCCCAAAGAAAATAAACAACGCCAATGAGACAATCTGCGCCATTCAAAAACAAAAATAAGCATTACTACAATAAAAAGTAATGTTTGGATAATGTGGTATATCAGGGAGGAATAACTGGGCCAAGCCAAAAAGCTACTTAAAATAACGGCAAAAAATACTGTTAAACCAGCACGCTGTAAAAACGAAGCACTCAACGCAAATTGCTGCATATGAGTGCTAGTATTAGACGACGAAACGGCTATTGAATTAAGGTGCTGGTCTTCCACGGACTTTTATTATCATATCGGCTAACAATGGATCTTGGCATTGTTCATGCCCCATAAACCAAGCAAATAACTCTGGGTCTTCACACTCTAATAGACGAATAAAGGTATTTTTATCATCATCGGTCATTGCTTCATATTGAGTTTCGACAAAAGGTTGAAACAAGATATCTAATTCTAACATTCCGCGACGACATGCCCAGCGGACACGAGCTATATTCATTAATTCCAACACAAATCTCCTGATGTCTGTATCACAAGTTAGCTTATACGGTTCTCAAAATCTTGTACTTGTTTATCTCGTCCAGCAAATAATTCTCCAAAATCCGTTGCTAATAATGATTTTACCGCGGGATGTTGGATCATTCGCTCAGCGAACATCACATGGTATTCTTCTTTGATGTCAGTTGTTTCACCAAGCAATACCATACCTTGTGACAGTATATCATGACGATAAATAGACGGTGCGACAAAAATACCGCGATTAAAGTAACCAAATGCTTTCATCATTTCGGCATCGTCAAATTCCCCCAGAATACTGACATTAAGATTTTTTTCCGCAAACCAACCGTGTAACTGTTGTCCTAATGAGGTTCGTTTACCTGGGATTAATAATTTACTCTGCTCAAGACAAGCAGGAAAAGGCGTAGAGATAGATTCCGCAGAAAAAAAGCTCACTCCACACTCGCCTAACTTTTTCGACAAAATCTCAGGATACTTCAACGAGCCGCCGGCACAATCCGATACAATGATATCCAGCTTATGCTCACGTAAACGTTCAATAAGGCTATCGTGAGTTGACTCATAACAGGCTAAATGTACAGACCCATCGGCAGGAATAACGGTTAATAACACACGGCTCACGAGGGCTTTAGATAATGCATCCGCCACACCGACCTCGAACAACAAGGAGTCATCTTTTTGATAATTTAAGATATCAAGCATTTCATAGCTAAGACTAAACATCTTATCCGCATAACGAAAGACCAGTTCTCCTAACTCAGTAGCCTCTAAATTGCGCCCTACACGTTTAAACACAGCGCCCTTTAACCTTTCCTCCAATGAACGGATCTGCCCGGTAATGGTTTGAGGTGCAAGACATAATACTTGAGCGGCTTTGGTTACAGAGCCTTTCTTTTGTACCATCCAAAAATAATATAAATGATTATAATTTAAATGCTGCATATCAATTACTAACCCTACAAAAATCACTACAGCTACTATAGCAAATAAACACTTAACTGCGCTGTTGATTAATTGATAGTAGCTGGGCTGTATATCTTAGGTGGTTAACGTGGGTTAGAGAAAACGCGTTAGTGGTTTATTTAACTTAAACTAAGGATAAGATATGACAATACAACAATAAAAATCATAGTCTTAGCTACCATCAAACTTGTCACTCGTTTTCCTACAAGGCGAATTGGTGCTTCCAATAGCAAATTTACTACCTGTTAACTCAACGCAATGAGCAAGGCAGAGGGCTGTTTTAGCGTGGTTTGCCATCTCAAGTTCAGGTGATTTAACCCTGCAGTCTAAATCTTGGAAACACAGGATCTAAAAAGCTAATCCGCCATAACAAACGGTTGCTACATTCATCATCAAAAATCAACAGTTCCTGAACCACTAGATTAATTCATCTGAATGATTAGCCAAAAATCAAGCATAAAAAACGCAGCCCAAGGGCTGCGTTAATCTATTGACCAAATTACTGACTGCGGCGACAATCCATTAAACTCGTGATCACTGATTCCAGCTCATCACTGTTACTGACATTGTTTAACGACACCTGCTCAGTAAGTGCTGAGACAACTTCAGATTTTACTATTATGTGGCTAGAGCAATAATTCACATTCGCTGTTTGATAACGTTTCCCCGCTCGGTATTTCAATGCTCTTGATTCATAATCATTGGGATCAATTCGTTTCTTAGCCAGCTCATCTTGAAACATTAATGCTCCATCCACAACGCCTTCCAAATAACTTTGGCAAGTGGGTGAGTCAGATGATTCAAGACAAACATTAAATGATTCCGCCGATACAGGAATAGCTAGACTGCTCACGAGTATTCCCAAGGTTAATGTATTGAATTTCATGATTTCCCTCCATTTTTAGGCAGTACCTTGGCTAACCAAAAATAACCAATCACAGCCGCAAATAACGATCCAGTTAAAATACCGAGCCTTGCATAATCACCAAACGCAGCCGGTGAATTCTCAAATGCTAGTGAAGCAATAAACACCGACATGGTAAATCCAATACCACACATAACCGCAACAGGGATGATATGCCTCCAGCCAATGCCTGGTGGTAACTCAGCTAATTTAAGTTTTACTGCTAAATAACTAAATAGCAGCACTCCAATAGGCTTACCTAACAACAGACCCATGATGATACCTAGGGTGATAGGTTCAGCAAATGTATCCAATGACATATTGGTTAATGATAAACCAGCATTAGCAAAAGCAAACACCGGCAGAATCATAAAGGTGCTCCATGGGTGTAGCTTGTGCTCCAAATGCTCAGACGGTGAAGAGCCATCTTTAGCACGTAAAGGGATACAAAATGCGATAATCACACCGGCCAAAGTCGCATGCACGCCAGATTTCAATACCGCAACCCACAAAATAAAGCCCAATAATCCATAAGGTAGAATCGAACTGACCCCTTTTCTATTCAAAGCGACCATTAGCACGATTGATATCGCCGCAATCACTAAACTAAGCATTGATAAATCGGTACTGTAGAACAGCGCAATAATCACAATCACGCCAAGATCATCAATAATCGCTAACGCCAGCAAAAATACCTTTAAGGCCACCGGAACACGACTACCCAGTAGTGCCATAATACCTAGCGCAAAGGCAATGTCAGTTGCCGCAGGAATGGCCCAGCCAACCTGAGTTTCAGGGTTAGAGTAGTTAAATGCTAAGTAAAATAACGCAGGAAAAACCATGCCACCAATAGCAGCAAAGCTGGGTAAGGATGCTTTTGCGACACTAGACAATGCTCCTTCCAGTAATTCACGCTTCACTTCTAAGCCGATTAATAAAAAGAACAATGCCATCAAACCATCATTAATCCACAGTAAAAGTGGCTTATCGATATCAAGATCACCTACCCTAAACTGGACTTCAGTGGCTAAGAAATCTTGATATATCCCAGCTAATGGTGAATTGGCAAGAATCATCGCCAAAGCCACGGCGATCATCAATAAAATCCCACCGGCAGACTCTTGGCTTAAAAAGTTTTTAATTGCACGTTCCATATAACACTCCAAAAAAAACAATAAGATAAGTCTATCTGAATCATTGAAACTATAATAATCGCTTGTTTCTTGATATTAACTCGGTATTTCCGAGGTATCAAGCGGTAACAAGTCTGCTTTATACTTTATTCGAGTTATGCTGACACTGTGAAGCATAGCGTAGATTGGGTCTTTTTCTACAGATTAGAACGTGTTAATTAACCTTGGTTTGGGTATAATCTCGAAAAGGAAAAAGGATTAAACAGATGAAACAATATCTAGATTTGTGCCAGCGTATTGTCGATGAAGGCGAATGGGTCAATAATGCTCGCACTAACAAAAAATGCCTCACCGTGATTAATGCCGATCTTGTTTATGACGTTGCAAATAATCAATTTCCATTAGTGACTACACGTAAAAGTTTCTGGAAATCGGCCATTGCAGAAATCCTTGGCTATTTACGCGGTTATCAAAATGCTGCTGATTTTAGATCATTAGGCACCAAAACATGGGATGCCAATGCCAATGAAAACCAAGCTTGGTTAGACAACCCAAACCGTAAAGGTCACGACGATATGGGGCTGATTTATGGAGCCTTGGGGCGTGCTTTTCCAAAAGCGGGTGGTGGGCAAGTCGATTTACTGCAACAAATTGTTGATGACTTAACTAACGGTATCGATAATCGCGGTGAGATTTTAACCTTCTATCATCCAGGCGCATTTGACTTAGGTTGCTTACGTCCATGTATGTACGAGCATCACTTTTCATTACTTGGTGATACCTTGTATCTCAATAGCACCCAAAGAAGTTGTGATGTTCCATTAGGATTGAACTTCAATATGGTACAGGTTTACGTATTGCTGGCATTAATGGCACAAATAACGGGCCACAAACCCGGTAAGGCGTACCATAAAATTGTCAACGCTCATATTTACGAAGATCAGCTTGAACCCATGCGCGATATTCAGCTAAAACGTGAGCCTTTTGCCTCACCTAAATTAATCATTAATCCACAGATTAAAACCTTAAAAGACATTGAAACTTGGGTGACCTTGGATGATTTTAGTGTAGAAGATTATCAGCATCACGACGCGATTAAATATCCTTTCGCCGTATAATCTGGTTTCGCTCATAACAAAAATGGCGTTGTTCAAATACTTGAACAACGCCATTTTTGTTATTGTTTAGGCTTAACTCGTTAGTAGTTTCAATCCTACAACAACAAGCAAGCAAGCAAAGATTTTTTTCAACACTGGCGTGGGCCAAGAGCTTGCCGCTTTTACACCGATAGGCGCGCACAACATTGAGCTAATAATAATCCCGATTAATGCGGGTAAATAAATGTATCCTACCGAGCCCTCGGGTAAATTCGGTACATCAAATCCCGCGATGATATAACCAATGGTACCGGATACAGCAATAAGCATTCCGGTTGCCGATGAAAACCCAACAGCTTGGCGCATTTGTAAACCGCAATAACTCAAAAATGGAACTAGCAGTACTCCACCACCAATTCCCATTAGCCCAGCGGTTAGCGCTATCAAAATTGAGATGATAAATAGCACGGCAAAATTAGGCAGACTACTTCCCGTTTTCACTTTAAACGGAAACGCCATTTGTACAGCCATTAACACGACAAAAATGGCGAAGGCCTGCTGTAAATCATCCGATGCAATTTGCTCAGACACAAATGCTGACGCTAAAGAACCAATCACAATGCCGGGTAAAATAGGTTTAAATAACGCCCAAGGAATATTACCGCGTTTATGATGGGCAGCAGCTGAAGACATAGACGTTAAAATAATCGACGCCAGTGATGTAGCGATAGCGACGTGAGTGAGTTGAACCGAGCTAATGCCCACTGAGGGTAAGATATACAACAGAGCAGGCACAATAATTAATCCCCCTCCAATACCTAGAAGGCCGGCTAAAAAACCCACAACGGATCCCAGCAAAAGACATATTAAAAAGACCTGCAGTAAACTATCCACGATGACATCCTTAAGAGCGACACTTGGCAATATTATCAAAAACCACAACAGCGAGTTATCAAGCCGATTAAATCAAACGACTAATCCATATTAATTAAGTCTGCTAAATCATGCTGTTGTAAAAAATGAGCGAGTAAGCCTCGGACTTGATTACCATTTGATTGCTGTAAAATAGACTCCAGCAATTCAGATAACTGTTGTTTTGAGACACGTCTAAGTAAAAAATTAATCCTCGCTAAGCTGCCTTGGTTCATACTGAGTTTGTTATACCCCATAGCAACTAAAAGCAATGCGCCGTAGGGTTCTCCAGCAAGTTCACCACACACACTCACATCTAAATTATACAGTTTACACTCATCGACCGCGCGTTTAAGGGCTCTAAGAATACCTGGGTGATAACTGTCAAATAGCGAACTCACACTCGGGTTATTACGATCGACAGCCAGCAAATATTGCGTTAAATCATTACTACCGACAGAAACAAAATCAACTCGCTTCGCCACATCGTGTAACTGGTATAATAATGCTGGTACTTCAAGCATTACACCAACTTTTGGCCTAACCAAAATAGTATTTAACTCTTGGCTTAATTCAATAAATGCTTGATCCAAATATTTTAAGGTTTGATCTATTTCATCTAAATTACTGACCATTGGCAGTAATATTTGCAATTGATTACCGTGACTTGCCGCTTGTAGCATCGCCCGTAATTGCACTAAAAATAATTCAGGATGATCCAGTGATAACCGAATGCCGCGCCAGCCTAAAAATGGGTTATCTTCTTTAATCGGAAAATACGGTAGTGGTTTGTCACCACCCACATCCAATGTACGCATCACCACAGGTCTATCACCTGCAGCATCTAATACTTGGCGATAGACATTGATTTGCTCACTTTCACTCGGAAAGCGTTGATGCAACATAAATAGGATTTCAGTTCGATACAACCCAATACCATCGGCACATTCTGCTATTTCAGATGCGATACCACTGAGTAACCCTGCATTGAGATACAAATGGATCCGCTCACCATCGGTGGTAATAGAGGGTAAACCCAACTCGGCAGAAAATTGCTTTTGTTTTTCAACATCAGCATCAATCAGTAATTGGTACTCTTCTATCACAGCGGGTGAAGGCGATACCAATAGCTGACCACGATTAGCATTTAATACTAATAGCTTTTGATCAATATCGATGGATAAGACTTCATCAACGCCAACAATGGCTGGTACACCTAGCGCACGCGCTAAAATAGCGGCATGAGCATTTACCCCACCACGCTCGGTGACAATCCCAGCTAACTTTTGTCGCGGAAACTCTGCCAGTAAAGTGGCATCCACTTCTTTTGCGACTAATATAACCGGTTTATCCGGTTCTAATTCCAGTCGACCAGGCTCTATCAGTTGTCGAAGCAACTTCTGCCCGAGCTCTCGAATATCACTGGCGCGCTCTTTGAGGTAAGGATCTTCCATCGCCAAGAACTGCTCAATATAGCGAATAGACACCCGACTGACAGCAGACTCAGCTTGCCAGCCTAATGCGACTTCACGGGCATACTCGCCACCGAGACTCGAATCATCGAGCAGTAATTGAAATGCCGTAAATATAGAGGCAACATCAGCAGATTTTTCGCGTTCAAAACGTTGCGATATTGACGTCAGCATGTCTTTACAACGCTGTACGGCTAATTTTAAGCGCAGAATTTCAACATCAACATCAGTACATCTGATCTCGGCCTGTTCCAGTGAAATCAAACCACCTAACACTAGACCATGAGCAATCGCAATACCGCTTGACGCTGTTTCACCACTGAAAACAACTTGTTGCTGCACATTGGTAATGGCCGCCTTGTGCTTTAAGCTTCGCACAACGACAGCAAGTTGCGCTGCCAAGGTCATTAAAAATGCTTCTTCGTTTTCACTGAACTGACGCGCTTCGGGCTGTTGCACCACAATAACGCCGACAACCTGTTTTTGAAAAATGATCGGTACAGCTAAAAATGCCCGATATTCTTCTTCTGCAGCTTCTGGGAATAATTTAAAGCGAGGGTGAATACGGGCATCAGCAAGGTTAATAGCTTCTTCACGTTCGGCAACTAAGCCAACTAACCCTTCAGATAGCGGCATACTGACGCGGCCAACAGCAGATTTTTCTAGCCCTTCGGTGGCCGATAACACAAGATGTTGTTGTTCAAGGATATAGATAGAACAGCAATGGGTAGCCATCGCTAATCGAGTTTGTGACACTAATATGGTTAATGCACTTTCAAGGCTGTTGGCTCTCGCAACAGCTTGAGTAATATCCCTGAGCATATTTAACACTGTTCCAATCCTCTTTGAAATCAGTTAACTCCGTTGTTTGCTTCGTTTTTTACTAAATTCGCGCGTTTGTAGCGCTAATGTCGTCGATGCGAACTCTTTCATTACCTTTCTATATACGTCGCGTTTAAAAGACACTACCTGACGAACAGGATACCAATAACTGACCCAACGCCAATCATCAAACTCTGGATGACCTGAAGAATTCAAGTTAATGGTATTATCGTGACCTTTCAATTGTAGTAAAAACCATTTCTGTTTTTGGCCAATGCAAACAGGTTTGCTTTCTTGGCGTACCAAACGCTTAGGTAAACGGTAACGTAACCAAGAGCGCGTGGACGTTAAAATTTGAACATGTTCAGGTCTTAGCCCCACTTCTTCGTAAAGTTCTCGATACATGGCTTCTTCTGCAGACTCGCCATCATCCAACCCACCTTGTGGAAACTGCCATGAATGTTGGCCAAAACGTCTGGCCCACATAACTTGTCCAAATTTATTACAGATAATGATGCCCACATTTGCGCGAAAGCCGTCGCTATCAATCACATGGACTCCGAAAATAACAAATTTTATATCGTTTGATTGTTTCACAAAGCATGCCTATCGGCAAACCTCTATTTACTGTGGATAATTGAATAACAATGTGAATAAATCAAAATTATCAACAATTATACAAAACCACTTTGTGGATTATCCACAAAATCTGTGGATATCTCTGTTCGAAACTTTGGTAAACCTTAATAACAGGCTAAAAACCAACTAATATCCTTTTGAATAAAACTGCTGAGAATTATATTATAATTCTATATAAACAGTAACTTAAAATTTTAAATAAATTCAAAAAATGCTAGATCGCTGCAATAGTACAAAAAACACACAAGCCTAATTGAGATAGCTAATCACTCATTTAGCAACTTAAGTTATACACAAATAACAAGGCTTATTTTAAATTAAACCCGTAAAAAAGCCATTTTATTACGTTGACTTGGGGTTTTTAATCAGTTAAAGAGCCATAAACTTGTACTTATCCATTAAATCTGTGGATAAGTATGTGTGAAATGTAGGGGAAAAACGAGTGTAACTTGGGACAAGTATATTATAAAAACAGTCGTAGTTAAAAAATTCATTTTAAAACAGCATCCTACAGAAGATTTTAAGCGAATAACTTTACCCAAACAAAATGCGGTTATTTTTCAACCAACCCAGGTACAACTAACTAAACTTGTTATCAATCAATATTACTTGATAGCATAGCGTGTCAGTATTAATCGCCAGCGCCCCCCCACGTTCTCAAAGGTAAATTATCATCAAATGGCTAAATCATCGCCCTTAAACCTCAATGAATTAATGCAAAGAGCCCACAATATGGCAGGCATTTGTTTAGCGGATATTGCCAGAGATAATCAAATAGAAGTACCGGTGGATTTGCGAAGAGATAAAGGCTGGGTAGGTCAACTTATTGAATCTGAATTAGGTGCGCTTGCGGGCTCAAAACCTGAACAAGACTTTCTGCATTTAGGCGTTGAGCTGAAAACGATCCCGATTGATCATAACGGCAAACCACTAGAAACGACTTATGTTACTGTGGCCCCACTGACGAATATTCAAGGCATGACTTGGGAGAATAGTCTGGTTTATCATAAATTGCAGAGAGTGTTATGGGTTCCTGTTGAAGGTGAACGGAGTATTCCTGTTGGACAAAGACGCATAGGCACACCCATACTGTGGCAACCCAACAGAGATCAAGCCAGACAGTTACAACAAGATTGGGAAGAGATAATGGAGCTTATTGCCTTAGGCAAGGTGGATAAAATTAGCGCCCGTCATGGAGAGGTACTGCAATTACGACCAAAAGCGGCTAATAGCAAAGCACTCACAGAAAGCATCGCCGAAGATGGCAGTATACAATTATCCAATCCTCGAGGGTTTTACCTTAAAATTAACTTTACGCAACAGATCTTAGCTAATGCATTCTCATAATCTGCCACAATCACAACCCTGACTATGATTATTAATATCGAAAAAACTTGTACTACTGCAGCAGTTTCTTCACTTCTATTGATCTAAATCAGAAATAAAATATCACAAGTAAGCAAAATTTCTATAGACTACCCCTCTTATATACTAAGTCATTTAGGCAACCACATTCTCCGTGAAAGCACGCCGTCAAACACAAAAATTATTGTTCGCTATTTTTGCCTGGTGTGTAGCAATGGCTTCTTTCGTTTTTTTTCGTTACTCACAATCATCGCAACTACCTGAGTGGGCAGTTGGAAGTGCCGATTTAGCCACACTTGCTGTGATGATGGGCATTGTATTTGGCTGTTTGCATTGGATGTCGAACCTGATTGCTGACTTTAGCGCCATCAGTCGTTTACCTTATTTATTTTCAGTCGTATTTAAAGGCTTGTTTCTATTACTCGGGGCGACGACCTTAGCGTATGTGACACAATTTTTAAACATGTGGGCCATAGAGAATCACATGGTGACATTGCGGCAAATGCTTACGGTGCAAATTATTTACAGCCCATCATTCCAAGCATTAGTGGTTTATCTTGTTGTGGTGCGGGTCAGCTTAGCTTTTATTGAACAAATGTCGCTGTTGGTAGGCCCAAAAGTATTACTGAATATTGGCATGGGTAAATATCACAAGCCACGTTATGAGCAACAATTGTTCTTGTTTATCGATATGGTGTCATCAACCGCTCATGCAGAAACGTTAGGTGACTATCGCTTTAGCCGCTTGATTCAAGACAGCTTTAGTATGCTTGCAGATACGGTGACCGATAATGAAGCGGAAATTTATCGCTATATGGGTGATGCAGTATTGATCCATTGGCCGTTAGAACAAGGCATTAAACATGACCGTTGCATGAATATTTATTTTGAGTTTTGTCAGCAACTTCAGTGGCAGAGAAAATACTTTGAACAGCAATATGGTTTTGTGCCCAAATTCAAAGCAGCAGCGCACTGTGGCCAAGTTGTCGCCGCAGTTGTTGGTGTTCATAAGCAAGAAATTAGCTTCTTTAGTGATGTATTAAACACTCTGGCTCGACTGCAAGATCAATGTAACCCACTCGGTCAAAGAATGTTGCTCTCAGGGGATGTGGTGCATCGACTTGAACAGCAAAATAGCCAGTATCAACTGACTGACTTAGGGCCTATTATGCTAAAGGGTAAAAAGCATCCAACTGAAGTGTATGGTGTTGCTCCAATAAAATAGCTCCCTCTACTAGTTGAAGTCAGTTAATAACAAAAATGGCAAGTATTACGACTTGCCATTTATTGAGGCTTCAACATTCTCCAAATGAGTCTCTAACCGATCTTATTCGGTAACACTTGTGCTAACAGCTTTTTCTGAATGGCCAAACCTAAGGTTCTGAACGTTGAAATACGACTGGTAGTTTGACGCCAAACTAAACCGATATCACGGTAAGGGGCTTCGCCAGGTGGATCGATAGCAACCAGATCGGTATCCGTTAAAATCCCTGTATCAATAGCCATTTGGGGTAAAAATGTAGTACCAAGTTTACTGTTTACCATCTGTACTAAAGTATGCAGACTCGTGGCAGCAAAGGGATTAATTTTGGCACTATCACCCAATTGGCATGCTGTTATTGCGTGTCCGGTAATACAATGTTCAGCTTGGAGTAAAAAAATACTTTCATCAGGCATTTTTTGGTAGTCGATAGGTTGCACTAATTGTTGCGATACCTCTTTATGCATTACCATTTTAAACGGATCAATACCGACTTTCATACTATGAAAACCACTCGTGTCCACAGGTAACGCCAATATCAATAGATCTAACTCACCTTTGGCTAACGCATCCAACAAACGCTCAGTGGTATCTTCTTTTAATAACAAGCTGAGTTTGGGATAATCTTGCTGGCATAATTTAACCACTCGACTGAGTAAGAATGGCGCTATGGTCGGAATACACCCTAAGCGGATCTCTCCAGTCATGGGTTCGCCTTGATTTTTAACTAACTCAACTAAGTCATCGACATCGGTTAAAATATTGCGAGCTCGCTCAACCACTTCTTCGCCAATAGCAGTAAACATAAAGGATTTATGATCGCGTTCAATTAACTGGTAACCCAGTTGCTCTTCAAGGTTTTGAATCCCACTTGATAATGTTGATTGGCTCACAAAGCATATCTTGGCAGCGCGATTAAAATTTTGTTCTTGATGTAAATGAACTAAATAATAAAGGTTTTTAAGGCTAGGAAGATTTTTCATATAAACGATTACCCTTATCTATGTTAATTCAAATAGTGAATTAAATAAGCCAAAAAAACAAGATATCAATGGGCTAATCGAAACAAAAGCCCATAAAAAATGCCCCTTAAATAAGAGGCACTTAAACAACATGACTTTCAGCACTCGTCTAGGTATTTATCTAAACTGATAGTGACTAGCATAATGGTAATTACGCTTTTGCTTCCAAGTATACTTTCAACTGTTGTAAATCTTTGGCAGCATGCTCAACGATTGCAGCAAGCCATACCTTGTGTTCGGTTTCCCATTTAGCTTCTTCACCGTGTTGTAATAGCTGTGAAAATTGCTGAATGCGTTTCAGGCCAACAGACCCTGCTGCACCTTTAAATTTATGAGCTTCTGCACATAAGGTGTCTTTATCATTTGCATCACCCGCTTTCACTAGGCTGCTGATATATTCAGGCATTAGCTGCTCGAATAACACGACGCTTTTCAATAACGTTCCAGCTCCAATGGCACTGATATATTGCTCAAGCGTATTGAGATCCAATATTGAGTCTAACTGCGTTGTGGCCATTAAGGCACCTCTATCAAATATAACGCTATAAAGTTATAAATATGATACCGAGTAAAATACCCTATGCAAGGCTTGCTAATATTTAACCGCTATTTAATGACAAAATATCACATTTTTTCAACATAACTACTCAACTGGTATTACCAATGTTTAAAAATACCTCACATTGATAATTTTTCAGCCAAATTTTTAGTGATAATAGTTATCACTCCTATATAACATCACAAAAATCGACCTAAATGTTGAACCTATTTGATTGCCAATAATCGACCCGCAGCGATCACTCGCCCCAGGAGGTTTTAGGTTGGCTAGCGATTAATGCACTGCCTTGCCCACCAAATTCACGTAACTCGTTTACGATCGCAACCAAGCCATCCCAGCGAAAAGCACACCAATCTGGGGCGAGTAAGATTGGTTTTTTGGCATAAGCAGTTACCCGATGAAAGATAATATTTTTTGGAGTATGTCGAATAAGTTTTGCAGCTTCAGCGGCATACTCTTCAAGGGTCAATAATGGCATAGCATTATGACGCCATTGCTTCGCCATCGTACTGCCTTCAACAACATGTAAAGGATGTAATTTAAGTCCATCTACACCAATGCCTAATACAGTTTGTAAGCTATTAAAATAGTCAATCGACGTTTCGCCTGGGAGCCCTAATATCAAATGAGTACACACTTTAATGCCTCTAGCGCGGGCATTTTTTACCGTCCGACGATATTCGCATAACAGATGGCCACGATTAATCCGCTTTAAGGTATGATCATTGGCGGTTTGTAAGCCTAATTCTAGCCATACTTCTATCCCTCGTTGTTGATACTCAACCAGTAAATCAATTACTTCATTAGGAACACAATCAGGACGAGTACCAATATGTAACCCTACAATATCGCTATCCTCCAGCGCTTGATCATATTTTTGCTTAAGCAGTTCATACTCATCATAAGTACTAGTGTAAGCTTGAAAATAAGCAATATATTTCGCTGTGGGGGGAGTATTTATATTCACTGAAGAGGTACATTTTTTTGCCGATTGCGCACGTACTTTGCCTTCAGTTAATTGTATCGCTATCGGTTGTTCTCTACCTCGTTCACCACTGAATGAGGCAACGTTGCAAAAAGTACACCCTCCTACCCCTAAGGTGCCATCACGATTAGGGCAAGTAAATTGGGCATCAATGGTTAATTTTTTTACCCTTTGTCCATATAGACGTTTGCAATACACGCCAAACGTATTTACGTAGTCATCTAAACCCAAAATACAGTCTCATTATTACGCCAAAGTTCGCCAGTGTAGTCAGTCGATAAACACCTGTCTTGGTGCTAAATCAATAAAACAGTCTATTAACTCAAGCGAGTTATAAACTTATGTACAAACTAAATAACGTTTAAAACAATTTAGTTTATTTACATCTACAAAAAAGTGAATATTTACTCATTTATAATAATTTTTTACCCAAAGACTGTGTTTGAAATAAAATTCATTATTTTTGTTTCAAAAACAATTAACCGCTATTGTTACAAAAAGGTAATCAGTAATTTAATTTTTTTCTAAAATTCTTTTTATTCAGAACGTTATAGTGCCAAAAACACAGTTTACGTTAACGTAAACTTGACAGCTTATTACCTTTTTCTAGTAATTATATTTCAGTTTGTTGCATTTTTTTGGTTTGACCTTTATGCATTCTCGGTTTAATTTGGATGGTTCGGGTGCATATCTATGGATATTCTTCAAATTTACCCCGAGTCGTATCTAGTAGAGGTTTAGGGGGTTTTTTGTATGAGCTTGTATCATCCCAGTTTTGAGCGTGACAATTGCGGATTTGGTTTGATTGCACAAATGGACGGAGACGCGAGTCACCGTATTGTGCGTACCGCGATTCATGGTCTCGATCGAATGAAGCATCGTGGTGGTATTGCAGCTGACGGACGCACAGGTGATGGCTGTGGTTTATTAATGCAAATGCCTACAGATTTTTTTGAAGCTATTGCGGCTGAAAATGATTGGCATTTAAGCCGCAAATTTGCGGTGGGTATGCTATTTCTTAGCCAAGATGAGCAACGCGCTGATGAAGCGAAGTTCATTTTAGAAAAAGAACTACAAAGAGAAACGTTAAGTGTCGCTGGCTGGCGTAAAGTTCCGATCAATCCAGATGTTCTGGGGGAGATTGGCCGGAAAAGCTTGCCACAAATCTATCAAGTATTGATTAACGCGCCAGTGGGATGGCGTGAGAAAGATCTTGAACGTCGCTTATATATGGCTCGTCGCCGTCTTGAGCAACAAATAACAGATGATAAAGATTTTTATGTTGCTAGTCTTTCTGGGCAAGTCATAGTCTATAAAGGATTAATGATGCCAGCAGACCTGCCATCATTTTATACAGACTTAGCAGATATTCGTTTAAAAAGTGCGATTTGCTTATTTCACCAGCGCTTCTCAACGAATACATCGCCAAAATGGCCATTAGCACAACCGTTTCGTTATCTCGCTCATAATGGTGAGATCAATACCATTACCGGCAACCGTCAATGGGCAAGAGCGCGTGCTTATAAATTCAACTCGCCTTTATTACCCGATTTACAACAAGCGGCCCCTTTTGTTAACGAAACCGGTTCAGACTCGTCTTCTTTAGATAACATGCTCGAAATGCTGTTATCCGGTGGCATGGATTTATACCGTGCGATGCGTTTGCTTATTCCACCAGCATGGCAATCTAATCCTGAAATGGATGACGAGTTAAAAGCTTTTTATGATTTTAACTCAATGCATATGGAGCCGTGGGATGGCCCTGCAGGCATTGTAATGACCAATGGTCGCCATGCTGCCTGTGCAGTTGATCGTAACGGCCTACGCCCTTCTCGCTACGTTATAACCAAGGATCGTATCCTCACCTTAGCGTCTGAAGTGGGTATTTGGGATTATTCCGCCGATGAAGTGATTGAAAAAGGCCGTGTTGGGCCAGGCGAGTTATTAGTATTAGACACCTTAAATGGTCGCTTGTATCACTCATTTGAAATTGATAATGACCTAAAGCGTCGTCATCCTTACAAAGAGTGGATGGCTAAAAACAGTCAGACATTGATCCCTGCGGAGCAAATTGCGCCGACAAAACAAGGTTCAAGTGGCTTCGATGCCAAAACACTGCTGCAATATCAAAAACAGTTTGGTTTTACTCGTGAAGAATTAGAGCAAGTTATTTGGGTACTAGCCAGCAAAGGCGAAGAAGCCATTGGCTCAATGGGCGATGATACACCTATGGCTGTATTGTCGAAAAAGTCACGCTCCTTGTATGACTATTTCCGTCAAAAATTTGCTCAGGTGACCAACCCACCGATTGACCCCTTGCGTGAAAAACACGTAATGTCGCTCGCGACCTGTGTAGGACGTGAACAAAATCTTTTTAGCGAAACCACAGGTAATGCTTACCGAGTAATGTTTAATTCGCCAATTTTATTATTCAGCGATTTTAACCAATTACTTGGACTCGATAGCACTAACTATCGCGCCAATACAGTTGACTTGAACTACGATGCTCAAGAAACCTTAGAGCAGGCGATTCGTCGTATAACAGACGAAGCAGAACGCTTAGCGCGCAGTGGCACAACATTATTAGTCTTGTCTGATCGCGCGGTTGCAAAAAATGCTCAAGTGATCCCAGCCGCGATGGCTGTCGGAGCTGTGCAGCGACGTTTAGTCGATAAAAGTTTGCGTTGCGACACTAACATTATTGTTGAAACCGCATCTGCTCGTGACCCACATCATTTTGCGGTACTAATCGGCTTTGGCGCAACAGCCATTTACCCTTACCTTGCATACGAATCTATTTCTGCGATGGCTAAATTGCATCAGATAGATGATGTGACCCCATTAATGCTTAACTTCCGTTATGGCATTGAAAAAGGTTTGCGTAAAATCATGTCAAAAATGGGCATTAGTACCGTCGGATCATACCGTTGTAGCCAACAGTTTGAAGCCGTCGGTTTAGCCAGTGATGTGATTGAATTGTGCTTTAAAGGCGTAATCAGCCGTATTGAAGGGGTTAGCTTTAACCATATCGCCGATGACCAAAAAATACTCCATACTGCGGCCTATCGCGCCCATGTACCGCTACCACAAGGTGGCTTGCTTAAGTATGTTGAAGGCGGCGAATATCACTGCTTTAACCCAGATGTAGTCAATACCTTGCAAGCGTCACTAAAAGACAAAAACTACGCTGAGTATAAAAAGTTTACTCGCTTGGTTGATGATCGCCCAGTGGCAACGCTGCGTGATTTAATTGGCATTAAAGGCCAGCTTGACGCAGTTGAGCAAGAGACTGTTGAAGGCGCTGAAACACTTTACTCACGCTTTGATAGTGCCGCCATGAGTATTGGCGCATTAAGCCCTGAAGCCCATGAAGCATTAGCGGTTGCGATGAATCGTCTTGGCGGTCGCTCAAACTCAGGTGAAGGCGGAGAAGACGCGCGTCGTTTCAATAGCGAACGTAACTCAGCCATTAAGCAAATTGCATCTGGTCGATTTGGAGTGACAGCTCACTACCTGGTTAACGCTGATGTGCTGCAAATTAAAGTGGCACAAGGGGCAAAACCCGGTGAAGGTGGTCAGTTACCTGGTCATAAAGTGAGTGTGGAAATTGCCGGATTACGTCATGCACGTCCCGGTGTGACTCTCATTTCACCGCCACCACATCATGATATATATTCTATTGAAGATTTGGCTCAGCTGATTTTCGATTTAAAACAAATCAATCCAAAAGCCTTGGTGTCGGTCAAGCTGGTTTCAGAACCAGGCGTGGGCACTATTGCAACGGGTGTCGCCAAAGCCTATGCCGATATGATCACCATATCGGGTTACGATGGCGGTACTGGTGCAAGCCCAATCACCTCAGTGAAATATGCTGGTTCTCCTTGGGAACTCGGTTTAGCGGAAGTGCATCAGTCACTGGTAGAAAATGGCTTACGTCATAAAATTCGCTTACAAGTGGATGGCGGTTTAAAAACCGGTACTGATGTGATTAAAGCTGCATTACTCGGGGCTGAAAGCTTTGGATTTGGCACTGTGCCTATGATCGCGCTTGGGTGTAAATACTTACGTATTTGTCATCTTAATAACTGTGCCACAGGTGTTGCGACACAAGATAAAAACTTACGTGATAATCATTATCACGGCTTACCAGAACGTGTCATGACCTACTTTGAGTTTGTTGCTCAAGAAGTGCGTGAATGGATGGCAGCATTAGGTGTCACCAAGTTCGAAGATTTAGTTGGACGCAGCGACTGGTTGTATGCGATTGAAGGTCAAACAGACAAGCAACGTGGCTTAGATTTAGCGCCGATTTTATACAAGCCTAAAGTGCAGCCAAATACGTCACTGACATGGAAAGAAATCAATCCGCCATCCGATGTGGGTCAGTTAAACCAAACCTTGTTAGCTGATTGTCGTACGGCAGTTGATCTCGGTGAACCGTTTACTTATCAATATCAAATTAATAATACCGATCGCTCTGTTGGCGCAACACTGTCAGGCTATATTGCCACTAAAGTCGGGGTCGCGGGCGCAAAACAACCGTTAACCCTTGGTTTTAGCGGTAGCGCAGGACAAAGTTTTGGGGTTTGGAATAGTCCAGGCCTTGAACTTAGGCTTTGCGGCGACGCCAATGATTATGTTGGTAAAGGGATGTCAGGCGGTAAAATCGTTATTCATCCTCCTATCGGTAGCCCGTTCCAGAGTGAACGCAGTGCCATTATGGGCAACACCTGTTTGTATGGCGCAACGGGCGGTAAATTATTTGCCGCAGGCCAAGCGGGTGAGCGTTTTGCTGTGCGTAACTCTGGCGCCATTGCTGTCGTTGAAGGCAGTGGCGATAATTGTTGCGAATACATGACCAGTGGTATCGTGGTTATCCTAGGTAAAACTGGAGTTAACTTCGGTGCAGGTATGACAGGCGGATTTGCTTATGTGTTTGACCAATTTGGGCGCTTTAATCGTCGGGTAAACACCGAAATGGTCGACACCCATAAAGTAGAATCAAAAATCCACCAGCAGCACTTAAAAGGTCTTATTGAAACTCATTATGAAGAAACAGGCAGTGAGCATGCCAAAATGATATTGAGTGATTTTGAAAACTGGTTGGATTGTTTCGTATTAGTTAAACCAACGAATATTGCCGTTGCTGACCTGCTAAAAATTGAGCAGAAGAGTCCGGAATTAGTGGTAAAAGCAGGGTAATTATTATGAGCAATGACTTTCAATTTATCGAAGTGGGTCGAGTAGACCCGGTAAAACATGAAGCCAAGAAACGTGCCACACAATTTATTGAAATTTATCAGCCGTTTACACAACCAGAAGTCAAGCAGCAAGCCGATCGTTGTCTGGACTGTGGTAACCCGTATTGCGAATGGAAATGCCCACTGCATAACTACATTCCAAACTGGTTAAAACTGGCAGAAGAAGGCCGGATTATGGAGGCGGCAGACTTGGTGCATGAAACCAATACGCTGCCAGAAATTTGTGGCCGAGTGTGCCCACAAGACCGCTTATGTGAAGGTGCCTGTACCTTAAACGATGACTTTGGTGCTGTGACTATTGGTAGTGTTGAAAAATACATTACCGATACTGCCATATCACAAGGTTGGCGCCCAAACATGACTCAAGTGACTCCTCGTAAAGAGCGTGTTGCCATCATTGGAGCGGGTCCTGCAGGTCTTGGTTGTGCTGATATTCTGGCACGCAATGGTGTGCAAACAGTAGTGTATGACAAGTATCCACAAATTGGTGGTTTGCTCACTTACGGCATACCGTCATTTAAGCTTGATAAAGAAGTCATGGCGACACGTCGCTCAGTGCTTGAAGGTATGGGCATCAAATTCAAAATGGGTGTCACTGTCGGAAAAGATGTGAGCTTCCAAAGCCTGTTAGATGAATACGATTCTGTATTCTTAGGTATGGGTACTTACACCGCCATGAAAGCAAAACTGCCTAATGAAGATGCCCAAGGCGTGATCCAAGCCCTGCCGTATCTTATTGGTAATACTCATCACATTATGGGTACTCAAGACGAAGCGACACCGTATCTAAGCCTTGAAGGTAAAAATGTCGTGGTGCTAGGCGGCGGTGATACTGCAATGGACTGTTTACGAACAGCCGTTCGTCAAGGAGCTAAAAGCGTGACATGTGCTTATCGCCGTGACGAAGTCAACATGCCGGGTTCACGTCGTGAAGTACAAAATGCTCGCGAGGAAGGCGTTAATTTCTTATTTAATCGTCAACCTGTGGCCATTAAAGCTGAAAACGGTCAAGTGGTCGGGATTGAGTGCGTTGAAACCCGAATGGGCGAAGCAGATGCCAGCGGACGTCAACGCGCTGAAATCATTCCAGGTAGTGAGCAAGTGTTAGCAACTGATGCGCTGATTATTGCCTTTGGTTTCCAAGCTAGCCCTGCCGCATGGTTTAGTGATTTTGGTATCGAAACCAATGAATGGGGCCTAGTGAAAGCCAATAAAACAGATGACAACCCGTTTCAAACCACCAATCCAAAAGTGTTTGCTGGCGGAGATATGGTGCGAGGCTCTGACTTAGTCGTGACAGCGATTGCAGAAGGTCGAGACGCGGCATTAGGGATTTTAAACTATTTAGATTAATAGCTTGCTAGCCTAACAGGATAGACATTCTAGGTTAGCTTGATAATAACAAGCTGTTATAACGTGTTTGCTTGTGAATTTTTGCGCATCTTATGATGCGCTTTTTTTTAGTTTATTTTTTACTATAACTCACTGTTGATTATGAGTGTCGAGTCGAATTAACTAAAAAATAGCTGAAGATATTGTCTTTTAATAGCGAATTATCATCTGAAAATTTGATCCCCACGTGTAATAGCCCTTCAACATTTTTAACTTTTACCGCACTGCCAGATAAAATGCCAGAAAGTTCAGTATTGATCGAAATAGACACGTGTATTTGCTCGCCTTCGGCAAAACTTGCCGCGTTGGCGTCTAAGGTCAGCAAACACCCCGAAAATGAAAAATCAACCATTTTGGCGCTCACTTTAGCGTCATTGTGAATAACAAATACATCTTGTTCAATATTAACTCTGAGCTGATCGCGTAACTTTTTCTTAATGATTATTTTCGGAACACTGAGACATAACATCTTAATCGGTTGATTAACGATAGATAAAATAGATGACTTAAACGCAATGATGTCTTTAAAGCCGCTATTGGTCATGGCTCTTACAACAATTTCAGCATTCACTAGCATATGCTGATAAGCCTCAGAAAGACCTTTGTTTGGATACTCAATTAAGATAAAACGCCCAAGTTGATAACCAATCATACTCGAACGTGATTGGACAGTTTTGCCATTGGCAAAATGAATTTCAATAAATAAATCCATGCCTATGTCGATCAAACTAAGATCACCATAAATTGGAGCGCTTGCTGGGGTAGTCATTGTCTACCTGCTCTTATATAACTCGTCATTATCGGCCTGTGTGTTATCAAAACATCTCGTCAGAATAGCTATAATAAACAGAATAATCTTATTTTGCTCATTATAGCTAACCCGAGCCAGATTCAAATCGGATAAATGGTCAGATAACGCAGACGGCAAGATAAAGGACGATTGCCACACCGTTTATTATCTTAAATGAATGTGACTTATACCAAACAGTAATAATGAATACTGCACAGCAGCTAATCATAACTCAATGTTTTAGTGACTATAATAATAAAAAATTTATTGCAGAATTATTTCCTAACCCTGAAATCAGATCATACTTGCGCAAATAAACTGGATTAATACTCACCAGCCTCACCAACAAGCTTTCACAGTGATTGATAAGCTACCAACAAATAAGTAGAATACAAATCATTATCATTTACTTGGTTTATTTTAGAGAATAATTCTTTTATTCCTATTGGGGCAATACCTTGAATACTTTCTTAAACAGCTTGACGTTAAGACGGCAATGGCTCAACTCATCTTTCTTCAATCGATGCCTATTGCTTGCTATTAGTGCGATTTTTTCAACGACGCTATGGGCGCAGAGCCCGGCAATGACATCTGACGATATTGTCAAACAAACACGACAAATTCTCCAGTTAGCTGAATATATTGGGGTGGATTACTCAGAAGCGGTTACAGCAGGTAATATTACTAATCCTGATGAATTTGCTGAAATGCAGCAATTTGCCAGCATTATTATTGAAAAAACCAACCTGCTCGCGAATGATATGCAAAATTCAGTAATGGCAGATGCATTGCAATTACAACAAGCCATTGAAGACAAAGCGCCACTGGCTGTTATTCAAGAATTTAGCCAACAAATCCGCCAACAGTTATTAAGCCAGTCTCCGGCCTTAATATTGCCATCACAGCTATTAACCAAAGATCATGTTCAGCAATTGTTTATCGAAAATTGCTCAAGCTGTCACGGTGATTTAGGCCAAGGCAATGGGCCATTAGCCAAATCTTTAACACCTGAACCAACCAATTTCACCGACCAAGAACGGGCGTTAAATCGTTCGTTACTGGGACTGTATGACGCCATTTCTGATGGCTTAGATGGCAGCGCGATGCGGGCTTTTAGTGAGTTAAATGATCAACAACGTTGGTCATTGGCTTTCTATGTTGGCAGCTTAGCATTTGAGCCAACGGCCACGGCAACTGAACATAGGAAACATGATACCAATGTTGAATTACAACAATGGGTCAATAACAATCCTATACAATTACTTCAGCAAGATGTCGGCATTGATCGTAGCCAACTTGAGTTATTACGCTCACAACCTGAATTACTGTTTCAACACGCCGAGTCGCCGATTTCAACTGCACGCACAAACTTGCAAGCTGCTGTAGAGGCTTATCACGCCAATGAGTTAGCGCAAGCACAAACCTTGGCGGTAAGTGCATACTTAGATGGATTTGAGTTAATTGAAAATACCTTAGATGCTCATGACAGTAGTTTACGAAAATCGATCGAGAGCCAACTGCTTAACTTTAGAAACTTACTGAAAGTACCAGGCCAAACCACACAGATTAATCAAGAGTTTGCCAGTATAATGACTCAGCTCAATCAAGCTGACACTGTATTAACAGGCCAATCGTTATCAAATAATGCCATGTTTTCGGCGGCATTAATTATTCTGTTGCGCGAAGGTTTAGAAGCACTGTTGGTGATCATTGCCTTAATGACAGTGTTAATTAAAACCGAGCGCCATGATGCGATTAAATTTGTTCATTTTGGTTGGATATCGGCACTCGCTGCGGGAGTATTAACCTGGTGGGCGGCAGATAATCTGATTAGCATTAGCGGCGCATCGAGGGAGTTAATGGAAGGCGGCGCCGCATTAATGGCTGCTCTGGTGTTGTTCTATGTCGGTTATTGGATGCACAGTAAAACCCAGGGTTCCAAATGGCAAGGTTACATTAAAAATAATGTTGATCGTCATTTAAACACTGGTACCTTGTGGGGTCTCACAGGGCTTGCGTTTATTTCGGTCTATCGTGAAGTCTTTGAAACCATTTTGTTCTATCAGTCATTACTGACTCAAGCCATAGGCTCTGATAGCAGTAATGAACAAGTCAGTTACCTAGTTTACGGCTTGCTAGCCGGTATGGCTATTTTAGCTGTGATTGCTTGGTTAATGATGCGCTACTCAGTTAAATTGCCATTAGCCCGCTTCTTTGCGGTGAGTTCATACTTCATGCTGGTGCTAGCGTTTATCTTGGCAGGCAAAGGTATTTCAGCATTACAAGAAGCTGCGGTAATTAGCCTTACGCCCTTCCCTTTAGATGTATCGATTAGCTGGTTAGGTATAGCGTCGACATGGCAAGGCTTAAGTACGCAAATGGTAATTGTGGTGTTATTTAGCTTTTTGGTTATTCGTAATCGTTACGCCAAATAATACCCAAAATTGACAGCATGACCTTGAGTGCTTAACCCTCAAGTTTGGTGTTTTGTATTCGAGTTTAACATTGAGCAGCCAATAAAAAGGCCGGCTAAATATATTTAGCCGGCCTTTTTGTTCCTAAAAGCGGTGAGTCATTTATTGCACAGTAAACTTAGTATCTTCATCTCTTAACATGTACAGCGCAAAACACGCGGCCCACATTGGCCATGCAGCAAAAAACAATAAGTTATTAAACGCATCAAAATATTGATTAAATGCCGACAAGGTTGAAGCGCCGTGCATGAGAAAGATAATCCCGTAAGTAATACGCTTTTTAAACCCCAATACAAACGCAAACACTAAGGTTAATTGCAGTGCGCCCATAATATAGGCGGCAACTTCATTCATGCCGCTAATGCCATAAAACTTTTCAAATATCTTCATGCTATGGCCAGGATTAACAAACTTATCCAATGTCCACACTAGCATCACCAAAAATACGCCTAAACGTAAAGCCAGTAATGACCATTGCAATTTGCGTTGAACATCGCCGCTAAGTGTTGTTTGCATCATCATTCCTTAAAAAATAATAATAAAGTGGTATCTATCTAAAACTAATGAGCTTTTAATAGGCTAAACTGACTTTTTAAGCAAAAATCGCATTTGCCACTAATTGACCGAGTAACGCGCAACTATGTTGCACTGTCATCTATGCCATTTAGACCTAAGCCTATAAAAATAGGCATAACATGGTTGAAACAAAAAAGTTAATTAGAAGGTCTCTTTAACCATGTTCATCACAGCAGAAAATATTATGCCTACTCATCGCCATCAAAATCGTTCACTTATCGGGCTAGCGGTTAGCCTAGCCTTGTATTCATCTTTGACAACTGCAGCTGAAGACACTTCCACTATCGAAGTGATTCAAGTATCAGGTAAAGCGATTAACGATAAAGGCATGTCACCTAAAAACACTAAGATCAACGGCCCCTTTGGGGATGGCATAGCATTAAAAGATATCGCCCGCTCGGTCACGCCTATCACCAGTGAAATGATTGAACAGCTTAATATCACTGATTTATCAGACATTCAAAAAGTCAGCCCTAACAGTTATTCAGCCAGCGGCTTCGGTGCATCGAGTTTGCCAACCATTCGCGGTCAATTAGGTGAACTGTACCAAGATGGTGTTCGTCGCCAGGCCGGTAATAACGGCTTTGGGATTCCCATGTCATTTAATGCAGTAGAGCAAATTGATGTAGTCAAAGGTGCACCACCAGTGCTACTCGGTACCAGTCAACGTAACGGTGGTTTTGTTAATTTACATTCGAAAACTGCGCCAACTGACAGTAAATTTGGCAAGATCACGGCATCGGGCGGCAGTTGGGACCATTATCGCGCTCAATTAGATGTCGCCACAGACCTAGTCGCCAACCAAAGTGGCATACGTTTAAGCGCTGAACACATAGATAACGGCAGCTATTACGATTACTCAGGCTTTAAAAGTGACAGTATTTTTGTGGCATTTCGATTACTGCCCGACGATGTCAGTACTTGGGATATTAACGTCGAATACTATGATGTTGAATTTACCGACAACGCGGGGATTAATCGCCCTACTCAAGCATTAATCGACAACGGTTTATATATTACTGGTCAAGGTGTTCAACCTAATGGCAGTACTATTGCTGGAGCCAATGCCATCGTATCGCCAACCGGCTTAGTTGAGATAGATCGCAGCCAAGTATTAACCGATCCCGATAACACTAACGACGCACAAACCTTTTTGCTGCACAGCACATATGTGCGCCAACTTAGTGATAATGCAACCCTTAAAAACATCACTTATTATCAGCATTTAGAACGTGAAGAAATCGCTCAAAACAGTTTTGTTGAAATCATTGATGGTGCAGACACAGCCCAAAACCGCCTTGAATTAGCATATCAATGGAATGACAGCCAAAGTACCATTGCCGCGGTGGATCTTCGCTACAGCAAAGTGTTAGGTTACAGCCAATTTACCACCGAAGCTGACTTACCTATCGACTTGACGGGTCCAATTGAAAACCGCCGTATTCCACTGACTGCTGAGCAGCAAGCAAGGCTAGTTGAGCTACGCCCAGGTGTGTTTGTGTCACCCGGAGCCCAATACGATACCAACGGCGATGGCAGTAGCGACTTTTCATTGTCTGACACCACAGACTCCAGCAGTTGGCAAACCGGCTTGGCGATCCAACACAACAGTCAATGGACCGATAAGTTTTCGACCAGCATAGGTTATCGAGCTGATTTTTATGATGTCCAGGCACGCGATCCTATTGCGCCACAAGGTCAAACTGCGGCCAGCGATTCTATTCATGAAATGCTAGAGTCTGGACAAATTAGTCTCAGCTATAAACTCACCGATGCTATCACCACCTATGCCAGCGCTAGTTATAATGAATCAACCTCAAACAGTATGGGCGGTGGCAATACCTTAGGTGCAAACAACCAAATTAGTCGTCAAAACTTTGCCACTGAAAATACCCTTAATGAAGTCGGTATAAAATACTCACCAACAGACAGCGCTTGGTATGTCGATGCCGCTGTGTTTGATCAAAAACGCAGCCTGCGTAATCGAGATGGCAGCAATACCGGCATTCGCACCAAGGGATTTGAGGCACAAGCCTTTTTTGATGCCGATCCATATTGGTTTAGCGCAGGTTACAGCTATTTAGACGCTCGCTATGATGACTCAGCAAGTAGCCAAGACACAGTGCAAGTGGCCGACAGCTTTGACAACTCGCGCCCGGATATCATCCAAGGCACTGGAATTGGAGCGCCAAACTTTGCCTCATTTGCACCATCAAATCGTCGAGTTCAAGGTTTGCCTGAGCAGACATTGACAATTAATGGTGGTATTGCCATTACAGAAAAATGGCAAGCAGGTTTCTCCGGTCTATATACCAAGAGTTACCCATTAGATTTTTTAGCGACTGTGTACATCCGCGATCAATACACGCTTAATATCAACACTCGCTATGACTTTACACCGCAAACAAGCTTAAGGCTGGACGTGAATAATGTGACCAATCAAAACAACTGGCGCCCTGTATTTGAAGGCGGTTATTTTGGCTCAACCTTGGTTTTCCCTGAGCTACCTGTTAACGCCACGCTTACCTTGCAACATTCATTTTAAGGCGACTGTTTATGATTAAAAAAATTATCCTATTACTCATTGCTACATTATTAGTAGTACTGTTTTTCTACTTCGACTTGCATCATTTACTGACCTTAGAAGGCTTAAAAGCCTCGATGAATGATTTCCACCAATGGCGCGAGCAATCGCCATTATTAGTTATTGGCGGATTCTTTATACTGTATGTAACTGTGACAGCATTGTCTCTTCCCGGCGCAGCCATTCTCACCATTGCCTCTGGAGCACTATTTGGTATTGTTGAAGGGTTGATTATTGCTTCGTTTGCTTCAAGTATTGGCGCATTATTGGCCTTTTTAGTCTCACGCTACTTATTGCGCGACTCAATCAAAAAGCGCTTCCCTGAACGTTTAGCGGCGATTGATAAAGGCATTGAAACAGAGGGGGGCTTTTATTTATTCACCTTACGCTTAGTGCCCATATTCCCATTTTTCATGATTAATTTATTGATGGGCGTCACTTCATTTAAATCGTGGACCTTTTACTGGGTAAGCCAGATTGGTATGTTTTTGGGCACCTTTGTATACGTTAATGCCGGTACTCAGCTGGCGCAAATTGACAGCTTAACGAACATTTTATCGTTTAATCTGATTATATCATTTGCACTATTAGGCTTATTCCCTCTTATTGCTAAAGCGATAGTCAATACCATTAAAAAACGCCGCGTATACAGTCAATGGACTAAACCCGCTAAGTTTGATCGCAACTTAATTGTAATTGGTGCAGGTGCCGGAGGCCTAGTTACTAGCTATATTGCTGCCGCAGTAAAAGCCAAAGTAACCTTAATTGAAGCCGGAGAAATGGGCGGCGACTGCTTAAACTATGGCTGTGTGCCCAGTAAAGCGATTATTAAAAGCGCTAAAATTGCTCAGCAAATAAGAAACGCCCATCATTACGGCCTAGAAGACACGACACCTGAGTTTTCTTTTAAAAAAGTCATGGCGAGAGTGCATCAAGTGGTGGCCGATATTGCTCCCCACGACAGCATTGAGCGTTACACCAATTTAGGTGTCGACGTCGTCAAAGGCTACGGAAAATTAGTCGACCCATGGACTGTAGAAATTAGCCACCCAGACGGTAACACTAGCCGCTTAACCGCGCGCAGTATTGTCATCGCAACAGGTGCTAGCCCGTTTGTGCCACCGTTACCAGGCATAGAAGAAGTCGGCTATGTCACCAGTGATACCTTGTGGGATGAATTTGCCAAACTCGACACTGCGCCGCAAAAATTGGTGGTATTAGGTGGCGGCCCAATTGGTTCTGAACTAGCACAAAGCTTTGCCCGCTTAGGATCGCAAGTCACTCAAGTTGAAATGGCTGAACGCATCATGATCAAAGAAGATCGTGAAGTGTCAGAGTTTGCCACCCAGGCCTTACAAAAAAGTGGCGTGAATATTTTAACCTCTCATCAAGCACTGCGCTGTGAACTACGCGATGGTAAAAAGTACCTTATCGTTGGGCATCAACAGCAAGAATTAGCGTTAGAGTACGACCAGCTATTATGTGCCGTCGGTCGCAGTGCCCGCTTAAGCGGTTACGGTTTGGAAGAGCTAGGCATTGAGACAAAGCGCACTATCGTCACCAATGAATACTTAGAAACCTTATACCCAAATATCTATGCGGCAGGCGATATTGTTGGCCCGTATCAATTTACTCACGTGGCAGCGCATCAAGGCTGGTATGCGGCAGTCAATGGACTGTTTGGTCATTTGAAAAAATTCAAAGTCGATTATCGCGTGATCCCATGGACCACCTTTATCGATCCAGAAGTGGCTCGAGTGGGTATAAATGAATACGAAGCCCAGCAGCAAGGCATTGATTACGAAGTAACTCGCTTTGATTTTGCTGAACTTGATCGTGCCATTACCGACAGTGCCACCCAAGGGTTTATTAAAGTGATTACCCCTAAAGGTAAAGATAAAATCTTAGGCGTGACCGTGGTATCAGAACACGCTGGCGATTTAATTGCAGAATTTGTGTTGGCAATGAAACACGGCTTGGGACTGAATAAGATTTTAGGCACAATTCACAGCTACCCAACATGGGCCGAAGGCAACAAGTACGCCGCTGGTGAATGGAAGCGTAACCATGCTCCAGCAACTGTGCTGCGCTGGTTAGAAAAATACCACACTTGGCGTCGTGGCTAACCCTACTGAGTGATCACTTGGGTTTATGAAAATGGGCCTTAGGTTATAGGCCTTAACTAATCGTTCTGATGATGATTCTTAGAACATAACTCTCGATAATGGCTGTTATAAAGTGACTCTATATAACAAAAATAGGTCTCAGATAATGAAAAGATTAACGCGATATGCTCAATCGTTTATGCTGACTGTCGGTTTATTGCTGAGTTTGCTTGCTAGTCATGCGGCTATTGCGGCAGTGGATCAGTCTGACGTTATTTCTGCTATAAAGAGTCCGGCTATTAGTCAGGCGAACAACAACCAAGCTACTGATAACAATACACTAGATAACCAGATCATGGCGCTACACGATAACTGGAATACATTACTCAGCCGTCATGTTAAGCCGATAAACCAAGGTCACAGTAGCGCGATAGACTACGCCGCCATGCAGCAAGACCGAGCGATATTGACCCTGTATCTCAAACAACTCGGTCAAATTACTCAAACTCAATTTGATGCTTGGGATAAGCCGGCACAACTGGCGATGCTCATCAATGCTTACAACGCCTGGACAGTTGAACTAATCTTAACCAAGTACCCTGATATCGACTCAATCAAAGACTTAGGTGGATTTTTCAGCTCACCATGGGACAAGAGTTTTATCCCATTACTGGGTAAAACCCGCAGTCTCGATGATATTGAGCATAAACTGATCCGCGGCAGCGATCGTTACAATGATCCTAGAATTCATTTTGCGGTAAATTGTGCCAGCATTGGTTGCCCTGCACTACGCGAAGAAGCTTACACTGGCGCTAAACTCGACATGCAACTCGATGCACAAACCCAACGTTTCCTTGCCGATAGCAGCCGCAACTACGCCAAAGGCGACACAGTCTATTTGTCTGCAATTTTTAAATGGTATGGCGACGATTTTACCAAAGGCTTTAATGGAGCTGATTCTGTTGATGCATTTTTATTACTCTATCCTAGTGGGCTAAAACTCAGTCCGGCACTTCAAACCGCGGCAGAAAAACAGCAATTGAATATCGATTTTTTAAATTATGACTGGTCATTAAATGCGGTTCGCTAAGTGGATGTTATTCAGCAAAACACCTAAACCTATAGTGCATATCATTGCCACAACGGCGTTAATTATCAGTGTATGCGCCTGTCTTTGGACTGGTGAAGCTGATGCCAAAACCACTGGTTCAGCAACATGGTCAGATATTGAAGCTCGTGGAATAAACCAAGACGTATACTTTCATGCTTGGGGCGGCGATCCACAAATCAATCGTTATATTCAGTGGGTTGCCAAGCAAGTTAAGCAGCAGTATCAGATCAATTTACACCATGTAAAACTCACCGACACCAGCGAAGCGGTCAGTCGAGTATTAGCAGAAAAGTCAGCAGGTAATAACACTCAAGGCCAAGTCGATTTAGTGTGGATTAACGGTGAAAACTTTGCCGCCATGGCCAAGCATCAACTCCTTGCGCCAAACTGGGTCGCACAATTACCCAACTTTAGCTTAACTGACCCAGACAACAACCCAGCAATGACTCGCGACTTTGGCGTACCAACACAAGGCATGGAAGCGCCATGGGGTAAAGCTGCGCTGACTTTTTATTACGACAGCCTAGCGACACAATCACCACCGCAAACCTTGCAACAATTAAGCGAATGGGTCAAACAACATCCAGGCAGGTTCACCTACCCTAAGCCACCAGACTTTTTGGCCACCAGCTTTTTAAAGTATGCCCTGATTGTACTGAATAACGCTCAACCTGAGGCAATCAAAAATCGACTTTATCAACCTGCCACGGCACAAAGCCAAGCTCTGTTATTGCCGGTCTTGTGGCAATATTTAGATGAGTTACACCCGTATTTATGGCGCAAAGGCCGCCACTTTATGTCCAGCGGCATGGAATTACGTCGTTTAATCGGCGATGGCGAACTTGCCCTAGCATTTACTTTTTCTGCCGCCGAAATTCCGGCGGCAGTGGCGCGTTTTGAATTACCCGACAGTAGCCGCAGCTATCGTATGCTAGATGGCAGCTTGAGTAATATCCACTTTATCGCCATTCCCTATAATGCTGCTCACGCTAATAGCGCTAAACTGCTCGTCAATTTTTTACTTAGCCCACGAGCACAAGCAAAAAAACAACAACCCAGTGTATGGGGCGACATCAGCGTGTTGGCAACATCTAAGCTGACTGCCGAGCAACAAGCCTGGTTTAATCCATCAGCTCAGTCACATCCCAGTGCAACTATCGCTAACCAAGCAATCAGCCCAGCGTTAAGCGAGCCAGATCCAAGCTGGAGTAAAGTGATTGCAAAGCTATGGTTACAACGCTATGGAGTGATGCAATGAGCACAATAGCCAGGTTGTTTAATCCTATTGTACGCATCAGTCCATACATCATGATGGCATTGTTAGTTATTCCGGTAATGGGTGGCTTAATTGGCGTAATGTTGCCTGCATTTGGTTGGATCCCAGCATTAGATCAAACCTCATTGAGCTTGAATGGTTTTAGCCAATTATGGCAAACACCGGGTATTGGTCACATGGCGTTATTGAGCATCGGCACCAGCTTTATCAGCACCTTATTAGCCTTTTTAATCACGATACTTATCCTAGCAAGTTACTTTACCAGTCCTTGGCTGGGTTATATTCAACGGCTTTTAGGGCCAATCCTTGTTATCCCTCATGCCGCGGCGGCCATTGCTATTGGATTTCTTATCACCCCGTCGGGCATGATATCGCGCCTAGTCTCACCTTGGTTAAGTGGTTGGAATGCGCCACCCGATTGGTTATACCCACACGATGCGATGGGGCTGAGTATTATTCTTGGCCTAACATTAAAAGAGCTGCCTTTTTTATTGCTGATGGCGCTGGGCGTGTTAGCGCAACCCGATCTTGGGCAAACATTGCGGGCACAACATAAAGTGGCATTGAGCTTAGGTTATTGCCCAATAACCGCATTTTTTAAAGTGGTGTTGCCAAGCCTCTATCCTCACTTACGCTTACCTATATTGGCAGTAATGGCCTACGCCAGTGCTAGCGTCGAAATCCCCTTAATTTTAGGCCCTAACAACCCATCGACATTGGCTGTAGCGATTATGCAGTGGTTTCATGATGTGGATTTAAGCCTACGGATTAAAGCATCAGCAGGGGCAATATTACAAATTCAACTCACCTTATTCGTATTAGCCTGCTGGTGGCTCCTAGAAGGCTTAGTGTGTCAATTCGCTAACTCGATGTTAACCAATGGCCAGCGCGATTACGGCGGCGCCATCATCCAAAAGATAACCCATGTGATCACCGCCTTAATGATGGCCATCATAGGTTTGGCATTAGTGGGAATGCTACTATGGTCTTTTGCTGGTTTCTGGCATTTCCCTGATGCCTTGCCGCAACAAGTTGTCATGCTACATTGGCAAACAGCATTACAACAAATGCACACGCCGCTTATCGACACGGTACTGATTGCCCTTTGCGCCACTGCCCTAGCCATAAGCTTAACCTTACTCACCTTAGAAGCGGAGCAGCACAGCGGAAAATCGCTATCGCTACTGGGGAGTGTATTAATTTATCTGCCTTTGCTTATTCCAAGCATCGCGTTTTTATTTGGTCTGGTGTGGTTACTTGAGCAAGTCAACAGCCAACATACCTTTATCAATGTGGTACTGGCCCATTTGTTGTTTGTATTACCTTATGTGTTTTTATCACTGGCTAGCAGCTATCGACGTTTAGACCCACGCTTTAGTATTGTTGCCGCCAGTCTTGGTGCGACCAAAGCGAAAATCTTTTTTAGGATTAAACTGCCCATGTTAATTGGGCCAATATTCATTGCTTGCGCGCTTGGTTTAGCCATTAGCTTTAGTCAATACTTACCCACTTTGCTTACTGGTGGCGGGCGAATTAACACCATTACCACTGAAGCAGTTGCACTCGCCAATGGTGGAAGCCGCAGGATCAGTGCCGTATATGCGTTAATGCAAATGATCCTCCCCGCTTTAGGTTTTTTATTAGCTTGGTTATTGCCAAAAATGATTACCAAAATGTTAAGCAAGCGCCACCAACAAGGATAATAATGCAAACATTCGCCAGTACAGCCAAAAGCTCAAGTACAACTACAGCATCAGTTCTCACCATTGATGGGCTGATCTTGCGTCGTCAGCAACAAGGCTTATTATCATTAAGTGCAACCATTCGTGGCGGTGAAATACTGACGATTATGGGACCATCTGGTAGCGGAAAATCGACGTTATTAAACTGGTTAACTGGCATGTTACCAGCGGGTTTTAGTGCTGAAGGACAATTGCATTTAAACGGCCAAAATATCACTACGACAGCCAGTCATTTACGCCATATTGGTTTGCTCTATCAAGACCCGTTATTGTTTCCGCATTTATCTGTGGCAGGAAACATCGGCTTTGCCATGCCGCCGAGCCCTAAAGCACAACGACAAACCGCAATTAGTGAGGCATTAACCCAAGTCGGTCTGGGCGGATTAGAGCAGCGTAATCCACAAAGTTTATCTGGCGGCCAGCAAGCTAGAGTAGCATTGCTGCGGGTATTGCTTAGCCAACCTAAAGCCATTTTATTAGACGAACCCTTTAGTAAGCTCGACAGTCAATTACGCCAAGAAATCAGGCAACTCGTTTTTGATCAAATACGCCAGCACCAGCTACCCGCGATTATGGTGACTCACGATCAAAATGATGCCGACGCAGCCCAAGGCGAAGTCATTTCACTTTGAGAAATGATACTGTAATCAGCAGTACTGATATGGGTAGAACAGTTATAGATATAGATAAGCCGTGACGTAACAAAATCGCGACGTTAAAGAATTGAACGATAATCAATAGATTAATTGGAATGACATCATGCTAGATAGATTTATCACCCCAGTAATAAAGCCACTGTTAGCGCCTGCGGTGCTGTTACTCGATAAAAAAAATGTCCACCCTGATCAGCTCACCTTAGTGGGTTTCGGTTTAGGCATGTTGGCTGTTCCCTTGTTGGCATTACAATTTTGGTACGGCGCCTTGTTTTTTATCGCACTTAATCGAATTATCGATGGCCTTGATGGCGCGCTTGCTCGCCACCAAAAACACAGCAGTGCCGCGGGTGGTTATTTGGATATTTGCCTCGATTTTATATTTTATGCCGCCATTCCGCTAGGGTTCGCCTTGGCCAACCCTAATGAAAACGCCTTAGCCGCAGCTGTGTTGTTAAGCGTATTCATCGGCACAGGCTCAAGCTTTTTAGCCTTTGCTATACCGGCTGAAAAGCTGAATTTGCCTCGACCACAATTTGCCAATAAGAGCTTTTATTTTTTAAGTGGCTTAACCGAAGGCACCGAAACCATCGCCTTCTTTGTGGCATTTTGTTTATGGCCGACTTATTTTCCACAACTTGCCTATAGTTTTGCCTTTTTAGGGGCCATTACCATTTTTACGCGCATTCATGGCGGCTACTACACACTTAAAAATCAGCTTGTCAAAGGAGCAAAGACCAAGAAATCAGCCGTTAAGGAGCCAACAACATGATAGATGAGATGGTAGCGATACGCTTAGGTGTGTTTTTAACGATTCTGGCATTGATGATGAGTCTAGAATGCCTATTCCCCGCAAGGAAACTAACCAAAACACCACAAACAGCCTCTATAGTCACTCGTTGGTTTGGCAATTTTGGCTTATTAATAATTGCTTCTGTGGTAGCAAGATTACTATTACCACTGGGTTTAGCTGGGTTTGCCTTGTACACAACACAACAACAATGGGGCATATTGCACTGGGTTAATCTGCCCCATTGGGTCAATATTATAAGCAGTCTGTTGTTACTGGACATGCTTATTTACTGGCAACATAGGCTATTTCATCGCATACCGTTATTGTGGCGTTTACATAAAGTGCACCACGCGGATCGCCATGTCGACAGCAGTACGGCTTTGCGCTTTCACCCCTTAGAAATCATCGCCAGTCTTGGGATTAAAGCGCTAGCGATTATCATATTAGGTATACCTGCTGAGGCGGTGATACTGTTTGAGATCTTGCTTAATGGATTTGCCATTTTTAACCACGCTAACATTCGCTTACCTAAAAAAATCGAACATATTGCCCGATATGTGGTGGTAACCCAAATACTGCACCGCATACATCACAGCCAAGTGATGGCCGAAAGTAACACTAACTTTGGTTTTAGTATTGTGTGGTGGGATCGGTTATTTGGTAGTTATTCTGCTAAGGCCAGTAAAGCAGACGAGGATATCGACATAGGATTAATCGAATACCCAAACGCGAAACAAAATGCATGGTTAACAGGCTTGTTATGGATGCCGTTTACCCAGAAAAAGAAGTGATGCGTAAAACTAAAGCGAGAACATTCGCATAACTAGCGCCATTAAATAACTGCTCCTATCCTTTAGGCTAAATACACATCTAGGTCGCAACATATGGCTATTTAATTGACACAATGTTGCAGCCCCTTGCAAACGAAAGATTGCTGCTAAATATGGGTAATAACGGTTATACCGCACCGACTCAGCATCAATACTATAAATCTTCACTGTCATTTTATTGTTCATACAGGTAGACCTTCGAGCAAAAATATTCTGCGCATTAAATCGATGAACAATTTTTAACCACAAAACTGTCCCCTCAAAGAAATAGCATTACATATAATAGATATTTACATTTTACTGTCACGAATAATCATACAGTCCATTGATTTATAAAAGTAAATGCTATTTAATTAATTTCTGGCAATCAAAATATGTGTTTTCATGAATTTCATTAACCAATTTTTCCTGCTAAACGATGATAAAAACGCACATGAATCGATACCCAACTGGCGAATAAGTGCACTACGAATAATCCTCTCTTCGGGAATGTTGCTGTGCTTAGCTATTGCGTTTGACACATTCAATTCTGCCTTACAATTAAATTACTTATGGATAATCGCGCTTACTATTGGTTTCACTTCGGTGTTATTTTTATTGTTACTGGCCAGTAAGCGATTCTATCATTTATGTGCTCATATCCTCCTCGCTGCATTGGTATTGGCGAGTTTAGCAATCAACTTGTCGCTTCCAGACTTAGGACTAGCCAAAATAGGTAGTATGCTGATGTTTGTATGCCCTTCTATTGCGCTAATGTTGTTAGGGCACCGAGTAGCAATCTGTTTCGCCTTATTAAATATCGTGCCATTTTATATGATATTGCATGATATCGACCTGTCTCAATACACCGACATAGATAAGCAACTCCCTGATGCGAGTTGGTATATTACTGGAGTGGTTTTTCTATTTTTTAATATCTGCGTGCCTTTAGCTGTTGCAAGAACCATTGTCGCGGCTAAACGTCTCAATAAAGCAACGCTAAGCTCAAACGCTTATTTGAAAAGCAAAAATGAGCTATACCGCACTTTTTTTGCAGAATCGACTATCCCCAAAATTATTGTCGATGATCTGGGAAAGATTACTGATGCGAACCAACAAGCGATTGATTTACTAAAATTACCTAAACCATTAAAAAGCGAAACGTTATTGCTTTCATCTGTCATGCCAAACATCAAAACCTGTAACGCAGGCAAACAAGAGCAAATATTGCACTTCAACAATACCTATCAGCGTGTTGTCCATCAGCAACTGACCGATGCTAATTTTTGTGTTTATGAATTTCATGATTGCAGTGCAGAACAGAGCATTAAAGGTAATTTGGCCGCCATGGAACAAGAGAACAGACGTCTACGTTATCGCGATACACAAACACAGTTACCGAATCGAGATTGGTTTGAACTGCAATGTGACCGCCTAATTGCAAAATATCGAAAAGGCTTTTATGTGGTTGTGGCTCAAAGTGCCAATAACGACTATTTAAATATAAAATTTGGTAACCATAATTCTCAAGCCATTACTAAAACAGCCTTTAAACGCCTGCGTAACAATATTGAAGGACCTTTATTATGTGCTCATATTGGACCTGGGAAAATTGCCTTTATTCTTGGTAGCCTTAACGAAACCGATCTGTATAGCGCCTTACCTAAAATCAAACATACTTTAGATGAAGATTACAACTTACTAGGAATTAAGTCTTCGCAATCATTTCTATTTGGTATTGCCCATTGCCCTGAACACGGGGATGCAAGCTGTAAAGTTGTCGCTCATGCTATCGAGGCGCTTAAATTAGCCAATACCAACGATGTATTTAGCTTATATGACCAAACCAATTCACAAAGCTTTTTAGAGAAATATGAAATATCGATGTTGCTCGATGAAGCACTACAGCAAGGTGAGCTAACCGTTTATTATCAACCTAAAGTAACGGCATCAGGACAATGTATCGGCCTTGAAGCGTTGGCTCGATGGCACAGTCCCATTTTAGGTACAGTATCACCAGCGGTATTTATCCCTATCGCAGAAGAATACCGAATGATCAGCCGTTTAACGGATTTGGTGATACAAAAAGTCTGCTCGCAAATCAATCAATGGACTCAACAAGGGCTTAACTGTGTACCTGTGGCGATTAATATCTCACTAATTGATTTCACTCAAACCGACTTTATGTCCAAGTTAGTTAAGTATTTAGCTGACTTTACTGTCAGCCCAAAACAAATAGAACTCGAGTTAACCGAAACCTCACTAGAAGCGAATCAAGCCCACTCGTTAATGTTAATGAAAACTCTACAAGCGTGGGGTTTCACCATTTCGGTAGATGATTTTGGCGTCGGTTATTCTAATATTACTCGTTTGGCTGACTACCCAATTAATAAACTCAAATTAGATCGTTCATTAATCAGCCAAGTTACCTCTTCAGCTCGTCAACAAAGCTTGGTAAAAGCGATCCATAATATGTGTGAAGAACTCGATATCAAGTGTGTGTCTGAAGGTGTAGAAACTGCGGAACAGGTAAGCATTATGGCGGATATGGGCTGCAAAGAATTTCAAGGGTTTTATTTTTCAAAACCCATGACGCCTGAACAATTTTTTGCCCATGTCAGTAAGAAAGGACTGAAGTTTGAGCATCAGGACAGTTTAATAAAAGCGTAAACATTTATACCAATCTATAAAGGAGGTTTGGTGTGAGTCGCTTGTTGCTCGAAACTAGATTCCAGTCAACATAACAGCATGGGATAACGTGTCTTGCTGGGTTTAGCATTAACGCTCGAAGCTGAGAATCCAAGTAACGCTTTAATCTTTTCAATCTTATCTGCTGGGATTTTTTACTGGCATTAAAGGCTTTAACGCCTTGGCGCGGTTTGCATAGTAAGTCATATCGTGTTGCAGGATTTTGCCTCTAAATAATAGCTATGACGCTTTAATCGGCAATCCTAAGACAGGCTGTGTTAAATTGTCGTTATTGTGGCGTAATTAATTAGGTGTAAAAAAGCTGTTACCTCCAATAACCATGAATTAAATCACTCATAATAAAATAGTTTTAACTCGAGGCCCTGGTGCAAATAACCAACCCATTGATCAATAAAATCACTGTCAGCTTACACACATTTATCGTGCTCGTGATATATTAGCAGCCATTCAAATTTGCTTATTCAGTTAAGGTTCACTCATGAAAATCGGTATTATTGGCGCAATGGAGCCAGAAGTTGTTCATTTAATTCAAGCCATCATTGAGCCTGTGCATAGCACTATTGCCGGAATCGAATTTATTAGCGGTAGCATTGCGGGCAAAGATGTCGTCGTCACTCGCTCGGGGATCGGTAAAGTGGCAGCCAGTATCGCGACCACATTATTAATCGAAAAATTTGCCGTAACCCATGTGATTAACACAGGATCTGCAGGCGGTTTTGTGGATTCTCTCGCTATCGGCGATATTGTGATTTCATCAGAAGTACGTCACCACGACGTAGATGTCACTGCATTTGGTTACGAAATTGGCCAAATGGCCCAGCAACCAGCAGCATTTATGCCTGATATCAACCTAGTGAATGCGGCCAAACAAGCTGTAGCATCATTAGGTGAAGTAAACGCAATAGAAGGATTAATTTGTACTGGCGACAGCTTTATTTGCGACCCGGTACGGACAAAAGTGATGCGTGAAAACTTTCCGACTATGGCAGCCTGTGAAATGGAAGGGGCAGCTATAGCCCAAGTTTGTCACCAGTTTACAGTACCTTTTGTGGTTATCCGCTCTCTATCAGATAATGCCAACAATGACTCACCGGTTGATTTTGACTCTTATATTATTAAAGCAGGCCTGCATTCTGCCATGATGGTGATCGCACTGTTACA
Source organism: Shewanella sp. 5S214 (assembly GCF_041439795.1). NCBI lineage: Bacteria > Pseudomonadati > Pseudomonadota > Gammaproteobacteria > Alteromonadales > Shewanellaceae > Shewanella > Shewanella sp. 5S214. Next base: position 51,540 of record NZ_JBGOOV010000015.1, read on the forward strand.
ACAGCTATAAACCTTCTAGAATCAGTACAGAGACAATGACCTCATGGTCTCTGTACTGAGCAACCTTAAGGTTAACAACAGCCTAACTATTGAGTGTCTATGGTCAATCAATTATTTAATCCTCAATTACTTAGCCAAGATGGCGGGTTACTGCAAAGCTGTTGTATTTTATTTTGTGCCTTAATTTTGGCTCGATTTGCGCCCATTCCTAGAGATCTACAGCCATTATTATGGTTCAACCGCTTAGCCACCTTGATAGCCATCAAAGTAAATCATCCAGAGCGAGCGGTGAGCCAGCAACTTATTGCAGGGATTTTAGCGACACTCATTTTAATTGTGCCTAGCGGGATTATCGTGAGCTTTTTACTCAGCCTTGCTGCTTATCCTTGGTTTTTTGAACTGATCATCTTGTATTTCTGTTTATGTGATTCCGCTTTTAAGCCTGTGGCACAAAAAGTGGTTGATGCCATAAAAACCGGCAATAAACAACAGGCCAAACAACTTCTGGCTCCTTGGGTGAGACAAAATACCCAAGCCTTATCAGAGGTGGGGTTAAGTAAAACAACCATAGAGAAACTGTTTACTACTCCCATTTACGGCACCTTATCAACCATACTATTTTTCAGCATAGGCGGCGCTACGATGACCTTAGTGGTGCGTATGTTAAGACAACTACAACATTGCTGGCCGCCTTATCATCCACATTTTTATATTTTTTCAAGTTTTGTCGGTCAGTTAAATAGAGTCATATTTTTCATCCCGACGTTACTTTGGCACTGCTCAATCGCCATTCAATTTGGCCAATTGGGTATCAAGTCTATTTTTTCACCACCAATATCGACAACAGTGAATAAAGATCAGCTCAATAACCATTACACGAGTTACGCATTAGCGGCTAAATTATTAAAAATAGAATTAGGCGGGCCACAGCAATTTATTGAAAATGGCAACACCATTCGGGTAGATTTACCCAAAGTAAAATCAGGGCCCTTGCCGGATCATCGCCACATTAGCCAAGCCATAACTGTCACGCACACAGCCAATCTTTTTTGGATCAGCCTAACCTTGCTACTACCGCTTATTTGGACCGGATTAAGATTTATTTAAACCATATAAATCTTGTTTTAAACAGGCTATCATTTAGCGATTATGGACTCGTGTGCGTTTGATGTAGGCCTGTTACAACCTGATGTCACCACTCGTTGTTAACATAGGTCAATTATGCCGACAAATGGCTTATATCTTTGTAACATAAATCCTCTATAACTAATTATTAGCTGCATGAAAACCAGTTTAGGAATGCCATTTTGTTCAACCATTTACATGTATCATTAACCACACCAGCATTGCTGTTTCCGGCTATTTCATTGTTATTGCTGGCCTACACCAATCGATTTTTTTCATTAGCGGCATTGATCCGTCAACTCAGTAACGATAAAAAACCGGTACAAGGCGATCAAATTAAAAATTTACGCCAGCGAATTATTATTATTCGCAAAATGCAAGAAGCTGGTGTCAGCAGTTTTGCCTTGTGTGTGTTATGTATGATTTTGATTTACGTTGGCTTTAATCAAGTGGGCTCATTGGTGTTTGGATTGAGTTTACTGCTGTTATTGTATTCGTTGATTTTATCGGTAATAGAAATCCGTATTTCAGTAGATGCCCTCACAATTCATCTCAAAGAGCTAAGTAAATGAGTCAATGGATCTACTTTTTTGATTTATGCGGTACCGCTGTATTTGCCCTTTCGGGAGCGTTAGCTGCTGGTAAGCACCGCATGGATCCTTTTGGTGTTATTGTATTAGCGTCTGTTACAGCTATTGGCGGCGGCAGTATTCGTGATGCCTTAATCGGCGCGACACCGGTATTTTGGATCCGCGATCCAAATTATATTATTGTCATTCTTGCGACCGTAGTGGCGTGCTTAGTGTTGGTGCGTAAACCCCATAAATTACCTGCACGCACATTGCCCATAGCCGATGCATTAGGTTTGGCATTATTTACCGTTATTGGCGCAGAAAAGGCCTTACTAATGGGATTGTCTGGTATGGTCGCGGTCGTCATGGGCTTAATCACCGGCGTCGGCGGCGGGATTATTCGTGATTTATTATGTCGACAAATTCCAATGGTGCTGCGAACAGAAGTTTACGCAACCGCTTCTATCGTTGGAGGCATCTGTTATACCTTAAGTATATTTGTCGGCATGGATAGCATGACATCATTACTGATCGCTATGTTCAGTACGCTAATCATCCGTCTGAGTGCTATTCGCTGGCACTTATCTTTACCGGCTTTTGATTTGAAAACTAAGAGAATTTAATGTGCGAATAATCTTCATATTATACTGTTTGCTATTGAGCTTTCCCACTAAAGCCAATATTGGTGACATGCCGCGAGAACAACAACTTGCGATGCAATACATGGAAGCACTCACTGATCACGATTATACCGTCTTACGTCGATTTTATTCACGCGAAACAGTATTTTACGATAAGACAGCCAATACGACCTACAAAGGTGGTCGGCACATTATTGCGTTTTTACAACGAGCCCATGAAGGGGTATTAGAATACCGCTTAAACGTAGAACACATGTTTAATACTGGCTCATTGGTGGTAATCATTGGTAGTTATCGCTTACGCGGTCCAGGCGATCAGTATGGTAAACCTGGAAAGATTATCGACCTTGCCGTACCCGGTGTCACAACCCTTAAATTTGATAGCAATACTGAGCGCCTAGTGGAGCAAATGGATTTAATGGATTATCAAACCATGACTGACCAACTTGCGGCTCAGTAATAAAATCAGAGTCAATTGCGCGCCGCGAGCGCTTTAATTGGCTGTGTTATATGGCTTCAGTGATATCGATTTCATTACGTATCAGACATAAAAAAACGGCTTAGTTAATAAGCCGTTTTTTATTGATTTCGTAAAACTTATTTCAAGATAACTTTAGCAAATTTTCGCTTACCAACCTGGAATACCGCTTCAAGACCAGCATTAAAACTGATGCGACTGTCTTCCACTTTTTCGCCATCCATTTTAACCGCACCTTGCTTGATCATCCGCATACCATCTGATGTAGAGCCGACAAGACCGGCATCTTTGAGTAAGTTAGCAATCGCTAAGCCTTCACCTGCTTCTAAAATGACTTCTTCGATGTCATCTGGAATGGCACCTTTTTGAAAGCGATCGATAAACGCTTGATGTGCAGCTTCTGCTTGGGCTTCATCATGGAAACGAGCTATGATTTCTTTGGCTAATAAAATCTTGATATCGCGAGGATTAGTGCCATTTTCAACGTCTAGTTTAAACTGGGCTAATTCAGTTAATGGACGGAATGACAATAACTCAAGATAACGCCACATCAAATCATCTGAAATCGACATGATTTTACCAAACATTTCATTTGCAGGCTCACTCACACCTATGTAGTTGTGGGCCGATTTAGACATTTTTTTAACGCCGTCTAAACCTTCAAGCAATGGCATCATGATAACAGTTTGTGGTTTTTGGCCTTCTGACTTTTGCAGTTCGCGACCCATAAGCAGGTTAAACTTTTGATCGGTTCCACCTAATTCAACATCGGCTTGCAATGCAACTGAATCGTAACCTTGCAATAAAGGATACATAAATTCATGAATCGCAATAGATTGACCTGATGCATAGCGCTTTTTAAAATCGTCACGCTCCATCATACGAGCAACCGTTTGCTGTGAAGCTAAGCGGATCATACCCGCGGCACCTAATGGCTCTAACCAGCTAGAGTTGAATTCGATACGCGTTTTTGCTGGGTCTAAAATTTTATAAACCTGTTCTTTGTAGGTTTCTGCGTTAGCAAGCACTTGCTCACGGGTCAATGGCGGACGAGTACTGTTTTTACCGCTAGGGTCGCCGACCATACCGGTAAAGTCACCAATCAAGAAAATCACTTCGTGACCTAACTCTTGAAAAGTACGCATTTTGTTCAAAATAACCGTATGACCTAAGTGAATATCTGGAGCGGTAGGGTCTGCGCCTAACTTGATGCGTAATGGGCGCCCTTCTTTCAGTTTCTCAAGCAAATCCGCTTCAAGTAATATCTCATCGGTACCGCGCTTAATCTCTGCCAATACTTGATCTAAATTCGCCATCTCTACTGCAACTCCCAGGGCTTGCACAAAAAATAAAGAGCTCTATGTTACTTGTTAGCCACAGCAAATGAAAGAGTGTACACTTAGCAGATAACAACGAGATAGAGAAATTGGTAACAGAGTCAATGGCAAAGCTTCTTACTTTATTCACATTGCTGCCAAAAGCACATCAAATCACATTATCTTTATTAGTGATTTTAACGACATTTATTCTGATGTTCCCATCGGAAGACGCTCAAGCATCTAAACAAACCCAATTGATGAGCCAATCAACTGAGCAACCCGACATAGAAATCAACAAGCGTTATGCCATTCCACTTGCCTTTCGCACGCCTACAGCACCAAATAGTAATGATAATATTGATGTCGAAAAGTCTGATGAACTCCTATCAAAAGATGACAGCGACACTTCCATCAGCGGTGAAACGGCAGATGACGAAGCCTTTGCTCAACACCTTTCGATGTTGCAAACCAGCACTTCTGATATTGACGGTATGATCAATGATATCGACCAGCAAGTGGCTAATCAAAAAGCCAAGTTAAAGCAAGAGGTCGCTAACGATGATAATAGCGTTGAATACTATGAAGTTGTTAAAGGCGATACATTGGGCGGCTTATTTAGCCGTGCTGGACTCAGCGCTAAAGACGTCTACGACATTACCCAATTACCGTTAGCCAAAAAGAATTTGCTCAAGATTATGCCCGGCGAAGAAATTGCCATTAGTAAAAATGCCCAAGGTGAATTACAAGAATTAACCTATCGAATGGACAAAGTATCGACATTAGTGATCAGTCATCACAATGAGCAATACAAAGAAACCGTCAACACCAAAGAAATCGAAAATCGTACCTCATTTATTACCGCCAATATTAAAAGTAACTTTTGGAATGCTGCGGCGGATGCCGGTTTATCGGGTAATCACATTATGGAATTGGCCAATATCTTTGGCTGGGACGTCGATTTCGCGCTTGATATCCGTAAAGGTGATCATTTTTCATTATTGTTTGAACAAGAATACGCCGATGGCCAATTTTTACGTAATGGCAATATTCTCGCCGCAGAGTTTTTTAACCAAGGGGAGCGTTACACCGCCGTACGGTATACCGACGGAGAATATTATTCAGAAGATGGCAGTAGTATGCGCAAAGCATTTTTACGCTCGCCAGTAGACTTTAAATATGTCAGTTCTAACTTTAATCCTCGTCGTTTGCACCCAGTAACGGGGCAAATTAAAGCCCACCGCGGCGTAGACTATGTGGCCGCCATAGGTACACCGATTAAAGCCGCGGGTAAAGGTAAAGTGGTTGAGGCCGGTTATAACCAGTTTAATGGCAACTATGTATTCATTAAGCACAACGAAACCTACACCACTAAGTATTTGCATTTAACTAAGCGCAAAGTAAACCGTGGTGAAACGGTTAAACAAGGCCAAATAATCGGTACCTTAGGTAAAACAGGCCGAGTCACTGGCGCTCACTTACATTATGAATTCATTGTAAATGGCGTTCATCGCAATCCACGAACCATCGACTTACCTAAATCTATGCCGATTGATCGTAAAGAGAAAAATAAATTTACGGCACTCAGTAAACAATTGATGGCTCAGCTAAAATCAAATCAACAACAGCAATTGGCAAGTAATTAATAGCCTAATATTGCCATTCACAGAGAGTTACCTCATGTCTAAGCCAGAATACTTTATCGGTCTAATGTCAGGCACAAGCATGGATGGTGTTGATGCGGTGTTGGTTGATTTTTCAACTGATCATCCTATTTTAGTTGCCAGCCATACCGAAGCAATACCAGCACATTTATTAAGTGGTTTACAACGTTTATGCCAGCCTGCAACAGATGAAATAAACCGCCTCGGTCGACTCGATCGCAGCGTTGGTAAACTGTTTGCACAAGCGGTTAATCACTTATTGGCTAAAACAACTGTCACTGCCGATGAGGTTATAGCCATAGGGTCACACGGACAAACTGTGCGTCATATGCCTAATTTAGAAATGGGTTTTACATTGCAAATTGGCGATCCTAATACCATTGCTATTGAAACTAATATCGATGTCATTGCTGACTTTAGACGTAAAGATATTGCCCTTGGCGGCCAAGGGGCACCGTTAGTTCCAGCATTTCACCAGCAAGTGTTTGCTCGCCAAGGTCACTCTAGAGTGATTTTAAACATAGGTGGAATTGCCAACGTAACCTATTTACCTGGTAATAGTGAGCAAGTATTAGGCTTCGATACCGGTCCGGGTAACAACCTAATCGATGCCTTTATTCAACAAAACTTGAACCTTCCTTTTGATGAGGATGGTGCTTGGGCAGACTCCGGAACCAGTAATCCTGTCTTACTCAAACAGCTATTATCGCACTCTTACTTTTCGTTAGCTTACCCAAAAAGTACTGGTAGAGAGCTGTTTAATCAAGCTTGGCTTGAGCAACAAATCGCTGACTATAGTCATTTAGATCAAGAAGATATTCAATCTACCCTACTTGATCTTACCTGCCACAGTATTGCCAACGACATAAATAAACTGGCACCGACAGGTGAATTATTTGTCTGTGGTGGCGGAGCATTAAATAAAGCCTTAATGCAACGACTCGCCATCTTGGTTCCCCATTATAAAGTCGCTACCACCAGCGCGTTAGGTGTGAATGCAAAATGGGTTGAAGGCATTGCCTTTGCCTGGTTAGCCATGCGTTATCACCATGATTTACCCGCTAACTTACCCGCTGTTACGGGCGCGTCACGCGCTGCTGTGCTAGGTGGGCGTTTCAAGGCGAGATAAACACACCAAAATGCGTGGTTTACTTTTGCAATTGTGGCCTCAATGTTATGATGCCCACAAATTTGCTTAATTGTTTAAAATTGAGCAAAGCCAAAACTTAAGATGAGAGTCAATATGAGCAATAAAACCAAAACTGTATCTGAACTAATGAATCTAACTCCAGAAGGTCGTTATGATTATATGGTTGATCAGATTAAAGCTGAAAAAATTATTTGGACACTTCAAGATCAAGATGGTTGTGTCATGCTGACCACTGAAGATGAAGACTGTATTCCAATGTGGCCATCTGAAGAGACTGCCGCACTATGGGCTGTTGATGAATGGAAAGACTGCGAGCCATTAGCGATTCCACTTGACGAGTTTCAAGAACGTTGGGTAAGCGGTATGGAAGATGATGACTTATTTATCGCAGTTTTCCCCGTTCAAGAAGACTTAGGTGTTGTGGTTCCTCCTTTTGAAATGAATGAGCGAATTTTGCCAAAGAAACAACAAAAGCATTAATTGTAATGACCGATACCAACTCTGAAACCAACCACGCAGACCAGGCTCACAGCGTTGCAAAGCCACATTTACCAAAACGGCTAATTGGCTTGATGATCGTTTATACCTTGTCGGCCATCAGCGGGCTATATGCTGCCAACTCCTTGTCTGAGTTAAGTGCAATGCTATGCATATTAACCTTAATGATAGTGCTCGCAATAATCGGCCGCCAAAAAGCAGGCTTATATCTTCTGCGGGTGTATTGCGTACTGCAACTTTTGTTATATAGCGTACTGCCAATCATTATGTATGACCCCGACAATTTAGTTGCCGGTCCAACCACGTTTGATTTTGGTTTGTTTCAAACCGTTGTTGCTGATTGGGTTATCTACTCTGTGCTTATTGCGCTGGGGATCATTCAAGTGTGGATTAGCTTTAATGCAAAAGTGAAGGCGTGGTTTAAACCGCGGATGAATTTTAATATTATGAGCAGTTAGTTGTGGGTGTATCGGTACAATATAGACATCAAAAAAGCCGTCGAAAGACGGCTTTTTGTTAGCTATTCGATTACATGTCCCCAGACAGGTTAATCACTGTAATAACGCGCATTACACCGAGAAACTCGCTCCGCAGCCACATGTTGTGGTCGCATTAGGATTTTTAACAAAAAAACGTGAACCTTCAAGACCCGATGTATAATCGACTTCACCACCAACAAGGTACTGAAGACTCATTGGATCAACAACCAATTGCACACCTTGTTTCTCAATGGTGAAATCACCTTCGTTGACTTTCTCATCGAATGTAAAGCCATACTGAAAACCAGAGCAACCACCACCTGTTACATACACACGCAGTTTTAATTCAGGATTCTGTTCTTCTTCTAACAGACCTTTTACTTTTATCGCCGCCGCATCGGTAAATTGGATCGGCATTGCTGTATCAACTTGTTCAGTCATTACTACCTCTTACTTCGGTTTCTGCAGAGAATTATCCTTTACCTGACTATTTTGTTCAAGTATTACCCGCAGTTCTTTTTCACCCATCAACAGCTCTGGTACATTATAGACTTGCTCAATCTCGCCACCTTTGACACCACGACGAGCAGCCACCTTCACTTTGACCATGATTCGTTGAAGATTAAATCCCACTGGAAGTTCAAAATTGTTATCTATAATTTGAAAATAATTAAATTCAAAATCTAGTTTTTTATTGATTAATTTGCTCAAAGACAGCTCAGCTGGCTGATCATTTTGTGTACCCAGCAACAATACCGTCGAACTCGTCTTCACTTTAACTTGGTGTTTTTGCAACTGAGTGAGAATTAATCGCAATTGATATTGACCAGTCGTCACACCCTGGGCTAATTCCACCCCATGAATAGACACACCTTCAACACCAGAATCAGTCACCATTATACTGCGATAAAACGCTAATTCTTTCTCTAACGCTTTTTGATCTGATAATTGTTGGCTAAACATATCTTGCATTTCTTTATTGGCATTTTCAGCAATGCTTAATGCTAAATTACGACTGGCAAGCACTTGCGCCTGTTCCTCCAGTTGTTGTAACAATTTACGCTTGCCACTGGCACTATTTGGCGTAGCCTCTGGTGCAAATGAAAGCCATAAATTAAAACTTATTGCTCCCAATAAAAAACACACTAACATTAAACCAATCAAGTATATGCTTGATGTCCTATTTTTACGTTCTAAAACTTGCAGTCTATCTAACCAACGGTGATAATTTAACATTAAGTTACAACCTTTTAATAAAATACAGTATGCTTGGCGAAGCATATTTTTCTTGGGTTTATTTTTGTGCCCTAGTTAACGTTTTGTGCAAATCATACCCGTATTACACAAGCTTATAATGCTAATATTTAGCGAGTCCAATAACCCTTTTTAGCCTATTAACTGTGTTAAATCAGATATGCAGCCAGCATGTATTAAGCGGTTAGTCCTATTGATGGAGAGTAATAACATGACACTAGCGCGTTATCAAACGATCAATAAACAGCTGCACAAAACACCCTTAACATATCAACAGGCCTTAGAGTCAAACCGTGCGATTTAAGATAAATAAAGCCGCTATTATTCACGCCAAAAGAACGACGCGCAAATATCTACGTAACGAATTTAGAGATAAGTTATCTCAGGCTAAAATTAGTGTGCAACTTTGTGCACTGGCGCTGCTGTTTGCCATCATAGCTTCTGTGGTGATTATCTTATTCCGTTTAAGCTTAGTGTGGGCAGATCAATACCTGCATTCAGATAGCTTAACCTTAAGCTCAACCTTAACTAATTGGCGATCTTACTTACCGATTATCGGCGCATTACTCATTTGGCTACTGTCTTTATTGGGCTCAAAACGCTATCGGCGCATGGGGATTGCCTATGTACTTCACCGATTCAAATTACATTACGGTAAGGTACCGCTTCAATCTGCTGCTGGACAGTTTTTTCAAGCATTAATCGCCTTAATGGCTAATTTTTCTGTCGGTAAAGAAGGCCCTGCAATTCACTTAGGTGCAGTAAGTGCCAGTGTTATGGCCGAGAAGTTTTCATTACCAGACAATAGCGTGCGCATTATGTGTGCCAGTGGTATTGCTGCCGGCATTGCTGCAACCTTCAATGCACCGCTTGCTGCGGTATTATTTGTATTTGAAGTGATTGTGCGCGAATACAAAATCCATTATTTCTTCCCAATCATGCTTTCAGCCATTTGCGGCGCGGTATCCAGTCAATTGGTGTTTGGTAATATTCATGAATATGAATTGATTAATGTCATTCATATTCCATTGGATCAATATCCTATTTTGCTGATTGGCGGCCTTGCTTTAGGCTGTGTCGCTGCGTTGTTTAACTATTCACTGCTAAAAGTAACCGCGACAGGTCAGCAATGGCCGTTAATTTATCGGCTGCTTATTGCGGGTGTGATTACTTCGTTTGTGGCGCTGTTGCTGCCACAAGCTTTAGGTTCTGGTGATCTGGCAATTAAAGAAGCCATTAGTGAGCATCCTAGTTTACTGTTTTTAATTGCACTGTTGTTGGCAAAAATCTTGGCCACCATCGCTGCTATTGGCTTTGGTGTCCCCGGCGGATTAATTGGTCCACTCTATGGTATTGGCGCATTAGTTGGGGCTATCTTAGCCTTAGTCAGCAGTTTACTGTTTCCATCCATTGCACCTTATGTGGGTTTATATACTGTCATTGGCATGACAGCAATGATGGGGGTTTGTCTGAGTGCCCCTCTAGCTGCATTAGTTGCGCTACTTGAATTAACCAACGATGCGTCGATTATCTTACCGGCGATGTTTGTCACCATTCCAGCATTTTTAGTGGCATACCAGGGATTTAATACTCATTCTATCCTACTTAAACAACTGGATATTATGGGCTTAGGCTATAAGGTTGCCCCACTGAATCAAGGGTTACAAAAGAAAGGTGTTAGGGTACTGATGGATAAACGCTTCGTGATTGTTAACGATGATGACGAACTACTGCTTGAAGTACTTAAACGCGCTGCTGGCCGCCCAGTATTAGTTAGAAATGCTGAAGGCGAAATTGAAATGTTGCGACTTGAAATGCAATCCTTTGAAGATTCAACCACCCTATCGCGTCATCTCATGCCCGGATTACCTGACAGCGCCACCTTAAATGAGGCTTATGAAGCACTGCTACCAAAACGATCTGGCGAAGTGTATATCTATCGTGATAACACGCAAAAAGTTGTTGGGGTGATCAGTTGGGCGAATTTATTGCAAGAAATTCGCTCAGGGCAAATTTAATCCAACCTCTTTGAGCTCATTAGTCCTCAATAGTGTGACAAAGTGCTGCTTAATCCTCACTTGTCGCTCCATATGAGGCGCTTGAGCAAATTGCAGCTTCAGATGTTATCTCAGTGGTTCTAAGGCTAATTCGCTGCGGCACGAGCAAATAAAATGAGTCTTTCAAACCCGATTAAGTTAACGGCCAAAATCATGTCAATGTTCTTGATAACAGCAAGTGAATCTCTGTGTTAAGCACGGTTATTATATTTATCTGGCGGTTATTTTCTGCTACAATTTTGCCTCAGCCACCCTAGACATAATCTCTATAACACCCTATATAATAATACGGTAAAATAGCATGCTGTTCTGGTGAATATTTTGCCCCTAAACTTTGGAAATTAGGCTGATGACGCAGTTCGAAGGTTCACATATCCTTTCAGTAAGCCAGTTAGATCTGGATTCAATTAACACTATTTTCAACGTCGCGAATAAAATGACACCTTATGCTTTGCGTGAAAAACGCACCAAAGTATTAGAAGGTGCCATTTTAGGCAATCTGTTTTTTGAACCCAGCACCCGAACTCGTGTCAGCTTTGGCTGTGCCTTCAATTTACTTGGCGGACATGTTCGAGAAACCACAGGAATGGCATCATCGTCATTATCCAAAGGCGAATCACTTTACGATACGGCTAGAGTACTCTCTACTTATTCGGATGTGATTGCCATGCGTCATCCAGACGCATACTCAGTTAAAGAATTTGCCGAAGGCAGTCGCGTACCTGTAATTAACGGTGGCGACGGACCGAATGAACACCCTACTCAAGCCTTACTCGATTTATTTACCATCAAGAAAGAGTTAAGCCACTCAGGTATGGGCATAGACGGTATGCATATCGCTATGGTAGGTGATTTAAAATATGGTCGTACTGTGCATTCACTATCACGCTTACTGTGCATGCATAAAGATATTAAATTCACCTTGATATCGCCAACTGAACTATCAATGCCTGACTATGTGATCGCCGACATTGAAAATGCTGGCCATAAGATCACAATAACCGAGCAACTTGAAGGCAATTTGCATCATGCAGATATTTTATATCTGACACGCATTCAAGAAGAGCGCTTCCCATCACAGGAAGAAGCCAATAAGTACCGAGGTAAGTTTCGCTTAAATCACAATATTTATACGCAACACTGCAAGTCAAATACCGTGATTATGCATCCATTGCCTCGTGATTCACGCGCGCAAGCAAATGAACTCGACAATGATTTAAACAGCCACCCAAGTTTGGCTATTTTTAGACAAGCCGATAACGGCTTACTTATACGTATGGCACTTTTTGCATTAACACTTGGGGTTGAAGACCAACTCGAAAAGTATGAGTGCCCAGTAAACTGGTATTCACGTAAAGCCGATAGATAATTGGCACACAATATTAAGGATTAGACATGACCCGTTCCGAGGTTTTATTTGAACAGGCTAAAAAGACCATCCCTGGTGGCGTTAACTCACCTGTACGAGCTTTTAATGGTGTAGGTGGTTCACCTTTGTTCATTGAAAAAGCTGATGGTGCTTATATTTTTGATGCCGATGGTAAAAAGTATATCGACTATGTTGGTTCATGGGGACCGATGATTTTAGGTCATAACCACCCTAAAATTCGCCAAGCAGTGTTAGATGCCGTTGAAAATGGTTTGTCGTTTGGTGCACCAACGGAACTTGAAGTTAAAATGGCTGAAAAAGTCATATCAATGGTGCCATCAATAGAACAAGTTAGAATGGTCAGTTCAGGTACTGAAGCCACCATGAGTGCGATTCGTTTAGCACGTGGTTTTACTAACCGTGACAATATCTTAAAATTTGAAGGTTGCTACCATGGCCATGCTGACTGCTTATTAGTTAAAGCAGGTTCTGGCGCGTTAACCCTAGGGCAACCAAGCTCACCTGGTATTCCAGAAGATTTTGCTAAGCACACGTTAACAGCAACTTATAATGATCTTGATTCTGTACGCGCTATCTTCGAACAAAATCCAACCAGTATCGCCTGTATCATCCTTGAGCCCGTTGCGGGCAACATGAACTGTATTCCACCTGTCGAAGGCTTTTTGCAAGGCTTACGTGCCATGTGTGATGAGTTTGGTGCACTATTAATCATTGATGAAGTGATGACAGGTTTCCGCGTCTCTATGAGTGGCGCACAAGGCCACTACAACGTAACACCTGACTTAACCACACTTGGCAAAGTTATTGGCGGCGGCATGCCTGTAGGCGCATTTGGTGGCCGTAAAGATATCATGCAGTTTATTGCACCAACTGGCCCTGTCTATCAAGCCGGTACCTTATCTGGTAACCCAATTGCGATGTCTGCTGGTTTAGCCCAAATGGATGCATTGTGTCAACCCGGTTTATACGAAGCGCTTGCAGATAAAACGAAACGTGTTGCAGAAGGTTTTAAAGCCGCTGCAGACAAACACGGTATTCCATTAAATATTACTTATGTGGGTGGTATGTTTGGTTTCTTCTTTACTGAAGATAACACGCCAATGACCTCGTTTGCCCAAGTCACAAAATGCAACATGGAACACTTCCGTCATTTCTATCATGCCATGTTAGATGAAGGTATTTATTTAGCGCCAAGTGCTTATGAAGCGGGTTTCATGTCAATGGCTCACGGCGATGCTGAAATTGAATATACTCTGGCCGCTGTTGATCGTATTTTTGCTGCAATGAAATAAATCAACAGACAGCTCAAGCTAAGCAGTCTTTTGGTAACAATAAAGAGGATAAATAACCACGTTATTTATCCTCTTTTCATTTGTGTTAACAAACTCCAATTTCTTTTCACTGTATTGCTTTTTTATACGCTACTTTGGTCGATTATTGACAAAATAACTGTGATCTCAGTTGCGAAATCCCTCGTTGTGTGATGTGATCGCCCCGCCAAACGGAAAGCTTAATTAAACCTTAACGCTAGGGCCAAATTAGGTTAGCAAAAATTCATGGTAATGATGTTGATTACCTACAACACAAAGTTGGAATTGCAGTCATGCTACATACTTTTCTTATCTCACTTGCGGTACTTGCATTGCTCAGTATCGTGTTCGAAGAAGTTACCCATATAAATAAAGCAAAAACCACCCTATTCCTTGGCTGTATAGCTTGGATTACCTTGTTCATAGCTTCTGGTAGCCCAGAAAAAAGTAAAATCGTGGGCGAAAACCTCAACGAAAACTTATTAGAAATTGCTACATTATGGTTATTTTTAATGTCGACCATGACTTTTGTGGCCTATCTTAATGCTAAAGGCATGATCCAAGTATTGGTTCAAAAAATATTTCCGCAGCAAGTCTCTGTGCGAATGTTGATGATGCAAGTCGGGTTATTCTCATTAGTACTATCGACTTTTTGTGACAACGTCACTGCCACTCTGGTCTCATTAGGTTTACTAACAACCTTTAATTTAGATAAACAAATGCGCCGCCGTATGGCCGTGTTAATTATCTTTGCGGTAAACTCTGGTGGGGTGGCATTAATCACGGGTGATGTGACTACCTTGATGATTTTCCTCGCCGGTAAAGTGCATATCTCAGAATTGTTAATCTTGTTTATTCCAGCAGGCATTAGCGTCATGGTCCTAGCAGTATTGTTTTCACTTAAAGCCGAAGGACATGTAAGCACTACGCCTATCGAGCAAAATTACAATACGGTTGATATTGTCATCGGAGTCATTTTCTTTACTACCATAGTATTAACCATGGTACTTAACGTGCTGTTTGGTATTCCGCCGGTATTGACCTTTTTATTCGGCTTATCGGTGATGTTCTTAGTGGGCCGCACCAATAAAAGTAAAAGTGAAGAAGTTCAAGTATTAGAATATATCCGTCAGGTTGAATTCGATACTCTATTGTTCTTCTTAGGTATCTTGTTACTCGTTGGCATGCTTAAAGAAATTGGCACCTTACATTTATTAACCGAAGTGTACGGCATGTATAACCCTAGTATTTCTAACTTTTTCACTGGCGTGGGTTCTGCCCTGTTAGATAACGTGCCATTAACCGCAGCGTTATTAAAAGCCGATCCGGTTCTAACAACAGCACAATGGTTAGGACTGACTTACTCTGTTGGTGTCGGTGGATCGTTATTAATCATAGGTTCTGCATCAGGCATCATTGCCATGAGTAAAGTGGAAGAGCTCACATTTGTCAGCTACTTAAAATACGTACCAGCATTACTATTATGTTATTGCATCGGTTATGGATTAACCTTGTTTTTAGCCAATAACATTCATGGTTAATATGGCGAGTTAATTAAACCAATAACACTAAGGCGCAATAAGCGCCTTAGTGTTATTTATCGATTAAGACTAACAAATGACATAACGAAGTTGCGATAGGTTTGTTAAGGTAAGTATGGTAAACCGAGATTGAAATACTTGTGCTAAAGCAGCATCTAAATAGCCGGCACTCTAAATTGTTCACCGTTAATTTCTAACACTATATCCCTAGGCCTTATCTCAACAATGGTAAGCTTATTCTGAATCATATCGCCCTGCTGTAACTCAACGCCATCGACATTTAGCCAACGATTGTTTGGTTCAGATGAGTATACATGGGCATTAATATTAAACTCAGGCACTTGTAACTGTACGCTTGCAGGTAAATCACCATATTTAGGAATCTGTTGATTTGTAGGTCGAGGAATAGGATCGAGCTTTTCCTGCGTCACTTGCTGATTAGCAGACTGCTCATATTCAACATCTTTTAGCGCGGTTTGAAATGCGGCTAACAAGTTATTGCGCTCATCAATTGAGGGCTCTTTTACCGAAGCAAAATCGACCTCTTCAGCCGCAGCATTAACTTGCAGCCTTAATGCTTCTAGTTCAGCTTGCCCACGTCGATTCGCATTGGCGCCTAATATAATCGGTTCGGCATTATTTGTCAGATTAGAAGACGCACTGCGTCCCGACACTTGATGGGGTTGATCGTCAGTTTGTTGAGTTAATGCCTGAGCATCATCATTACGACCCCAATCCTGACTCCGCGCCTCAACATCTGATGCCGATTGATAACCTGACCCCATAGGTTCAGCAGCAGTGTTCTCAACATTACGTTGCAAAGTACCCAAGGATTGATAACTATTTTGAGCAAGAGGCTGCGCAATCGGCAGAGCCACTTTACCGGCTAATCGCACTCCATCATGGCCTTGATCTATGGCACTCTGATTGCCGCGTGGCAGCTCACGAGATCCATTAGCAGCTACCGCATCAGCAGATAGGGTTGACGGGGCTACAGCCACGGTATCAGCCACGGCTAACTGTGCATTGTAACGCTCAACGGGTAAGGCAACAGTTTGCACACTAGGCACTGCAGGATGTAGCAACAAACTCATGCTCCAAGCCGCACCAACACCAAAAGCAATAGATAACGCCAGCAGAGTGAATTTTCGGGTGTTGGCTGATATTTTCGGCGGCGGAGAATAATTGGCTCTGGGCGTTAAAATAACATCAACAATATTTTCTTGTTGCTGCTTTTTACGGTTAACAGCGTCTAATAGAATTGACATTAA
Source organism: Shewanella sp. 5S214 (assembly GCF_041439795.1). NCBI lineage: Bacteria > Pseudomonadati > Pseudomonadota > Gammaproteobacteria > Alteromonadales > Shewanellaceae > Shewanella > Shewanella sp. 5S214. The sequence continues at coordinate 68,286 of NZ_JBGOOV010000015.1, forward strand.
CTGCGCTCCGAAGATGCACTCAAACGCGGGCCTTGCTGGCTTAAATATAAGTTCAGTTGTACTAAGGTTTGATTGCCAGCAATACCATCAGGCTTTAGGCCATGCTGACGCTGAAATTGCATTAATTGCTGTTCTAATTCACCATCGAATTGTGTCAGTAAGCGTGCTCGGCGTTTATTGACTAACGCTAAGCTATTTTCTAACCACTGTACTTGCGCCAGACTCGAAGACTGACCGATTTCACGGGGTAATACACCGTCTGGTTGCCAAAGAATTTCGAAGGTACCGCTAAAATGACGATCAAACCAATCTTTGTTGACCCAGAATTGTTGCTCGCCCAATTGCAATAAAATTTGCTCCACTTGGCGCTCTACAATCACCCCATAAAACACATTCGCCTGAGCATCTTGTAAATACACCACCGCAGGATAATTTAGCCGCATAATACTGTACCAATTACCTTGTTGCTGGTAACAGGCTAAATCTTGTTGCTGCGCAGCCTGGCAGGCAGATAAACCAATGATAGGTTGTTTATTCCATAAACCAAATAACCCGGCAAAAGCATTATCAATGCTACTGCTTTGTAACATAGCTTGACGCAAAATCTGTTGCTGCGCGTTAACAACTGGCGGGCTGGTTTGTAGTTGCGATGTCGATGCTGTAATAGATTGATTTGTGGCACTAGGAATAGTGGCTAACGCTGGCGGATTAACAGACTGCTGCGTTTGATTGCTAGCTAATGCTGTATTGGAGTTAAGGCTATCGTCATTAGCCGAGCGATTAAACAGATAAAACGACAAACCAAATGCCAATACCAGCGCGGTTGCTGCAACAAATGGCCAACGCTTATCGCTAGGAGCATCAATATCACCTAACACTTCAACGGCGGCTTGATTAACCATCTTGTGATCAATCGGCACCTTAGCTTGACCATAACCAGCCATTAGCGCTCGTTCACATAATAAGTTAGTCAAGCGTGGAATACCGCCAGAGTGCTTATGTAACGCGGCTATCGCTTTACGGGTAAATAAAGGCTCGTGCCGACCCGCTACTTGTAAACGGTGCAGAACATATAAGCCAATTTCATCTTTATTCAATGGTAATAGATGGTAACGAGCGGTGATCCGCTGTGCTAACTGGCGAAGATCTTGGCGTTTTAACAGTTGCTGTAACTCTGGTTGGCCAATCAAAATGACCTGCAACAGTTTTTTGGTATTGGTTTCAAGGTTAGTCAGCAAACGCAACTGCTCTAACACCTCAGAACGCAAATGCTGCGCCTCATCAATAATCAGTACGGTATTACGGGCATTTTTATGATTAGTGAGTAAGTAAGTACTGATGAGATCGGTCAGCTGTTTTAAGGTCGGATTTTCGCCATACTTAATTTCCAACTCATCACACAATGTCGCCAAAAGCTCTAACTCGGTAAGTGATGGATTAAGAATAAATGCCGTATCTGTATTTTCCGGTATTTGTTGTAATAAACAACGTGAAACGGTAGTTTTCCCGGTACCAACTTCCCCCGTCAACAATACAAATCCACCTGTTTCACCTAACCCGTAAGTTAAGTGTGCCAGCGCTTCGCGATGACGATCGCTCAAGAACATATAATGAGGGTTAGGCGCAATTGAGAATGGATTATCGTTTAATCCATAGAAGGCTTTATACATTCGACCAAAAATCCTTATTTGAAACTGACGGCTCACGTTAATGCTTGTGCAACAGCTTGTCAAAAGTTAGCCGTAAAAATCTAACTCTGATAAGATTTAAGCAACTTATTATTACACGTTGTGGTACGCCATGAAGATTTATTTAGTCGGCGGGGCCGTGCGCGATACACTTCTTAAACAAACTGTTGTCGACAAAGACTATGTGGTCGTTGGCAGCAGTATTGACGAAATGTTGGCTCAAGGCTATCAGCAAGTCGGAAAGGACTTTCCGGTTTTCTTACACCCAAAAACTCAACAAGAATATGCACTGGCGAGAACAGAGCGTAAAACAGGTAAGGGTTACCAAGGGTTCAGCTGCGATGCTAATAAAGATGTCACTCTTGCTGATGACTTACTGCGCCGCGATTTAACCATTAATGCCATTGCACAAGATAGCGAAGGTAAACTCTATGATCCCTACCATGGCATTGATGATATCCACGCCAAAGTACTGCGCCATGTATCCGACGCCTTTATTGAAGATCCCTTGCGTGTATTGCGAGTGGCGCGATTTGCGGCTCGATTTCATCACTTAGGTTTTACCATTGCAGCTGAAACCTTACAGTTGATGACCGATATCGCCAATAGTGGAGAATTAGAGCACCTCACGCCAGAACGCGTATGGCAGGAATGTGATAAAGCATTAAGCAGCCAAAGTCCGCAAATATTTTTCGCCGTTTTAAAGCAATGCCAAGCATTAACCGTGTTATTTCCAGAAATTGATGCGTTATTTGGCGTCCCCCAACCAGCAAAGTGGCACCCAGAAATAGACACCGGCGTCCATACGCTGATGGTTTTGGAGCAAACCAGCCTACTAAGCAGTAATAAAGCGGTCCGCTTTGCAGCATTAGTACATGATGTGGGCAAGGGGTTAACCCCAAAACAAGAGTGGCCGAAACATCATGGTCACGGCCAAAAAGGCTTAAGCATCATTAAAGCACTTTGCCAACGAATACGCGTGCCTAATGAATACCGTGATTTAGCCTTATTGGTTAGCGATCAACATCAGAATATTCATAATGCTTTTGAACTGAGGGCTGAAACCATCGTTAAACTGTTTGATAAAGGTGATTTCTGGCGTAAACCGCAACGGTTAACAGAGCTTTTATTATGTTGTCATGGCGACATAAGAGGACGAACTGGATTTGAACAAGCAAACTATCCGCAAGCTGAATTTTTACAACATTGCTATGAGTTGGCCAGCAACGTAGATGTGCAATCAATTATTAGCGCGGGTTACCAAGGATCGCAAATTAAAAGCCAACTTCAACTAACGCGCTCAGAAACAGTTAATAGTTATATAAAACAAAGAATTGAACCATAATGGTTACATCAGTAATCGCCTATTTAGGTTTTTATGTAAAAAAGCGGAAAAATGCAATTTTTAGCGGAGAATAAGCAATAAATCACTAAGATTTATATAAAATCGATAAATAATGATGCTTTTTGCCCAGCCAGCTTGCAATTTTCTTTTATTTCGCTATTTTAATTAAACAATGTTAAGTTTGCCTATAGCAAATTAAAAAATCTGTGACATAATTACGCCGTTGCAAAGGCACATGCCGTTGCACTATTTAACAACCTATATATTAAGGGATTTACCCATGAACAAGAAAGTACTGATGATTGCTGGTGTTGCGATGACTGCTTTATTAGGTGGTTGTGCTAACACTACTGCTTTAGAAGAAAGCGTAGCAAACCTAGGTAACAAAGTTGATCAACTATCAGCAGAAGTTGGTTCTTTAAAGTCTGAGCAAAGCAAGCTATCTGCCGATGTTAAAGGTGCTAAAGCTGCTTCTATGGACGCACAAGCCGAAGCTAAACGTGCTAATGACCGTTTAGACAACATGGCTTCTTCTTACAAAAAGTAAGAACTGCTATTAAAAATTAGCTTATTTAATAGGTTGATTATTAGGGCTTGATTGTTGATTCCACTACTTTGTAGTATTTCAACATCAAGCCTTAATTATTTGTGCTTATTTAAAATGAGGTATCAAGCGGTATCAAGCGGTATCAAGCGGTATCAAGCGGTATCAAGCGAAAAATCTAAACACCTACGTCTTCTCGACAGCAAATTTTTTACGATTTAATCTATATCGCCTTCAACCATTTAGCCTTTGAAAGCCATCTATTCCAAACCCTCGTATTAGCACTTATAGCGCCTAATCACTAAGCGCCCTAGCCCTTTAACGCTCTCAGCGCATTGTCGTCATTATCGCTTGTTATCAGCCTTCTCGCTCGTTACCTTTTCGACCATTTATAAACGTTTTTTTAGGACTAAAATTTGCCAATTAAACTCTAAATCGGCAATCGCAGTCGATTTCACTTGATGCTTTAGCTGATCATTTGCACGCCATCCAAAGACCGACATATCAAGTAATGTTAATGCCTGCTCACCAGTAACAGATTGAACGAATACAACTTGTTGCTGCGATTCAATTTCAACATCGTTGGGTAAATTGAGTTGAAGCGGCTTCTCAACTAAGTCGGGATAAACTTGTTGTTTTATCTGCCATAAATGACGAACACCCGGCTGTAAAAGCACAATACGTCCATCATCTTTTAAAATTCGAATGCACTCTTTACCTTTTAGAGGTGAATCAAGTACTGTGACAATGTCGATTGATTGCGCTTCAAAAGGTAATTTTTTTAATGCTAACAATAATAAATTAGCTGGTGTTTCAGCTTTAGCGGCTGCGAAAATAGCATTTTCAGCATCGGTAATTCCCCAATGCTCACATGACACATTTGCTTCAGCTAAAGCTGGAACAAGCTGACGTAAATAGAAGCCATCAGCACACTGGTAATCGATATGCTGTAATTGGGTTTCGCCACGTGAGGTACACAAATCCAACAACACGGTTTGGAGTTGCTTAATTAGCGGTGCAAACAAACCTGACTCTAATAAAAAATGTCGTCCGCGCATTTGCTGGCGAGACTCCACTTGTGGCTTAGACTTAGCCTTAGTGTTGCTCAGTAGTGGCCAATAGCCATTAGGATGCTTATCAAAATGATGTTTATTGTCGCAATAAAATCCCGATGAAGCTTGATGTTGCATGAGTGGAGCAGAACACACTGGACATAATAAAGATAACGTCATAATTACACTGATAGTTAATTAAAAGAGCATAAAACAAAACGGGTTGATACCAACCCGTTTTGCAAACAAAGGTCGCTTAGATGCTTACCCTAAAGGTAGAGTAATCCAAGCAATACCGCACCAAGAACCAGTCGGTATAATACAAACGGTGTCATGCCTATTTTGCTAATAAACTTTAAAAAGAAATGAATACATAAATAGGCCGCAACAAAGGATACAACAATACCTAAACCAAGCGCTTGGTAATCGATAGGTGCTGGGCTGGTCACTAAGTCTTTGGTCACCAATAACGCTGCACCAAAACTTACCGGCACAGACATCAGAAATGAAAATCGTGCAGCAGCTTCACGGGTCAGCCCTAACATCAGTGCGGCTGTCATGGTAGCGCCTGAACGTGAGGTCCCAGGGATTAATGCCATCGCCTGAGCTAAACCAATAAGCAACGCTTTTTTCCAGCCCATTTGAAATTCGTTTAACTGCGCTTTTGACATTCTATCGGCCAACCACAGCAACAGACCAAACACGATTGTTGTGATAGCGATGACTAAGGTATTTCTAAAATGGGTTTCTATAAAATCTTTGGCGGTAAAGCCAACAATAACCGCAGGTATCGTGGCTAAAATAATCCACCAAGCGAGTTTACTTTCTTGCGTTTGTTGCTTAGCGACTAAACTGATAAACCAAGCTTTAGCCAGTGCCACTATCTCATGACGGAAATAAATCACTACCGCAAATAAAGAGCCAGTATTTACCGCAACATCAAATGATAATCCTTGATCAGCCCAACCTAAAATTTGCGACGGTAAAATTAAATGTGCCGAGCTAGAAATCGGCAAAAACTCAGTCAGCCCTTGGATTAATGCCAGCAAAATAACTTGTAACGTGTCCATATCTTTCCTTTGTAAGAAATTAACTTATTGATGAATAATTAATATTTAACGGGTAATAATTCGGCTGGGAACTCGAAGGTAATAGGCCATAACTGCTGGCGTTGCTTGTCATAGTCTTGCCAAAGCGCACCATAGGTCTGTAGCGTCACCGGATGGGGTAACTCAGGGGCAATTTCAGCTAAAGGCCATAAAACAAAGGCATTAAACAAAATTTCGCCGCGGGGAAGTTCTACCGGAATGTTACAAATCACATCGTCATAGAGCAGCAAATCAATATCAAGGCTTCTAGGGCTAAATTTTTTCTCACCTCTGATACGGCCGTTGTCTTGCTCAATTTTCTTAAACGTTGCCACAACCTGTGCAATCGATAATTCGGTATCAGCAGCGGCAACCATGTTTAAAAAATTAGTGCCTTTGAAGCCAACCGATTCACTCTCATATACGCGTGATAATTGTAATGGGCCAAAATATTGCTGTAAATCAACCAAACCGGCTTTAAGATGTTGCTCAGGAGAAATATTGGTGCCCAAGCTAATGTAAATACGTGCCATTGACTGACCTAATGCTAAACGAAAAAATAAAATAACACTTAAATGTTACCGCGTTCAATCTCAACACCAACAGAAACCGCATGAGGTATTGCCCCGGGCTTCATCACGACCACTTTAACCCAAGGCACATTGAACTCTTGTTGCAAACAATGGGCAATCATTTCAGCGACAGTTTCAATCAACTCAATCGGATTTTCAGTGATCAGTGCGGTTAAACGATTCGATACGGTTTCATAACACAAAGCATTTTCGTAACTATCACTAGCAGCGGCAAGACGATTGTCCCATGCCATATCTAAATCGATAAGTAATGTTTGATGGATCTTTTTTTCCCACTCATAGATACCAATTATGGTCTCTATCGCTAGCTGACGGATGAGTACTTTATCCATATAATTCCTACCTTAATCGACATAAAAACTTTCAAGAACATCCTAATCAAACTTAATTATCGATTAAATGCTTAATAATCCACATTTAAGCTTTTTCCTAATCAGTTAAAGCAGTAGGATAGGCGCTATTGTGCAATTAATATCAACGAAATGGTTAATGTTAACGCAAAGGTGGCTTCAGAGGATACTGAAAATCACTTGCCCAACAAATCAATGCGCGATGATACCCTAAGAAGAGTAAGGAAACCAATTTGAACGCCGTTACTGTCACCGTGTTGATGATCATTGCCGCCTACCTAGCGGGTTCGATCTCAAGTGCCATACTGGTTTGTAAAATAAGAGGTTTACCCGATCCAAGAACCAGCGGTTCCGGCAATCCTGGGGCCACTAATGTGCTTCGCATCGGTGGAGTCAGTTCGGCAGTATTAGTATTATTTTTTGATATGCTTAAAGGCGCTGCGCCCTCTTACCTTGGCTATAAAATGGGACTTGATGCGGCATCATTAGGCTTCATTGCTGTCAGCGCCTGCTTAGGGCATATATTGCCAATCTTTTTTGGTTTTAAAGGCGGTAAAGGTGTCGCGACCGCTTTTGGTGCAATGGCTCCCATTGGTGGAGATTTAGCCCTTTGCCTAATCCTGACTTGGATTGTATTTGTGCTGTTAACGCGCTATTCATCTGTGGCTGCTATGGCAACGGCCACCTTAGCGCCTTTTTACACTTGGTGGTTAGATGAACGCTTCATTCTTCCTGTCGCTATGCTATCAACGCTAATTTTAATTCGTCACAAAGACAATATTGGCCGTTTGCGTCACGGTGAAGAAAGCAAAGTCTCACGAAAAAAATCCATTAAAAAACCCGATGCCAAATAGTATCAGGTTTTCATTAATAGCAATCGTAGAATCACTTGCTAGACTAAGCTACCAATCGCATAAACTCATCGATTAATCGACTGCAGGTAAGGTATCCAAAGGCCACCTTGGTTGGCCTTTAACCGCGAGTCCTTCAGTGTGTCCAGCACGTAAGCGCTGTAATCCAGCATAAGCAATCATGGCACCATTATCAGTACAAAACTCTCCGCGAGGATAATATACCTGCCCACCTAGATTAGTCATCATTTCGGCTAATGATTCACGTAAACGAGTGTTAGCACTCACACCGCCAGCGATCACTAATCGCTTATAACCTGTCTGCTTTAAAGCTCGTTTACATTTAATCGCTAAAGTATCAACAACGGCTTCTTCAAAAGCACGGGCAATATTGGCACGAGTCTGCGGATCGTTAGGCTCTTTAGCAATCGTGTTTGCAGTAAATGTTTTTAAGCCTGAAAAACTAAAATCTAACCCAGGTCTATCGGTCATTGGGCGCGGAAACTTATAGCCTACTGATAAGCCTTTTTGAGCTAACTTGGCTAAGCGAGGGCCGCCAGGATAATCTAATCCCATTAACTTGGCTGTTTTATCAAAAGCTTCACCGGCCGCATCATCTACAGACTCACCTAACACTTGATAACGACCAATGCCTTCAACTTGTACCAACATTGAATGACCACCAGAGACTAGCAAGGCTATGAAAGGAAATTCTGGCGCATCATCTTCTAACATAGGCGCCAGTAAATGCCCTTCCATGTGATGTACACCAACAGCAGGTTTGTTCCAAGCATAAGCTAACGATCGCCCTACACAGGCTCCTACAAGTAAGGCACCAATGAGGCCAGGACCTTTAGTGTACGCTACGCCGTCGATATCATTTAAGCTCGAATTAGCTTGCGCTAAGGCCTGTTTGATTAAAGGCACAATTTTACGAACATGATCACGAGAGGCAAGCTCAGGCACAACACCACCATAGTCGGCGTGCAATTTAACTTGGCTATATAGCACATGTGACATTAAGCCTAATTTATCATCATAGACTGCTATCCCAGTTTCATCGCAGGATGTCTCAATACCAATAACGCGCATAATCTCTCGTCTTCATTAAAATAAGGCCGCCAATTCTACCCGTCTCTGCGTCAATACTCCAATATTTCAGGATTAAATAACACAAGCGATGAATAAGAGTTTCGGTTAACAAATCCAAGTTATAAGCTTGTTTTATACAAACCTAATGCTCAATTTAACGATTAGGTGACGATAATTTCGCTAATCATGATGCGCTTTATTTAACGCAGACCATACTGCTCTGAGACTAAGGCAGATGCGGCGCAGTTATCCAAGATGACCGCATTTTGATTCACTATCACAAAATAGCACGATGAGCCGCTCCCTAAAGAGAAAATCAAGTCAGGGGGTTTACAAATGGTCACCGCTCGGTGTAAAATTCCGCACCATTTTAAATAGCCTTTGGTTTGAGTTAAATCACTAAAAAAGTTTAGTCGATTTAGTCATCCAGCATAACTACACCTAAGGGGTGATGGCGTATGCCAATTATTAAAGTACGTGAAAACGAACCATTCGACGTAGCTCTTCGTCGTTTCAAGCGCTCTTGTGAAAAAGCAGGTATTCTAGCTGACGTGCGTGCTCGTGAATTTTACGAGAAGCCAACTACTGCCCGTAAGCGTGCAAAAGCAGCTGCAGTTAAGCGTCTAGCTAAGAAGCTTTCTCGCGAAAACGCACGTCGCGTACGTTTATATTAATCTCATTATGAACTTAACCGAACAGCTAAAAGACCAAATGAAAGATGCTATGCGCGCTAAAGAAAAAGTGCGCCTAGGAACAATTCGTATGGCTCTTTCTGCCATCAAACAGATTGAAGTGGATACCCGCGAAACACTGACTGATGAACAGACAATAGCTGTATTAACCAAGATGGTTAAACAACGCCGCGATTCGATTGCTCAATATGAAGCAGCGAATCGTCCGGAGTTGGCAGAGGCAGAAGCAGAAGAAATTCGAGTAATCGAAAACTTCTTGCCTACGCCGCTAACCGAAGATGAAGTTGCAGCGATTATCGATGCAACAATTATTGAGGTTGGTGCTGGAACCATGGCGGATATGGGTAAAGTAATGGGAGCATTAAAATCTAAAGTTCAAGGCCGTGCAGATATGAGTGCCATTGGTACAATGATCCGCGCTAAATTGAAGTAATCAATTTTTAATGTTGAATAAGCCGTGCACTTGCACGGCTTGTTTGTTTAAATCAGTTGATAAAGTAAATTCGAGAACAACAGCAATCAATGGCGATACCTCGTGATTTTATCAATGAGCTAATAGCTCGAGTAGACATAGTCGATCTAATCGATCGTAAAGTGCCGTTGAAAAAAGCCGGTAAGAACCATTCGGCTTGTTGTCCTTTTCATAGCGAAAAATCACCCTCTTTTACCGTCAGTAGAGACAAACAGTTTTACCACTGTTTTGGCTGCGGTGCCCATGGCAATGCTATTGATTTTGTCATGGAATATGATCGCCTAGAATTTGTTGATGCCATTGAAGAAATTGCCGGTCAGCTTGGTCTTGCAGTACCACGAGAGCAAGGCACAGGAAAAAGACCTGATCAAGGATTAAGTCGAGATTTATACGAACTGATGGAAGAAGCCAACCTCTTCTATCAAAGCCAGTTGAGGCAGCATACAGACAAACAGAAAGTTATCGACTATCTTGAGTTTCGCGGATTATCGACTGAAGTTGTTGAGCAGTTCGGCATTGGGTTTGCTCCCGACGGTTGGGATGGTTTACTGGGTCGTTACAGGCAAAATGTGCCCGCCCAAGATAAATTACTGACAGCAGGCATGTTAATTGCCAATGATAGCGGTAAACGCTATGACCGTTTTCGCGACAGATTAATGTTCCCAATACGCGATCGTCGTGGTCGTGTGGTTGGATTTGGTGGAAGAGTTTTGGGTGACGGTACCCCAAAGTACTTGAATTCTCCAGAAACGCCCATATTTCATAAGGGTAATGAACTTTATGGTTTATATGAGCTAAAACAAAAGCACCGTGATCCTCAGCATGTATTAATTGTTGAAGGATATATGGATGTCGTCGCACTCGCCCAGTTTGGGGTTGATTATGCTGTAGCGTCATTAGGCACAGCAACTACGGCAGAACAATTTCAACTTTTATTACGTAGTGCCAAGGAAGTTATTTGCTGTTACGACGGCGATAAGGCAGGAAAAGCAGCAGCTTGGCGTGCTCTTGATACAGCTCTTCCTATATTAAAACCAGGTGTTCAAGTTAGGTTTATGTTTCTTCCTGAAGGAGAAGACCCTGACTCATTAATTCGTAAGATTGGAAAAGAAGAATTTGAAAGTCGCTATTCAGCAAGTAGCACATTAGAAGCCTTTTTATTTGATAATTTAGCGTTAATGCATGGTCTGAATGAAGCTGCGTTGACGAAAGATGCTATTTCGTACATAGAAAAGGTACAAGACAGTGTTTTGCAAGGAATATTGTTAAAAAACTTAGCATATAGAATGAAAAAGAATAACATCATTGAATTAAGAAGAGATATTAATATCAATGTTGCAAAACAGAAACCATTAAATGCGAAAGGCTTACAAGGTCGTGGCACGCCATTAAGATTGGCCATTGGCCTACTGGTCCAAAACCCAAGTTTAGGCTTTGGTTTGGCAAAACAGCCTGCACTAGATCGATTACAGATGACCGGCATAGAATTGCTCAATCATTTGTTAGATATAACTCGAGAGCAAACGTTAAACAGCGCACAACTACTTGAAATGCATAGAGAGCATGACCAAAAAAGCACTCTAATTAAGCTAGCCCAATGGGATCATCAAGTGGCGGATGAAAACGTACTGCCAGAGTTTAAACAAACCCTGATTTGGTTAAACAACCAATATATTGAACAACGATATCAGGAGTTAAGCCTGAAACAGGCTTTAACGAAAGTTGAAAAAATACAGCTAACTAAGCTGATTTCTATAATGAAAGGCATAGCGAAGTAGTTCGCAGCTTATTCGTTAAGAATATGCGAACAAACATTGCCATGGACTAGCTAAGGTTAGCCCACACAGCTATAATTGACGATTTGCGTGCCACTTAGCATAGCTAACTGGCCTATCGTTTTATCAGTTCCCCAAAATTGGATGATATCTATGGATCACACTCCGCAGTCGCAACTCAAACTGTTGCTCGCTAAAGGTAAAGAGCAAGGTTATTTAACCTATGCAGAAGTGAACGACCACTTACCTGCAGACATGGTCGATTCCGATCAGATTGAAGATATTATCCAGATGATAAATGACATGGGTATCCGCGTTTTTGAAGAAGCGCCAGATGCCGATGACATGATGATGTCGGAAGACAACACAGACGAAGATGCTGCAGAAGAAGCAGCGGCAGCTCTCGCAACCGTAGAAAGTGAGTTAGGCCGAACCACAGACCCTGTGCGCATGTATATGCGTGAGATGGGCACGGTAGAGCTACTTACCCGCGAAGGCGAAATTGTTATTGCTAAACGTATCGAAGAAGGTATCAACACTGTACAGAGTTCTGTCAGTGAGTACCCTCAAGCGATTGCAATGATCTTAGAACAATTCGATAAGTATGAAGCTGAAGAATTGCGCTTGTCTGATATTATCTCTGGATTTATCAATCCTGACGACGATGACGTCGCCCCTACCGCCACCAACATTGGTTCTGAATTAGCGGACTCTAAAAAAGATGACGATGATGATGACGATGACGATGACGACGATGAAGAAGAGGAAGAAGGCAACAAAGGGCCTGATCCTGAAGAAGCTAAAGAAAAATTCACTCAACTTAGAGAAGCCTACGAAAAAAGCTTAGCGATCATTGCCACAAAAGGCCGTGACCATCCTGAAGCGATTGGCTCATTATTTGTTATTGGTGAATTATTCAAAGAATTCCGTTTAGTACCAAAACAGTTTGACCGTTTAGTTAAAAGCATGCGCAACATGATGGACCGCGTTCGAATTCAAGAACGCTTGGTCATTAAACTGTGTGTTGAACAAGCTAAAATGCCAAAGAAAAACTTTATTAAAGCATTCACTGGCAACGAAACAAACTTAGATTGGTTCAACAAAGAAAAAGCCAGCACCAAGCCTTACGCTGAAGGTTTGCGTATGATCACTGATGACGTCACACGTTGTGTGACCAAGTTAGGTGCTATCGAAGTTGAAACAGATTTAACCATCGCAGGCATCAAAGACATTAACCGTCGTATGTCTATCGGTGAAGCGAAAGCTCGCCGTGCGAAAAAAGAAATGGTTGAAGCTAACTTACGTTTGGTTATCTCTATTGCTAAAAAATACACCAACCGTGGTTTACAGTTCTTGGATTTGATTCAAGAAGGTAACATTGGTTTGATGAAAGCGGTAGACAAGTTTGAATACCGTCGTGGTTACAAGTTTTCGACTTATGCAACGTGGTGGATCCGTCAGGCAATCACTCGTTCAATCGCTGACCAAGCCCGTACGATCCGTATTCCAGTACACATGATCGAAACCATCAACAAGTTGAATCGTATTTCGCGTCAAATGCTTCAAGAAATGGGCCGTGAGCCGTCTCCTGAAGAATTGGCAGAACGTATGATGATGCCTGAAGATAAAATTCGTAAGGTACTGAAAATCGCTAAAGAGCCAATCTCAATGGAAACCCCAATCGGTGACGATGAAGATTCGCATTTAGGTGATTTTATCGAGGACACTACCCTCGAGCTACCATTAGACTCAGCCACAAGCGAAAGTCTAAAGAACGCTACACACGAAGTCCTAGCTGGCCTAACAGCCCGTGAAGCAAAAGTACTGCGTATGCGTTTTGGTATCGACATGAATACCGACCACACGTTAGAAGAAGTGGGCAAGCAGTTTGATGTAACGCGTGAACGTATTCGTCAAATTGAAGCTAAAGCGTTACGTAAATTACGTCACCCTTCTCGCTCAGAAATCTTAAAGTCGTTCTTAGACGAGTAAACGTAAGGTTTACGCTCTATAGCAAGACCATAAAAACCCAGCATATGCTGGGTTTTTTTATATAGATTGCCAAGCTTGCCACTCGATAAACGGTTCAGGTAGTGAATAACATGGGTATCACATCCGTAAAGCTAAAAAAGCCCACGCTATTTCGTGGGCTAATGAATATCAATATAAGCGTATTAGTGCTGTTTTTTGCTAGATGCTTTATCGAGTAGCGTTAAGATATTTTTATACGGAATACCTGAGTGGGTCGTTAACCCAACATCACAGGTTGCTGATACTGAGTAACCATGAGTACAACCTTGATCTTTAGTCTCCTCTTTTAAATGACGAAGACCATGCTCATTAAGCTCAGGGTAATTCATACCGCGGTTACCCGCCATACCACAACACCCAACCTTCTCAGGCACCACAACCTCGGTAGCACAAAGTTTGGCAAGCTCAGTTAACTTACCAGCCATACCAAGCTTACGAGTGGTACAGGTTGGATGAACAGCCACTTTATCGACAACTTTGTTTATGTGTAGACGATCAACCAAAAATTCAAAAGCAAACTCTTCAGGGCCATACATCTGTAAACGGCTATCACAAGCTCGGCGCATCCGCTCAAGACAGGCAGTGGTAGCCACTAAGATTGGATATTCACCATTGTTAGACGCCTTTAACAACCACACAGAGAGCTCATCAGACTTACGATCAGCCGCTTCGTCGTGACCATAAGACTCCCAAGGCTGACCACAACATAAGCCTTTGGTCTTCTCACCTAGGATCATCTCGATATTAGCCTTTTCGAATAAGCTCACAATCGTTTCAGGCAAAGAGCGCTGATCATCATGTTTAGCACTGGTGCCCATCATACGGTTCAAACATGCAGGGAAATAAACAGCTTTCATGTCACCAGAGGTTTTAGCCGTTGGTAAAGCTTTGCCCCGTGTCGGCATACCTTCAGTCCATAATGGGATCGGCATGCTAGGCATAATCTTACGAACGATTTTAGTGATTGCCCCCATACCTGATTCGCCAATCACTTTACGGCTAATGTCAGTGGCACCTAGCGCAAATCGAGCCACAGATTCCATGCTACCAAAACGATCGGCAGTAAAATCAGAAATTTTCTTATCCATATTACTGGCCCCTTCGGCCCGCAATACTTTCATATATTTACCGGTATCAATTGCCATTGGACAACCGAGTTTACACAAGCCATCTGCAGCGCAGGTGTCGATGGCAAAGTAAGGATAGTTCTTCTTTAGGTCAGCCAAGACGTCAGGCTCATCACCTGTGGCTTCTAAGGTTTTCATAACACGCGCAACAGCAGTACGTTGACGTGGAGACAAGGTTAAGCCATGGGCCACACAATGCGGTTCACAAAATCCACACTCAATGCATTTATCTACAATATCATGCACTTTTGGCATAGGCTTAAAGCCTTTTGCGTGACAAAGTGGGTCATCGTTAATGATGACTCCTGGGTTTAAAATACCGTTTGGATCCAGGGTTTTCTTAACTCGCTTCATCAAGTCATAAACCGCACTACCCCATTCTTTTTCAACGAATGCAGCCATGCCAAAGCCAGTACCGTGTTCAGCTTTAAGCGATCCGTCATATCCAACAACTAGATCAGCCATTCCTTGCATAAAGCCTTCGAAACGTTCCACTTCAGCTTTAGTAGAGAAGTCTTGAGCGAAGATAACGTGATAGTTACCTTCAAGGGCATGACCATAGATCACCGCATCATCATAACCATGGGCAAAAGATAAGTTTTGTAAATCTATGGTGGCTTGTGGCAACACCTCAATAGGAAAGGCGATATCTTCGATAATACAAGACGTACCGACTGGGCGCATTGAACCGGCCAGCGGGAAAATGGCTTTACGAATGGCCCACATATTAGTGACAACTGCTGGATCTTGGGTGAACTCGACATCACGATACAAACCGTGCTTAGCCATAATCACTGACATTTTAGCAACGTTAGCATCAATCTGCTCCTGGCTGTCGCCAAAGGTCTCGAATAATACCGCCGTCACATCTTTATGAACATGTTTTAGAAAGTCTGGCGTTTGATATTTAGATTGAGCAACAGCCTTGAGGGCAAAGTTATCTAATAACTCGGCAGCATTGGTTTCTTTGAAGGCATCTCGTCGCAGCTCAACAATGGCCTCACAAGCTCCACGAAGTGAATCGAAATACACCATTGCCGACGCAGAAAAATTGTTTTTAACCACACTGTTCATGGTGATTTCAGATAAGAACCCTAGGGCACCTTCAGAGCCAACCATCAAGTGTAAAATAATGTCGATAGGATCATGATGATCAACGAAAGAGTTCATACCAAAACCCGTTACGTTTTTAATCGAATACTTACGCTTGATACGGTTAACGAGTTCCTGATTAGCCATGATTTCGTCACGAATGGCTTCGATACCTTTGATCATATCAGGATGCTGTTGCTTAAACGCTTCACGACTTTGCGCATTTGCGGTGTCTAAAATCGAGCCATCGGCAAAGATGATTCGTGCAGAGTCGATTAATTGATAAGAGTTATGATGCGTACCACAGTTCATTCCAGAAGCATTATTAGACACAATCCCACCCGCCATTGCAGAGGCAATGGTGGCTGGATCTGGCCCAAATTTCCATCCCAGAGGCGCCAGTGCACTATTCAGTCTAGAACCTATGACTCCGGGCTGCATTTGTACCTTCTTGCCCGCTTCTAGCACCTTAAAGCGATTCCAGTGAAGGCCTGCAACCATCAAAACTGAATCAGAAATAGCCTGACCACAAAGCGCTGTACCTGCAGCCCTAAAGGTCACTGGAGTCGCACTCTGATAACATTGCGCCAATACTTTTGACGCCTCAGCTTCATCTTTAGTGTGGACAACCATTTGTGGACGCTTTTGGTAAAAAGAAGCATCTGTACCCCAAGCTACGCGGCGTATGTAATCGGTATGAACTCGAGAAGGCTCAAGGAGTTGGCCTAATTTATCGGCAAGCACGGTCAAATTAGATTGCAACATGTGTGTATCCCCATTCATGTCATCTATATGTGAACAGAGTCCTAGTAGACTCCATCTAAAACGTTATGCCGACTTTGCACCGTAACTTGATGACCTCGACATAGCCAAGATAAGCATTTTGGTCAGACATTCCTGCATGTTGATTTCGACTAATATCATGCAAATATTTGCCCCAAACTATTTAAGACTGCCAATTTATACTTGTGCTTGTATTGTTGTTACCTTGATTTCAAGCTAAAGCCATTTGGGATCAAAATAGAAATAATTGTAACTTGCAACCATAACGATTCTCGTTATTAAGAACACATTATTATGGTGCAGTACATGGGTTTACTGACTGACGTAATAATACCTTGTCTACCTTTTTAGCAGAGTTAAACGCAACATACTGCAAATACTTTAGACCTTAATCTCAACCTTTAAATCAGCTCGAAATTTGTACTATTAACGTGAACAACCCCCTGATATCAAAACGTTATTGGTCAACTCGATCACAGAAAATAACAAAACAAAACCAAGCACACATACCGCCTTCACAGAATCGGATTAAACATGCGCTACAGCACTGGGATATAGAGGAAGCGTTAGCATTTTTGGCTAAATGGCGCCGACGACCTGGCAATGAAGGGCAATGAGGATAGTTGTCATTTGGACTGACATTTACAAAAAAATCACCACTGAGATTCAGGCTGAATAGCATAAGTCATCACGGGGTAACGTTGTGACAAAAAAGTCATCCGCTGTAACTGCGATCAACCTCTCTATTTGGCATTAAAGTGCGACAAATACCTGCAAGCTTGTTATGGATATTTAGTTGTACTGATTAACAGATAACCAGTTGAATCATTTCAATAGAATTCTTGCAACATCAGAGGTGACAAGCACAAATAAACTTCGTATACTGCACACGCTTTTGTTAGTGACGACTAGCTTAAGTCGGCCCCTTAGCTCAGTTGGTTAGAGCATACGACTCATAATCGTCAGGTCCACAGTTCAAGTCTGTGAGGGGCCACCAATTCAGATAAGCCGTAGCAGGATAACACCTACTACGGCTTTTTCGTTTCTGGCGTTCTGTGTAGCAGATATGTAGCAGATTCAGATTATTCAAATAGAAATTATTACTGGGAGATTCACTAGTTTCGATTCTATTAGTTATGTCTATATTAAAAAACTTCTAATGTCTTGTACTCTTAGGTTTCGTTTTACCATAAGTAATATTTTTTGGGTCCTACGGAGAGTTAAATCAACACAATATTTATGAGTGTTAATTTAACTCCCAAGCGATTAAGGTTTTTACGCGCCAGATAGGCTTTATAGCTGCTTAATGCGATTGGTTGGATATGATGATTCGTTATAAAATAGCTCCCCAGAGAGCCTTACAGATAGCTAATTTATAGTGAATTCTATAGTCCGCTGTTGAGTTACTGCATTTCTTTAACAAACCTTGATGGTTGCTGCCATTTAACATCTCCCCATGGCATAGTTCTTCTTTCTGGGTAAGAAATATATAGCCATCTTTTAGCTCTTGTTACTGCCACGAATGCGTTATTTCGCTCTTCTGAAATATCACTGCTTGAAACAGCCCTATAGTCAGGAAATACTCCTTCACACATACCCATTAAAAATACTATGTCTTTTTCTAAACCTTTCATGGTATGTACCGTACTTAACGTAATACCAGCATTGCTTCTACTTTCTGTAATTTGCCCTAAGGCTATGGCATTTCTAAATGCTTTTAATGAATCTCCAATACCCTTCATTTTAAATCTGAGCCATAACTCTTTAAAGTCATTCAATTCAGAAATACTCATTTCTAACTCTAACTTATCTTTCTCATTCTTACTTGATGAAGCTAAATCCTTTAGTTTCTGGTCAAATTTAGAAACAAACTTTCTTATTTTCGGTTCTTCATTGTCTAAATTATCGAGCTCTTTCAGTAGCTCTGATTGAAGTTCAGGAAATTGAACATTCGAATTGAGCTCGATATTCATCGACCAGTTATATAACTGTCTCTCTCCGCCCCAATCTTTCGGTGGTGATATTCCCAATAAATTACATAATTTTTTACCATCAACCCAGTCTTTAGGGGTCAATTTAACCCTCAAACCATAATCTAACACCTTCCCAAAGAGTGAATTTGGTTCTGTTAAACGTTCACCTTTCTTTAAAAAGTACTTAATATTTTCATTGGATAAAATTTCTTCTAAAGCTTTAAAAACAAAACGATTTCTAGCAATCACTACCATTCTCTCAAGTGCTATCTCACCTTCTATCTCTACATGGCTCTTCATTTCAAGTAAATATTTAATTTGATTAGCAATCCATTGAGCTTCTGCAAATTCATCTTGAAATTTATTGAAGGTTACTCCACCGATAAGTGCAGCACTATGCTCTTCTTGAGAGTTTGGTTTTAATTTATTTGCAGCACAAATTACTGACTTAGAACTCCGATAATTTTCTTTTAACTCAAATGTTAATGGTTCAAAGTCACGAATAAATTCTTCACATAAAAAATTTGATGATGAGCTATTAAAACCGTAAATCATTTGGTGAGGGTCTCCAACCATCAATAAACTTTTCACTGATTGACCACAGAACACTTTAATAAATTCGTATTGTGCCCTATTCAAATCTTGAGCTTCATCCACACAAACGTGTTTATATTTCGTTCTATAGATGTTTGAAACCCAATCGTTTTTTAATAATAATTGATGACCATAAAATAAAATATCATCATAATCAATTCCGCCAGTATTCAATAATGCAGATTGATAATCTTGATAAATGTTCCAAATCCGGTCTTGTCCACCAAATTTAGCTAAAGCCTCATCTTCTGTTAGAAACTCTCGTTTTATAGTAGAGAATGCATCCATATATTTTTGCATAATAGATTGTCTGTTGCGGTGTTCTTTCGAGTCAGGAACATCCAAATATTCATCAATATTAACTCCATCATCTCTCAAAGATTGTAAAAAGATCTCCATCCTATCTTTGTCTCTGTCATAAATATTTAGTTCAGATGGTAATCCTATAATGTGGCCATATTGTTCGATTATGCTTTGAGCTAAAGAATGAATTGTTGAGATCAATGCTCTACTAGCAGCTTCTTCTGAATCAGATAACCGTTCTATCATTTCTTCAGCAGCTTTATTAGTAAATGTGAGTCCGATAACTCTTTCTTTTTTAGTTTGTTCTAATATAAATCGGACTCTTTCTGTTAATACTCTAGTTTTACCTGAGCCAGCAGAGGCTAAGACTTGTATATTCTTATCAAGTGGCGCTTTTACAACAAGCGACTGATTATGTGATAGTGGCATCATGGCTTAGACCCTCACCTTAATTTTCTCAAAAAATTCTATTATTTTGGGCGGTAAATTTTCTTTTGGTAATTCACATAAAGCCTGCGCAATAGCTTGAGCATACATTGGTTTTTTAGAATCCAATATTTCTAAAATTGCTTTTTGCATTCCATCAGCACTTGAGTAATCTCTAATGGGAGCTTCTAAAATTGGTTGCCTACAGGTTTGGCAATCTGGAACACCGACCTTAACAGGCTTTAAAGCAGTACCTTGCCTTTTATTCATCCAAGAAGTAATTTTATCAGGCCCCTCAAGCTCCGTTATCGATTTTTTTATCAGTTCTTCATACCCGCTTGCTAATAAATACCCCTCGAAATCTGTTCCATTCAGGATGGTAATATTCGAAGCACTTGCTAAATCAACATCACCAAAAATATCTTCATAAGCACTTTTTAGCTTTGCTATAATAGGGACTTCTCCATCACTAAAAATAAATACTGGAATACCAAAATCTCTAGCTAATCTCAAAAATGGTTTGTATTTAGCCCCAGATCCACCAACTCCAATAAAATTAATCCCAAGAGAAAAAGGTTCTGAGTTAAAGTATTTCTGAAACAAAATAGGTAATGCTTGTTCTTCTGTCTCACCTTCTGACAAAATTAAAGCTCTTGAAAACAGCAATTCTCCTCTAGAGTGTATGACTTCTCTTTGTAGCTTTCGTTTATCCTCAAGAGAAATATCACTACTTAACTGCCTTACACAAACTCCAGATGCTCCATTTGAGAGCGCTCTCAAATTACTCTGTTCCGCTAATGCTACGACATAAGGAGAATGGGTCGTTATGATAACTTGCCCCTTAGATTCAACTAGCTGCTTGTAAAGTGTTCGTTGTGCATTCGGGTGCAAATGCGCCTCTGGCTCTTCTGCGGCAAGTATAGGGTGATAAGCTTCGGATTCTTCCTCATACTTTTCAGAAGTTAACTCAGTAAAAGCTTTAACCGTCAACATAGAGGCCCAACTTCTGGTCCCCATCCCATGGTACTCCATTGAAAACAAGCTACTGTCACTTTCCCCAAAATGTACTGTAAATTGCTTTGATAAATCTCTTATTTTTTTAGGGAAAGGGGTTATTTCAGCTATCCCTGAGTTTGAAAAGGATTGATTTAGTTGTTCTAAATGCTTTTTTAATTTTAAAAGAGGTTCACTCTTACTAACTGCTTCAATATTTAAATCAGAAATGATTCCCTCTAATGCATCTTTATCTGTTTCGTTGTATTTAATATTAGATAATATTTTTCCGACAAAAGAGTTTTTCTCTCTTAATTCTGAATGAAGATCTCGCTGAGCATCAATAGAGAAGTATGGTAAAGATTGCAATGCCGAACGAATTCGTTTTTTCTGATTGACCTTAATACCTCTCCAATCTGTAAAATCAGGCCAGTTTTCTAAAGAAAATCTAGAAACGTCATAACCTCCTTTGATAGCATCAGCTTTACATATAGTTCTAATTGCTGAAAATTGATTCTCAAGAGCATCAGCTTGAACTTTATCACCAAAAAAATCTATCCATTCATCCTCAAAAAGTGAAGTTCTCTCACCATCGATACCGATTGAAACCACCCTTATATCTACCAAAATTTCATCTATAGGGTTGTCGTCTTCACCGATAAAAAAATCTTCTTCAGTTAGATATCTTGAATAATCACCTAGAGCAAGCTGAAATGCTTTAACTACAGAGGTTTTACCTGCATTATTTAGGCCTATTAACACCGCAACTCTTGGTAAATCTAATTCAATATTATTAATCCCTCTAAATCCAGAAATCCTGATTTTATCAATTAAAATGGTCATAGCTTCCCTACTTGAATTTAATGAAACATTTGATTTAATTCATCATACTACAACCCTTCAGCAATTCTTGTTATTGGTACAGTTATTTACAGAACTCCAAGTAAAAGCACTTTCGCCATTCTGGCTAGATCTCAAATCAAGGGGTAAAAATTAGGTTTCAGAATTGTTGTTACTTTAGAAGCTTAAGAATGAAGATTTGAGGTGATTGATATTATCTAGATTGCGATTTATAGCATTAGTTTGAACCTTTAGACGTTACGTCTAGACTAGTCACTCATAGCCTCACTAAACCACTTATATTTTTTGTACTCTCCACTGATAAAGTCTTGTCGCTATTGCCTGTCCTGCGAACCACAGCCCATTAATTTTAGTGGTAAATTCACCATCATAATAACTAGGTAAACACTCACCAGTTTGTTCATCAATGTTGAGTTCATAGTGCAATTTAATAGGCCTATCTTTGAGGTTGATTGAGATCCCCCCATAGCTGTCGTGTAGCCTTGCCAATCACTATTATCAGCAGCAAACCTTGCTTACTCTCACACTGATGCATTATTTTTCTTATCAGTGCTAAATAGCTTTTAACGGATTCGTCTCAGATCACGCCAAACTGAAACGCTAGCACTGACATTACCGCCCTAGTCTCGACGGATATAGGCCGGATTTTTTTCTAGGAAGGCTTGGGCGGCGGTAATGGCTACCACGGCTTTAGAATTAAATTCGCGTTGGTACAAAGTGTATACCACAAATAAACTGGCCAAAATAAATATCCCAGGATGCATAAACCAGCACAATGCGGCCATGGAATAATAATAAGATCGTAGGCCATAGTTATATGAATGTGCTGCTTGATCTTGCACAACAGCCATTTGCCTTGCGTAACCGAGTGCATTTTTATCGGTGCCAGTTTTATCTAATGGCGCAGCACCAATCATGATATTCACAAAACCATATTGACGCATAGACCAAGTAAATTGGAAAAAAGCTAGCACGAAGATACCAGCTAAAAGAGCCAGTTTGACTTGGACCAAGGCATGGTTAGGCGATGAGGTAAAAGGAATAGAACCAATAACAGTTTCAAGCTTTTCCACTTGAGAAAAAAGCGTTAATACCCCCGCAATGATCAGTAAGGTTGTGGAAGCAAAAAATGCAATATTACGCTCTAAATTAGCCAACAATGCCGCTTCGGCCACACGTATTTCTTTGGCGATAACTTGTGACATCCAATGTATGCGCTGCTGATGCATCACTCGCGCAATACAGTTGGTGTTTTTCGCTTTACGTTTGGCAAAACTGGTATAACCGATCCAACTGACCAAAAATACACTTAACGCTAGCGCATCTAACCAAGACATAACCATACTGATTAACCCGCGTAATAATAAATAATAGATTGATTATGCATTAGATTTCATCATGCTAAAATCAGTTTGTTTGTTGAGCGGTTAAATAGCTCACTCATTAAAAGGGACTTGGACAAACATAATCGATCCTTTGTTCGGTCACTGGATGAGTAAAAGATAATCCACTAGCGTGTAACATCAAGCGACTCGACATCTGCTGAGAATGTTCATTATAGTACAAGTCACACCCTAAAATAGGATGACTGATTTGTTGGCTGTGCAAACGTAACTGGTGTGTACGTCCAGTTATAGGGGTAAATTCCACTCGGGTAGATATCCCCTCTTGATGTCGCTTTATTACTTGGTATTGACTGTGAGCGAGCTTGCCATGGTGATGACACACTTTCATTAACGGAAAATGCTCGCTGTCTTTGGCTATCGGTAACCTAATATCACCAAAGTCGTTAACTACATCGCCATAAAGTACAGCGGTATACTGTTTAGTAATAGTGCGCTGCTGAAACTGTTTTGTTAGTAATCCATTGATGACTTTGTTTAATGCCACCAGCATGATGCCAGAGGTGCCAAAATCAAGTCGATGTACTAAGGTTGCCGAAGGGTAATCTTGCACTAAACGATAGTGTACTGAATCCTTATTTAATGGATTTTTCCCCGAAAGACTCAATAAACCTGTTGGCTTATTGATAAGCAGTAGATGTTCATCTTGGTATAAAACATCAATAATTCCATCACAAGGTGGCGCAATAAATTCAGTCATAATATTTCGTCAGCATATCTTAATAACCATCATATCTTAGTAACATGATATTTGTGATAACCATATCGTAGTCGCCATACCCAATGAGTAACATCTTAGCAGATGTCTTACCTTGAGCGGGATAACAATAAAAAAGGTGGCTAATAAGCCACCTTTTTTCATATTCACACAAAAGCACACAGAATTAAGTTCGTAATTTTGCTAACTGCTGATGCTGCTCATCCACTAGCTTAGCTAAACTGTCACTGCTTTGCTGAGCACTATCGGCGAGCTGTGACAATTCTGATGCAGAATCAGAAATACCAGTAATGTTACGATTAACCTCTTCGGTTACCGCACTCTGCTCTTCTGCGGCGGTAGCAATATGCGTCACCTGACCAGACACCTCGTTAATTTGTTCTACGATGGCATTAAGCGACTGCAATGCCAGCTGAGTTTGCTCTACGGCTTTTTGTGCACCTTGAGCGCCTTTATCAATAATACTCGAAGCATTTTTAACTTCTTTTTGTAACGATTCAATTAAGGTACTAATTTCATTAGTCGACTTTTGCGTTCTAGACGCTAGAGTCCTCACTTCATCAGCAACAACAGCAAAGCCTCTACCTTGTTCTCCGGCACGGGCCGCCTCAATCGCTGCGTTTAGTGCTAAGAGATTAGTTTGTTCAGCAATCGAACTAATCACCTCTAAAATGCGGCTAATATTGGAGCTACTTTGCGACACCATGCCCACCGCTTTCTGAGCTTGCTCAGAATCTGTCGACATACCTTCAACAAACACCATAGCCTGGGTTAAACGCGACTGACCATCTTTAACATTGACAGTCATTGACTCGGTTTCCATTGCCGTTTGCTCAGAAGCTTTTGCCACTTCTAGCGCGGTAGCACTCATTTGATTGACCGCGGTAACCACACTTTCAATTTCGCCATATTGACGATTAACACTTTCGCGAGTGTGCTTAGCGATGTCTGCCGACTTAATACTTTCTTGCTGTGAGCGGTCTGCAAGCACTTTTAGTTCGGAGATCAGATAACGTAATTTCGCAATAAAGGCATTGATACCACTGCCAAGAGCAATTAATTCCGCATGGGATTCAACTTCAATCGATTGGGTTAAATCACCTTCTGCACTGGCAAGATTCTCAACCCTAGCTTGGATCATATTAAGCGGCGAAATAATGCTCTTAATCACCAGACTGATAATCAGTACAGCAATAGCGGTAACTATGATGCCTATGGTTAGCAGTAAACTTCCCAGCGACGTTGCCATCTCATTCATGGCAGTGTTCATATCATCAACCGCCATAAATGCGTTACTTTTTGGCGCTTCAATAATCAATGACCAAGTCGCATTGGCGATAGGAATATTAATAGGATAAGCCACAGCGATAGTATTGGGCTCATTAACAAACCCCGATGAATTGTTTAACGCCAACAGTTTTTTGGCCAATTCTGGCCCTACAGACTCACTCAAGGGTCTAGCAAGTTTTTTATAATGACTGGCAGCGACCACAAATCCTTTTTGGCTCACCAAGGTCACCTTGGCCTCTCCACCATATAAGCTTTTAGATAATTCCATGATCATGGTTTGAAATATCGGCAAATTAATATCTGCACCAACTAAACCTTTAAATTGGTTATCAACAATCACAGGCACGGTTAGCGAGGTCATTAACGCTGTATTACCTGGGGTGATTTCGTATAAATAAGGCTCCATTAAACAAGGCTTCTTAGTATCTTTAGCGCATAAGTACCACTCTGCTTCGCGCATACCAAACTCATTTAACGTCGTAATATATTTTTCAGCTGCATCATCAACTTGGTTCTGCTCAACAGTGCCATCATCATTGCGAGTATAATATATTTCCATGGTGCCCGAGCTCACGACACTGTGAGGTGCACCTTGAGTGTATTCACTATCAAGACCATCATAACCATTTGGTTCAAATTGCGCGTACATAGATGACAGTTGGCTATTTTTTTGAAGTATTGCAGCGACAGACAACTCAACACGTTCACGACTTAAAGGATCTTTTTTTGAGCTTTGCTCAAGTAAGCCAGCAAATGAAAAAGGGATCCTATAGGCCTCATTAATAAATCCCGCCACTCGTTCGCCATATTCCCCGGCTCTTGCTGACAGTTTGTCGTTAATCTCTTGCTTTAGCGCTATCTCTACTTGTGTGGCTAACTCAGCATTTTTTTCTTTTAATCCCAGCCAGAGACTTAGAGAAAGTGAAATTACTGTGACAATAAATAATGTCGAGGTGATCCATAACAACTTTGACCTAATGGATAATTCCTTCATTCAAGTGGGCTCCTGCTTTAGTATGATTTTTAGATATAAAAAAAGTGTAGTCAGCTTTAAAAATTAAGTTTGTTTAATCCAAAAAAAACCCCACAAAAGCAGGATTTTATTTATTCTAGATCATAAAAAGACTGGTTATTTAAACACCGCTTGAAATGTGCTATCCATAATCGCCAGACCGGCATCAATTTGTGCATCAGGCGCTGTTAACGGAACTAATACACGAATAACGTTACCGTAGGTGCCACATGACAATAAAATAAGCCCACGACTTCGCGCTTCAGCTAAAATTTTGCCACTATACTGCGGCGCAGGCTCACCGTCTTCCATCAGCTCAATAGCGATCATTGCACCTAAGCCTCGAACATCAGCAATTTGCGGGTATTTAGCCTGCATGTCGGTTAATGCTGATTTGAGTTTGTTACCCACTTCATTGGCACGGGCTAACAATTGCTCTTCTTCAAACACTTCGATAACGGCTAATGCCGCAGCACAAGCAATAGGACTACCACCATAAGTGCCGCCCAAACCACCTGCAGTAACGGCATCCATCACCTCGGTTTTACCAGTAATGCCTGATAATGGGAAACCACCGGCAATTGACTTAGCAAAGGTAGTGATATCTGCTGCTACGCCCATTTGCTCCATCGCAAAAAACGTGCCTGTACGACCCGCACCGGTTTGCACTTCATCAGCGATTAATACAATGCCATGGGCGTCACAGAGTTCACGTAGACGTTTCATAAATGACGGCGTCACAGCGTAGAAACCACCTTCGCCTTGAACGGGTTCTAAAATGATGGCAGCAATATCAGCAGGCTCAGCATCATTTTTAAAAATGCGCTCAATCGATGCCATAGCATCGTCTTCAGACACGCCATGCATTTCACATGGAAATTCAGCTCTAAACACGTTAGCTGACATTAAGCCCATACCTTTACTGTAGGGTGCTACTTTGCCAGTTAATGCCAAGGCAGCAATAGTGCGACCATGGTAACCAGACGTAAATGCAATAACCCCCGCTCGTTTGGTATAAGCCCGCGCGACTTTAACGGCGTTTTCGACCGCTTCCGAACCACTGGTGAACAACGCGGTTTTTTTAGCAAAGTCACCAGGCACCAGATGATTGAGTTTTTCACACACTTCAATGTAACTTTCGTAGCCA
Organism: Shewanella sp. 5S214; assembly: GCF_041439795.1. Lineage (NCBI taxonomy): Bacteria > Pseudomonadati > Pseudomonadota > Gammaproteobacteria > Alteromonadales > Shewanellaceae > Shewanella > Shewanella sp. 5S214. The sequence continues at coordinate 95,581 of NZ_JBGOOV010000015.1, forward strand.
AGCACCATAAAACAAGTATGTGAAAACGCCTCTAACTGCGCTGCCACTGCTGCTTTAACTTTAGGGTGTAAATGGCCGGTGTTAAGTACGGCGATACCACCTGCAAAATCAATATATTCACGGCCTTCAACATCCCATACTGTGGCGTTTTCCGCTCGTTCAGTAAAGATTGGGTGGATCTGTCCTACACCTTGAGCCACTGCCGCTTGGCGACGTGCCATTAGTCCATCATTTGTTTTAGTCATTGCCCACTCTCTTAAACTGACATGCAGATATATTTCATTTCCAGGTATTCTTCGATACCAAACTTTGAACCTTCACGGCCTAACCCAGACGATTTAATACCACCAAAAGGTGCTACTTCAGTCGAGATTAATCCTGTGTTGACGCCAACCATGCCATATTCAAGCGCTTCAGCAACCTTGTACACTAACGAAATATCACGACCGTAAAAATACGCCGCTAAACCAAACTCAGTGTCGTTTGCTTGCTTGATCACATCATCAACATCATCAAACTTAAACAATGGAGCCAAAGGACCAAAAGTCTCTTCGGTTGCGACTAACATCTGGCGTGTTACGCCGGTTAAAATAGTCGGTTCGAAGAAATAGCCACCAAGATCATGAGGTTTACCACCAGCAAGGATCTGCGCACCTTTTGCTACAGCATCATCTAAATGAAGCTGAACTTTTGCTACGGCATCGGCGTTGATTAATGGTCCAGTGGTTACACCCGTTTCTGTACCTAGTCCCACTTTAAGCTTAGCCACCGCGACAGCGAGACGTTGCGCAAATTCATCGTAAACGCCCGATTGCACATAAATACGATTAGCACACACACAGGTTTGACCCGCATTACGATATTTGGCAATCATTGCACCTTCAACGGCAGCATCAATATCTGCATCATTGAATACGATAAACGGTGCATTGCCACCTAGCTCAAGTGATAGTTTTTTCAGTGTTGGCGCGCATTGCTCCATCAGTTTAATACCAACTGGTGTTGAGCCAGTAAACGATAACTTACGCACAATTGGGCTGTCGCACATGGCCTTACCGATGGCGATTGAGTCACCGGTAACCACACTAAATACACCTGCAGGAATACCAGCACGCTCAGCTAACTCGGCTAATGCTAATGCGGTAAATGGCGTTTGCGGCGCAGGCTTAACGACCATAGTACAACCAGCAGCTAATGCTGGCGCGGCTTTACGAGTAATCATAGCCGCAGGGAAATTCCATGGTGTAATCGCCGCGGTAACGCCAACAGGCTGCTTAATAACCGTAATACGTTTATCTGCTTGATGCCCAGGAATAGTATCGCCATACACACGCTTAGCTTCTTCTGCAAACCATTCAATAAAGGACGCGGCATAAGCCACTTCACCTTTGGCTTCGGCAAGTGGTTTACCTTGTTCTGTGGTCATCAATAGTGCTAAATCATCACTGTGTTGCAACATTAGCTCAAACCAACGACGCAGCTTTTGGCCGCGCTCTTTTGCGGTTAATGCTCGCCACGCTGGTAGCGCCGCATTTGCAGCGTCGATAGCCGCAAGTGTTTCGGTATTGCCCATCACAGGAACATGACCAATGACCTCATGCGTGCCTGGATTCGCTATGGCAATCGTTTTACCACTATCGGCATTGCACCACTGGCCATTAATGTAGCACTGTTGACGTAATAAACTTGGATCGATTAATTTCACAATATTCTCCTAAACTGACGTTTGTACTCAACCTACTCGCACTCTCTCTACCAGTACGTAAAGCAGGTTAAATTCCAAACTTATCTCTAAGGGTGTAATACCAAGCGCCTATGGCACTAAACGGTACACGCATAGCATGACCACCAGGGAATGGATAATGAGGTAATGCGGCAAAAGCATCAAAACGTGTGGCTTGACCATTAAGCATTTCAGCAATCAGCTTACCCGCCAAATGAGTGTAGGTAACCCCATGGCCACTACAGCCTTGTGAGTAATAAATATTGTCGCCAATACGTCCCACTTGCGGCAAACGCGACAAGGTCATTAAAAAATTACCTGTCCAAGCGTAATCCACCTTAGTCCCTTTTAATTGCGGGAAGGTCTTTAATAACTTAGGCATAATTAAGGCTTCAACGTTAGCAGGATCGCGTGCGCCGTAAACTACTCCGCCACCAAATACCAGGCGTTTATCTCCAGTAAGGCGGTAATAATCTAATAGATAATTACAGTCTTCTACGCAATAATCTTGTGGCAGTAAACTGGCTGCCATTTCGTCAGACAATGGTTCAGTGGTGATCACCTGAGTACCACACGGCATGGATTTAGCTTGCAGCTCTGGCAGTAACTTACCTAAATATGCATTACCTGCAACTACCACGTATTTACACTTAACTTGGCCCAGCGCGGAATGCACAATCGGTGAAGCACCGTCATCTACCTTTATAACAGCAGAGTCTTCAAAAATTAGCCCACCAAGAGATTCAACCGCACGAGCCTCGCCTAAAGCAAGGTTTAGAGGGTGAATATGACCACCGCTTTTATCGAGCAAACCACCAACATATAAATCGGTATTGACGACATTACGTATGCCATTTTGATCGAGTAACTCTAAATGGTTGTTATGACCATGCGCTTCCCATAAGGATTTTTGACCTTCTAAATGACGCATTTGTTTTGCGTTCATGGCGGCAAATACACCGCCGTCTTTTAGATCACAATCAATGTTATATTTGGCAATACGATCACGAATAATTTGGCCGCCTTCGAATGCCATTTTGCCAAATAGCTTAGCTTGTTCTTTGCCGACAACACCTTCAATAGAATCAATATCGCGACTAAATGAATTGACGATTTGACCACCGTTTCGACCGGATGCTCCCCAGCCAATCCTTGCTGCTTCAAGCACCACAACTTTCATGCCGCTTTCTAATAAATGTAATGCAGAAGACAGCCCGGTATAGCCCGCGCCAATGATACAAACATCTGTTTCAATTATAGATTCTAAGCGAGGGCGTTCAACTTTATCATTAGCCGACGCGGCATAATATGAACTAGCATGAGGTGTGGCGGACATAGCACTTCCTTTATAGGTTCAAAACGTAAAACAACTGATTCATCCTACACTTAAGCAAATTCAAAAACTAGCATTTACTATGAAATTTTTGACACTTTGTAGAATATATTAAACACCCACGTAATCAAAATAGCGTAAAAACATTTGAGTAGCAGACATAGCGAATAAAAAAGCCATACTGATGTCAGTATGGCTTTTAATCTTGGTCTATTGAATGATGTTATTCCATCGCAGCTTTGGCTTTTTTCTCTGCTCGGCGGGCTAAATACCAAGACAGGAAAGCAACCAAGGACACAGCTAAAATAATAATTGTCGCTAGCGCGTTAATCTTAGGTGATACCCCTAAACGCACAGACGAAAACACGACCATGGGTAAGGTTGTAGAACCCGGACCAGAGGTAAAGCTGGCAATCACTAAATCATCTAATGACAAACTGAATGATAATAACCAACCAGCAATAAGAGATGGGGCTATCATGGGTATGGTAATCAAAAAGAAGGTTTTTAATCGCGTTGCACCTAAATCCATCGCCGCTTCTTCAATTGATAAGTCCAGTTCACGCAGTCTTGACGACACCACCACAGCAACATAAGCCGCACAGAAAGTAGAGTGAGCAATCCACACGGTAAACATGCCACGTTCAGTGGGCCAGCCAAAGGTTTCTGATATCTGTACAAATAATAATAATAACGACAAACCGGTGATGACTTCTGGCATAACCAAAGGAGCAGTAATCATATTAGACAGGGTTAACTTAGCCCATGAGCGTCTAAAACGGGTCATAACAAATGCCGCCATCGTACCAATTATCACCGCCATAGTAGAACTGTAAAAGGCGATGCGTAAACTGGTCCAGACGGCATTTAATATTTGCTCATCTTGAAATAGTTCGCCATACCATTTAGGTGAAAAGCCTCCCCATACGGTAACCAATTTTGATTCATTAAATGAATAGATCACCAAAATAAGCATTGGCGCATATAAAAATATCAATCCAAACCACAACATCACTTTAGAGAAACTTAAATTCTTCATAGATCGTTCTCCATGTTGCGTGACTGATATCGATGGAACAAGGTAATCGGGATAATCAGTAACGCTAACATCACAATGGCTAATGATGACGCTACAGGCCAGTCGCGGTTATTAAAGAACTCTTGCCACAACACCTTACCAATCATTAATGTGTCTGGGCCGCCCAGTAATTCAGGAATAACAAACTCACCTACTGCAGGGATAAATACCAACATAGAGCCAGCGATAACACCGCCCTTTGATAATGGTAGAGTGATTTTCCAGAAGGTATTAAGACTGCTAGAGCCTAAATCTGAGGCCGCTTCAATTAAGCTTAAATCCAATTTAACCAAAGTGGCGTACAGCGGCAAAATCATAAACGGCAGGTAGGCATAAATAATACCTATGTACACAGCAAAGTTAGTATTGAGCATTTGTATCGGTTCTGAAATAACCCCTAACCACATCAAGGCGTTATTAATTAGACCGTTATTGCTTAAAATACCCATCCAAGCATAAATACGGATCAAAAATGAAGTCCACGATGGCAGCATGACCAACAGCAGTAATACCGCCTGCATTTTTACTGGAGCACGGGCAATGGCATAAGCCATTGGAAAACCGAGTACCAAACACCCAATAGTGGCAAAGAAAGCCATTTTTAATGAGGTCAGATAAGCCATGTAATACATCGAATCTTGCAATAACAATAAATAGTTACCCAAGTTAACGAATATATTGAGTGCCTCATCTACATAATTAAATGTTGCCTCGTAAGGTGGAATCGCAATCGCAGCAGTAGAAAAACTGATCTTTAGCACAATGGCGAACGGTAAGGCAAAAAACAATAACAACCATAGGTATGGAATCCCCATGGTGAGATGTCGGCCTTTGAAAATTTTCAATGGATTCTTCATGAGTTTAATACAACCCCGCTGGTGTCTTCCCAACTGATGTAAACCTCTTCTTCCCATGTAGGATGATCGGCGCGGCGTTCACGATTGATCATTGAGCATTGGACAATTTGATTGTTTTTTAACTTAATGTAATACACTGATAAGCCACCAAGATAAGCAATATCATGCACTACACCATGGGCCCAGTTGTAATCACTTTCGGGCTTTTGACGGCTAATAATGGTTTTTTCTGGGCGCAAAGCTAAAAATACATGTTTATTTTCAAGGCTGGTTGAAATACCGTGACCAATATAAAACAGCTGCGATAAGGTTGGAGACTTAATGATTGCGTGGTCAACTTCATCTTCGATGATCTCACCATCAAATAAATTAACCGTACCAATAAACTCTGCCACCATTCGACTGGCCGGCGACTCATAAATATCCATTGGGCTGCCAGTTTGTGCAATCCACCCTTCATGCATAATAGAAATGCGTCCAGCCATGGTCATGGCTTCTTCTTGGTCGTGGGTAACCATCACACAAGTCACGCCTACCGCTTCTAAAATATCGACCACTTCTAACTGCATTTGCGTACGCAGCTTTTTATCTAATGCGCCCATTGGCTCATCAAGTAATAATAATTTAGGTCGTTTCGCTAACGAACGAGCGAGTGCCACACGCTGACGCTGGCCACCTGATAACTGATGCGGTTTACGTTTACCGTACTTTTCCATGTGCACCAGTTTAAGCATTTCTTTAACCCGCACGGCAATATCAGCCTTGGGCATTTTGTCTTGCTTTAATCCAAAAGCGATATTTTGCTCAACCGTCATATGCGGAAATAATGCATATGATTGGAACATCATATTAATAGGACGCTCGTATGGCGGCATATCAGTTATGTCGACACCATCAAGGAAAATACGCCCTTCACTTGGCTTTTCAAAGCCCGCTAACATACGTAATAAAGTTGACTTACCAGAACCTGAACCACCCAGCAGCGCAAATATTTCGCCACGATTAATGGTTAACGACACATCGTCTACTGCACGGACGTCGTCGAAAATTTTACTCACACGCTCAATTTTAAGCAGTACTTTATCTTGCGTCTTTGTGATTGGTTTATTGGTGACGCCCGAGGTGTTTACCATAATACTGCTCCGCCTTTTTGGAGTGTGCATACCACAACAGAAAAGTCTGTTTAAGGGCACACGTAACAATCTGTTAGATGGCTAAATTAGCCAATAAATACATAAATATGTTTAAAAAACAGGGCGAGGAACTCGCCCTGTTATGAGCGAGAAAGGTTATTGACCTGACTTCACTTTAGTCCAAGCACGTGTGACTACACGTTGAATTTTTAATGGACGAATATCACCAATATATAACTTATCAATTACCGATTGAGGTGGGTAAATGGCTGGGTCATTACGGATAGCTTCGTCAACTAATGCTTGTGCTGGTGCGTTAGGATTTGCGTAAGCAACATAGTTACTGATAGGTGCAATCACTTCAGGGCGAAGTAAATAGTTTATCAGCTTATGGGCGTTATCAATGTTAGTGGCATCTTGTGGAATAGCTAACATATCAAACCATAAGTTGGCGCCTTCTTTTGGAATAGAATAGCCAATCTTATTACCATTACCGGCTTCATCTGCACGTGCAGCTGCTTGGAATACATCACCAGAGAAACCAAACGCGACACAAATATCGCCATTCGCTAAATCAGAGATGTAGCGTGAGGAATGAAAATACGTGACGTAAGGACGTACTTTTTCCAATACTTCGGCGGCTTTTTCATAATCATCAGGATTTTTACTGTTAGGATCTAAGCCTAAATAAATCAGCGCTTGAGGTAACATATCGTCAGCAGAATCTAACATCGAAAAACCACATGATGCGATTTTTTCTGCGTACTTAGGATTAAAAATTAACTCTAGAGAATCAAATGGCGCATCTTCACCTAATACCGCTTTGACTTTATCGATATTGTATCCGATACCATTAGTGCCCCATAAATAAGGGATTGCATACTGGTTATCGGGATCGGCTTTTTGAAGCTGTTTCATTAAATCAGGCTTTAAGTTGGCATAATTAGTCAACTTAGCGCGATCAAGTTTTTGAAAAGCGCCCGCTTTAATTTGCTTCGCTAAAAAGTGATTAGACGGAACAACAATGTCATAACCGCTGTGGCCAGAAAGTAATTTTGCTTCAAGTACTTCATTGCTGTCGAACACGTCATAAATGACATGAATACCGGTTTCTTTCTCAAAATTGGCTAAAGTATCTTCGGCAATATAATCCGACCAGTTGTACATTTTAACCACTTCCTGAGCCTGAATAGCGGTGCTAGCAAACACACCTGCTGTAATTAAGGCCACTGTGGATAGTTTGTTTAATAGCTTCATACTTTCTCCCTTTTGGATAATGGTCAGAATGGTACTGACATTCGTTTTTTTCGCTAGATCTTAACAGCGTGTAAAATCTTCTTTCTATTGAAAGAAATTATCCAATGCTACAACTTAACTATGCATCGGTATGGTTAACGCAACATCACTTTCGCCTTTCACTGTGAATACTATCAAAAACATTTTCGATTACTAGATCTGCTAAATGCAATTGGTTAAAAAATCACTATATCGCAATAATCATTCAGTAATTATGTATTAGTTGAGCATATTTAGGTGTTGATAAGTGTCATTTAATGCTTGGGTTGCTTTACTCACTAGCTCGTCAATTTCTGCGTGGCTAATGGTTAATGGTGGCGAAATAATCATAGTGTCGCCGACCGAACGCATAACCAAACCATGAGTGATACACGCATCGCGGCAATATGTTCCAACGCCGACCTTGGCGTCAAATCGCTGCCGTAATGCTTTATCTTTCACTAACTCTATGGCGGCAACCAAACCAATGCCGCGAACCTCACCCACTAATGGATGTTCGGCCAGTTGTTGTAAGCGCGACTGTAAATACGGCGAACTATCATTTGCCACACGTTCAACTAATTTTTCTTGCTCAATAATACGAATATTCTCTAATGCAGCGGCAGCGGCAACCGGATGACCGGAATAAGTAAAACCATGGGTAAATTCGCCACATTCTTGCTTAATAACGTCTGCCACTTTGTCTGACACAATCACCCCGCCCATTGGCACATAACCCGAAGTCATGCCTTTGGCGATAGTGATGAGATCTGGCTGCAAATCAAAATACTCTGCCGCAAACCACTTTCCGGTGCGGCCAAAGCCGCTGATCACTTCATCAAGAATAAATAGAATATCGTATTTGGCTAAAATGCGTTTTATTTCGGGCCAATATGTTGAAGGTGGAATAATCACTCCACCCGCGCCCTGAAAAGGTTCAGCAATAAACGCGGCAACATTATCTTCGCCTAGCTCAATGATTTTGGCTTCTAATGCCTGTGCTGTTTGTAACCCAAATGCTTCAGCAGACAAGTCCTTGCCCTCTGCATACCAATAAGGTTGCGCAATATGCACCACACCAGGAATAGGTAAATCACCTTGTTCATGCATGCCAGACATACCACCTAAACTGGCCCCGGCAACCGTTGAACCATGGTAAGCATTCACTCGACTGATAATGGTTTTCTTGTTTGGCTTACCTTTTAAATCCCAATAACGTCGCACCATGCGCAAATTAGTGTCATTTGACTCAGAGCCTGACCCGGTAAAAAACACATTATTCATGTGCGCTGGAGCCAGAGAAGCAATTTTTTGAGCTAACTCAATTGCAGGAGGATGAGAGCATTGAAAAAAACTATTATAAAAAGGTAGCTTCTGCATCTGCTGGCTGGCGGCATCAACGATTGACTGGCGACCATAACCCACATTGACACACCATAAACCTGCCATCGCATCGAGCAGTTTATGTCCCATTACATCCCACAAATAGACGCCATCTGCACGTTCAATCACCCGAGTCCCTTTTTCGGCTAACCCCTTTGAGTCGGTGAATGGATGAATAAAATGTTGTTTATCTGCAGTTTGCAGACGCTCAAGCTCATGTTGCTGGCTCATCGCATCTGTCGGTAATGGGTTTGGCATACTGGTATCCTTACAAACAGGTAACAAATTAATGTTTATTTGCTACCTGTTGTTATCCACAAACATTAGTAATCTAAGTTAACGTTCTCAACTATCATTACACGGTTAATAATAAGAACTCACGTTCCCATGAACTTACAACACGTCTAAAGTTTTCAAGCTCTGCTTGCTTTACCGCCACAAAACCTGTGGTAAATGATTGACCGAGATACTCAATACAAGCATCACTGGTTTGCATCGCAACTAACGCTTCTTCTAAGGTCAAAGGTAAGCAGTTGTCATTATTAGTACGGCTTTCGTTTGACTTGCCGGTCACAGGCGTAGAAGGTTTTAAATCATCAACCATACCGATATAACCACATAATAAGCTGGCAGCAATCGCCAGATAACAGTTAGCATCGGCACCTGGAATACGGTTTTCAATACGACGATTTTGTGGTGATGATTCTGGAATACGTAAGCCACAAGTACGGTTTTCAACGCCCCATTCAAGGTTTACGGGTGCAGATGTACCAGGCAAGAAACGGCGGAACGAGTTAGCACTTGGCGCCATTAACGGTAACAATTCTGGAATGTATTGTTGTAAGCCCGCAATGTAGCTAAGGAATAATTTGCTTTGAGTACCATCTTCTTTAGTGAAAATGTTTTTACCGGTTTTAATATCAAGCACGCTTTGGTGAATGTGCATTGCGCTACCAGGTTCATCGGTAACTGGCTTGGCCATAAATGTGGCACACACATCATGCTTTAACGCAGCTTCTTTCAATGTACGCTTAAAAATGAACACTTGATCGGCTAATGACAATGCATTGCCATGGCTGAAGTTAATCTCCATTTGTGCCGGACCGTCTTCATGGATCAAGGTATCAATATCAAGGCCTTGAACTTCACACCAGTCATACATGTCTTCGAACAAAGGATCATATTCGTTAGCGGCGTCGATAGAGAAAGACTGACGTCCAGCTTCTGGGCGACCAGAGCGACCAATAGGTGGCTTAAGCGGTAAATCATGGTCGTCAGAGCGTTTGGTGAGGTAGAATTCCATTTCTGGCGCAATAACCGGTTCCCAGCCTTTATCTTCATAAAGCTTTAGTACTTTCTTCAATACATTACGCGGTGACAGTTCAATCGGGTTGCCCATACGATCATAACAATCGTGAATAACCTGAGCGGTAGCTTCAACAGTCCATGGCAGCATGAAAACAGCGTTTTCGTCTGGCACACAAACAAAATCGATATCGGCATCATCAAGAAGTTGATAGTAAATCTCATCATCGATGAAATCACCAGTCACAGTTTGTAACAACACACTCTCAGGTAAACGCATGCCTTTTTCTGATACAAACTTATCTACTGGGGCTATCTTGCCACGTGCAATCCCAGTCATGTCACTGATAACACATTCAACTTCGGTAATTTTTTTGTCTTTCAAAAAAGCGATTAACTTATCCATTTTTATCTCACTTGTGTTGCCGCATAATGTCTACAGGCTTGTCCGAATGCTTCGAAAATAGCAGTATAGAATGCATTTTCAGTTACTTTCCATTCTGGATGCCATTGAACACCTAATGCAAAATTTTTAGCATTTTTAACAGAAAATGCTTCGACTAATCCGTCTGGAGCGAATGCTTCTGGCTGTAACCCCTCACCAAGACGATCAACGCCTTGAGTATGAACAGAGTTAACCTCTGCGGTGTTACAGCCCCATGCATCGTGAAGAAGCCCGCCAGCGACAAGATTTACTTGATGCGAAATACCATATTGTTCATCTAAAGGGGCTTTCTTATCTTCACGATGTTCAATATACGTGCCAACTTCATGTAGCTTTTGATGCAAACTGCCACCATACACCACATTCATTTCTTGAAAACCACGACAAATACCCAATACCGGAATACCGGCATCAATCGCAGCTTTTATCATGGGTAAGGTTATTGCGTCACGCTTGGGATCATGATGAGTGCCCTCATCACTAGGGAGCCCTAGGTAGTGGTGAGGTTCAACATTTGATGGTGAGCCAGTGAAAAGAATGCCGTCAAGACGAGCAAGAATAGCGTCAATAGGCGCATCGACACCAAGCGATGGGATAACTAAGGGAAAACCTTTTGCGCCATTGACCACACTCAACAAATATTTTTCGCCCACTATGTTAAATGGATGAAGACCTATTTGCTGATTGCACGCTACTACCCCTATGAGGGGAATACCTGACTGAGACATATCTCACCTTTAGCAAAGAATGTGATGAACTTATTGTTTTACGTGTTCATTTTTTCACACACTACACGGATTTTTTTAGCTAGGCAAGAGGATAACGGAGGATAAAAATAACTTTTAATGAAAATAAATTAAAACACTTTAAATACATTGCATTAACTTTAAATCAACCAAGATGTATAAAAAAATCATCTCATCAACATTGATGAGTTATCACGATAAAATGCGCCAAAATGGGGAGATGAATGCACAATAAAAGGGAATTTGTTGCTTAATATTCTTTACACAAAACAATAATCACATGCTAGGAGGAGAGTCTGTAACAGCAAAAAGTAGACTCATTATTTACTTTTGATAGGTGGGAATAGCTAGATTAATGGATGATCTTGCGCTATTCCCTTGAACAAAAACAGTCGATATAGCAGAAAGAAATGAATGATAAACCATCAAAAATCAGCGGGGGTCGTTGCGCTTACAACCTTACAAGCTTGCTCAAATGGGTTACGAAAACGGTGTGGTTGTTCACTGTTAAAATAATAACTGTCACCTTCTTCAAGAGTAAAAACTTCTTCACCCACAGTAAGCTCAAGTTTACCAGAGACAATGATACCGCCTTCTTCACCCTTGTGCTGCAGCATTTCAGCGCCGGTATCAGCATTCACTGGGTATGTTTCACTCATCACTGACATTGCTCGGTTGGGGTAATCTCGGCCAATTAGCTTATAGACTAATTCACCAGTACCAATATCGAGCAACTCATTACTGCGATAAACCACTTTCAGGTCTCCAACAGAACCGTCATCAATTGAGAAGAAATCGACTAATGACATCGGGATCCCAGATAAGACCTTTTTCAGTGAACTCACCGAAGGACTGACACTGTTTTTCTCAATCATTGAAATTGTACTGTTGGTCACCCCTGCACGCTTGGCCAACTCGCGTTGAGATAACCCTTTCAATTTGCGAACAGCTTTTAGGCTTGTACCAATATCCAAATTTATTCCCCTATTAAATCTTGACTGATAGCCTGCGACTAAGTGTTGCAGATTATTAACACTTTACCAAAAATCTGTACTAATTAAGCATGATAACTTACTTAAATCAAAGCAATTGTATTTTACACTAAATAAGTGTTAAATAAAATGCACACTCTAGATGTGTCACCTTGCATCTAACTATTTATTTAAAATCTATTATTATAATACAATCAATAGCTTGGAGAGTATATGCCACGTAATACCCCGATTCATAGCCAACAGTACCCAGATTCCTTTTATGTCGCGACAGCAAAAGAGCTTTATCAGCACCCAAAACTGACCGAAAATATAACGGCAGATGTGTGTATTGTGGGGGGTGGATTCAGCGGGATTAATACCGCTATTGAACTCAGACAACGTGGTTACAGTGTGGTATTACTCGAAGCTAAACGCATTGGTTGGGGCGCATCTGGGCGTAATGGTGGTGAACTGATCCGTGGCATAGGGCATGACGCGACTCAATTCCGCAATGAAATTGGTGGTGAAGGCGTAAAAGCCATTCAGCAAATGGGTTTTGAAGCGGTTGATATCGTCACGCAGCGAATTACCGATCATAAAATCGATTGCGACTTGCATATGGGCTATTGCGATTTAGCCGTAAAATCACGACATATGGATGATTTAGCTGCAGAATACCAAGATCTAAAAGACCAAGGTTATCAAAAATCAATCAAACTGCTGGATCGTTCGCAAATAGGTGAAGTTATCGGTTCAGACTTTTACCAAGGCGCATTAGTTGATATGGGCAGCGGACATTTGCACCCACTAAATCTAGCCTTGGGTGAAGCAAAAGTAGCTCGTGAGCTTGGCGCACAATTATTTGAATACAGCGCCGCAGAAAAAATCATTAAAGGCAATAAACCCAAAGTGATTACCGCTGAAGGCGAAGTGAATTGTAACTATCTCGTGTTGGCTGGCAATGGTTATATCGGCAATAAATTAAGCCCTTTTCTTGGCGGAAAAGTACTCCCCACAGGCACCTACTTATTAGCCACGGAGCCGTTAACCGAACAACAATGTGCCAGTATCATCCCGCAAAATATGGCATTTGCCGATATGCGCGTGGCATTAGATTACTTCCATTTATCGGCAGACCGCCGTTTATTGTTTGGCGGTTTATGCACTTATTCTGGTAAAGACCCAAAAGATATTGAAGCTGAATTAAGACCTAATCTTGAAAAAGTGTTCCCGCAATTAAAAGGCATCAAAATTGATTATGAATGGGGTGGCATGATGGGCATTGGCGCCAACCGCATGCCGCAAATCGGCCGCTTACCCGACGCAGCCAACATCTACTTCGCCCAAGCCTATGCAGGTCATGGTGTAAACGCCACCCATATGGCTGCTAGATTAATAGCTGAAGCAATTAGCCAACAATCACAACGCATTGATGTGTTTAATGACATTAAACACATGACTTTCCCTGGCGGCCCAATGTTGCGCTCGCCATTACTTGCTGCTGGAATGTTGTATCACAGAATGAAGGATTTGCTTTAGGTTCAGCAAAGGGGAACCCTTGTTCTTTTATGGCCTACGGCCACCAACGTCGTGGCGCTTCGCCCACACCAGACTTTTCAAACTTCGTTTGACGTAAGATCGCAAGGTTCCACCCTGCACAGGCCAAATACGGCGTCATTCCGGCAATGCTTTTGAGCCGGAATCCAGGTGTTATTTTTGCTTTGTACTTTATGGCCTACGGCCACTAACGTCGTGGCGCTTCACCCACACCAGACTTTTTCAAACTTCGTTTGAAGTAACATCGCAAGGTTCCACCCTGCACGGGCCAAAAGGGGATCAACAGCAATCCCCTCTTGGATCACCCCTGCCGTTCCGGCAACATTTTCGCTATTTAACCAAACAGCAGCAGCGAAAAAGTTGCGACGGAAATGTATCCAGCTTTTAACTCTATTTGGAATCGGCCTCGGCCTTATTCGAAAATGCTAACGCTTCAGATGGGGCGTCCCTTCCCCTCCAAAGCTAGCTCGCCATCCATGGCTAGCTCACGTCATTTTCTTCAACGACCTCAAGTTCAGAGTAGAATTTATAAATTTCTAAACGAGGCTAACTGATTTTTGGACATTTCCGAGTTAGACCTTTAGCTCGAATTAGTGAGTTTCGAATTAAAATTTCTATGGATAACGCCAACAACAGCGGACGTGTTTTAAATTGATTGAGCGAAGCGAAAGCAGCTTAAAACCGTTCCGCTGATTGTTTTTGTGTACGCCCAGCATGGGCATGAACTAATGAGGTGAAAGTCCTCTGTAGGAAG
>NZ_JBGOOV010000016.1:0-108750 GCF_041439795.1 Shewanella sp. 5S214
GTGCTGGCATGTCTTGTGGATAGGCATTAAACAAACGCTTAGGAAAGCCTTTCACTGAGGCGCGACTGTTACGATAAAGAACGCGGCCAGTACCATGACGATCGAGTAATTCTTGCAGTAATTCTTGACGTGCCGCTTGCTGTGATTCGGCATCAACATCCTTTGACTGGATCAAGCGGATACTTGGCTCGATGTCTTTTTCGCTCAGCAATTCGGTTAAGCTATTAATGGCGCTGTCGGGTAATTTACTGTCTTTACTTAATGCTTCAGCCGCTTCTGCCACATCTTTATAGCTTGATTCTTCTGCTAAAAAAGCATCGTAGTCATAAAAACGATCTGGGTCGAGTAGGCGCAAACGAGCAAAGTGACTTTGATGGCCCAGTTGATCTGGTGTTGCAGTTAATAGCAATACGCCAGGGACGACTTCACTTAACGCTTCAACGATTTTATAGGCGCGGCTTGGCGCATCTTCTGACCATTCTAAATGGTGAGCTTCATCGACAACCATTAAGTCCCAATCGGCATCGACAGCTTGTTCAAGACGTTTTTTCTTACGCAATAAATCAAGTGAACAAATAACCAATTGTTCGGTATAGAACGGATTATCATTGTCGGCATAAGCTTCAACACAACGATCTTCATCAAATACTGAAAAACGTAAATTAAAGCGACGTAACATTTCAACTAACCACTGGTGACGTAGCGTATCGGGTACGATAATTAAAATGCGTTCAGCACGACCTGTGAGTAACTGCTGATGAATAATTAAACCCGCTTCAATGGTTTTACCTAACCCTACTTCATCGGCCAATAATACACGCGGCGCATAGCGACTACCGACTTCATGAGCAATCCATTGTTGATGAGCAATTAAGCCAACTCGTGGGCCTTGCTGACCGAGTAAGTCTGATGTGGCTAATTTGTGGCGTAATAACTGACATTGGTAACGTACACCAAAGCGTTCTAAGCGATCAATTTGCCCAGCAAATAAACGGTCTTGGGGCTTATTGAAACGAATATTGTGGTTCAGCATCGTCTCACGAAGACTGACCTTTTCTTTGGTTTCGCTGTGGATCCCGTGATAAATCACCAATTGATTTTTTTCTTCAAGCTCTTCAATGGTGATACTCCAACCTTCACCGCTTTCGACAGTGTCTCCGGGGTTAAAAATAACCCGGGTTAAGGGAGCTTCACTGCGAGAAAACATCCGGTTTTCTCCAGTGGCAGGAAATAGCAGCGTAACCATGCGGCCTTCAACTTGAACGACTGTTCCTAATCCGAGTTCTGACTCGGTATCACTTATCCAGCGTTGACCTAAGGCAAACGGCATCTTCTACTCTCATTTATTGCGTGAAACAAAAAAGGGGGCGTATGTTAAACCAAACCCATCCAGATTGAAATTCTAGCATTGATTTATCGTGTAGATGTTCATTTTTACACCATCTTGACATGTTAGCGTCACATTGACGTCATAGTGTGAAACAAAGGCGTTAATGATGACATTGAGTTTTTCTTCAGCCAGTGGCATATTTTATGAAGGCAGCATTGTTATGGCAATGGCCTGTTTTCAATAAAGACTTTAATTATCCCTTTAATGTTATACGTTTAGCTAAGTGATACTGATTCTATTCATTGAGAGCACTCTGGAGGCACCATGCAACAAGACGACAAAAAGTTGTTTGTACTGGATACCAACGTGTTACTGCATGAACCTTTAGCGATATATTCGTTTAAAGAACATGACGTAATTATTCCCATGACTGTGTTAGAAGAGCTCGACAGTATTAAGGACAGGAAGCGAGATGTGAGTCGTGATGCTCGGGTTGCCATACGAGCATTAGAAGATATTTTGGGGGGACCCACTACTCCGGAGCAAATTTTAAAAGGCGTTCCATTACCTACACGCGAGGAGCATGCTGAGGTATCGGGGCATTTGTCGATTTTTCCTGATCATCAAATAGAATTTATTATCGGCTCACTCCCTGGCGATAATAACGATAACCGCATTATTAATACCGCGCTGCATTTACAAAAACTTCATTTTCCCCGCATCGTAGTGCTCGTTACCAAAGACATTAACATGCGCTTAAAGGCCAAAGGCGCGGGTATTGAGCGAGTAGAAGATTATCGTACTGATCAATTGATTGATGATGTGCGCTTTCTTGCTAAAGGCTTTTACCAGTTCCCGGGTGATTTTTGGCAAAATATCGATAAAGTCTCTACCGATCGCAAAGACCGCCATACGGTTCATCAAGTACCATTGGAGCATCTTGGTAATGAAAACTTTTATCTTAATCAGTATTTAATTGACGACAGTTCCGATTTTTGCGGCCGTGTTGCCAGTAAAACAGATCAATACCTAGAGATCATTGATCGTGGCCGCGATCGCTTATTGCATCATCAAGCTTGGGGGGTTAAACCGAAGAATATTTATCAAGGCATGGCACTTGATGCCTTGCTGGATCCTGACATCGAACTGATTATTCTGACGGGGCCCGCTGGCTGCGGTAAAACACTATTAGCCATGGCGGCTGCATTAGAGCTGGTGGTTGAGCGTAAACGTTACGACAAAATCATTGTAACTCGTAACACCCCCGAAATTGCTGAGTCGATAGGTTTTTTACCTGGCACCGAGGAAGAGAAGATGACTCCCTGGCTAGCGGCAATTACCGATACCTTAGAAGTGCTCCACAAAAATGATGTTAACCCTAGCGGCAGCGTGAACTACATAATGGAAAAGGCCAACATTCAATTTAAGTCGATTAACTTTATGCGTGGTCGCTCGATTCAAAACTCAGTGGTCATTTTAGATGAATGCCAAAACCTCACCGCATCACAAATTAAGACCATGATCACTCGAATGGGTGAGGGTACTAAGCTGATCTGCAGTGGTAATTTAGCGCAAATAGATTCGACTTACTTAACCGCAGTGACGTCAGGCTTAACCTACATAGTCGAGCGTTTTAAAGACTTTGAAGGCAGTGCTAATATTTATCTCAATGGTGTGGTTCGTTCACGATTAGCTGAATTTGCTGAGGAGCATCTGTAATCGGTTAACCAATAGAAAGCGTTATCTGCACCAAAGAAGCTGATATTCTCATACATACATAAGGTTACATTGGGTAACCTTATGTATTATCACTCTTTTAAATAAGTCTTAAGGTTTGTGATGTTTATTGGCCGCAGGTTGGGCAAGTCCCTTGGGCTATTAATACATGTGCTTGAGCTTATGTTCCTGATATCATAATCAATAGTTTTATATTACCGAATTTTTTGGTGTTATTCGTTCGACAGCGGGTCTTTCTTACGCTGTATCAAGGGTGGTTAATGAAACCGACTGAGCCAGATTTACAACTAAAATCTCCTATTCAACGTAATTATAACCGAGCGGTGTTCTACACTTATATCGGGGTAATTGTGATGGCGTTACTGACGGCAGGCATTATGTTTGAACGTCAAAAAGAGCAGCAAATTCAACAGCGAGAAGAGCAGGTTGCCCGTCATGTTATGCAGATCGACTTATTGCTCGAGTCGAGTATTCGCGCCGTGAAAAGTTTACGTGATGTGGCTGTTGATCATTTACGCTTGGGTGAGTTTGTGCGTAAACAACGCTTACCAGAATATGAAAAGTTTAACGAAGATGGCCAGTATTTTACCTTAGAACCCAATTACGCTAACAGCGGCTTGCCATTTACTAACATGGGCAGGATTA
Source organism: Shewanella sp. 5S214 (assembly GCF_041439795.1). Classification (NCBI taxonomy): domain Bacteria; kingdom Pseudomonadati; phylum Pseudomonadota; class Gammaproteobacteria; order Alteromonadales; family Shewanellaceae; genus Shewanella; species Shewanella sp. 5S214. The sequence continues at coordinate 3,713 of NZ_JBGOOV010000016.1, forward strand.
CTGGTGCGGGCTCACTAGAAGGACGTAGTGAGAGCTTCTACCAAGAGTTGGAAATGCTGTTTGAACTATCATTATCTTTCCCCGTTGCCAAAGAAGCAGCCCCTAAAGCCTCATCAATTTATTATATTTCTAAACGTCGAATGATGTCATTTTACCCATGGGAAAGTAATGACTTACGCTTTAGAGATGAATTACTCAATAAGAAACAGTTTCAATTATCGACCCCTTCAATGAACCCGCAACGCAGCGTATTTTGGAGTGAGGCCTACATTGACTCAGCCCACCAAGGCTTAATTACTACGCTAGGTTTACCGGTATATTTAGACGATGAGTTTATTGGTTCAATTAATTTAGACATGACCTTGTCGTCGTTAGATAAGCAAATTCGTACTTACTTTAAAATGCCTGGTACGGTGATTTTGCTTGATCAGCAAAACAATATTTTATCTCACAGTGACTTTGATTCTAATGAGATGAATAAGGTTTATCACATTAGCCAGCGCATTCCGGCAGAGTTACATTCGTTGTCTGAATCTGAGTTATTTGATGCCCACGAAGGCATTTTACGTAACGGCTATTATATTCACAGCGTTGCACTGCATAACGCCCCATGGCGCTTGCTGTATTTGCAAGATGAAGATGATTTATTTAAAGATTCGTGGGACAAGCTGCAACTGAGCTTTTTGTTAGTGGTGCTGGCCCTGTCGCTGCTGGTTACTATTGTGCATTGGCAAACGCGTCGTGCATTCGTTAGCCCAGCTTCACGCTTGCTAACACATTTGGAAGCGTGTTCTCAAACACCAATCAGACCGCCGGAAAAAATGACTCATGGCTGGGAGCCGTGGTTTGCACTGGTGAGCCGTATTTTTGAAGAAAACCGCCAATATACTCATCATCTAGCCGAACAAAATAAACGCCTAGATAATTTAGTGGCGCGCCGAACTCAGCGTTTACGTGAAACGACTGAGCGCCGTGAACGTGAATTTGCACTACTGCGGTCATTAATCGACTCAATCCCTGAAGCGATTGTGTTTAAAGACAAAGAAGGTAAATATTTAGGTTGTAACAAGTCAGCAGAAAGAATGCTGGGTTACCGCGAAAATGAGATTATTGGCTTAACCTCATCAGAAGTGGTTAGCCCAGAGCAGGGCCAGCGCATTGGTGAGGAAGATAACAAAGTATTGACCCAACAGCATTCATTACGTTACCAAGAGCGGGTGAATATTGAAGGTAAACCAGTATTACTCGATACCTTTAAACTGCCATTTTATAATCGCCGTGGCGACCTATTAGGTTTGATTTCCGTTTGGCGTGATATTACTCGTGAATACGAGGCCGCTGAACAATTGCGGATGTCTGAGCAACGTTATCATCTTGCTATGGATGCGGTAGAAGATGGATTGTGGGATTGGTACATTGATTCGGAACAGATTATTTGTAATCCGGCCTTCTATTCGATGTTAGGTTATCAAGCCCATGAATTTCCGCCATTACTCGAATCAATCGATGAATTGTATCATCCTGACGATCGTGACCGGGTGCAGGAATATCGCTCTCAGTATGTGCGTGATCCGGTTGGTACTTATGAGATTGAGTTCAGAATGCGCGGTAAAAATGGCCAGTATTACTGGGTGTTATCCCGTGGTCGCGCAGTCGAATTTTCTGAGGACGGTTGCAGTAAGCGGATGCTCGGTACTCATAAAGACATTACCCGTCAGAAGAGTAACGAAGTGGCCTTGCTCGAAGCCAAACAAGATGCTGAATTGGCCAATATGTATAAGAGTGAGTTTTTGGCTAACATGAGTCATGAAATTCGCACGCCAATGAACGCGATTATTGGCATGCTGCAGTTGGCGCAACGGACTAATTTAACCCCGCAACAGCAAGATTACCTTCATAAAGCTGGTTTCTCAGCGCAGTCGTTACTGCGTATTATCAACGATATTCTAGATTTTTCTAAAATCGAAGCCGGTAAATTAGAGTTAGAAAGAGTCGCTTTCCCGCTGGATAAAGTGCTTGATCATGTTATTGATATTAATGCCATGAAAGCGCAAGAGAAAGGCGTTGAATTACTGCTGTATGCGCCAGTCACCGCAGGACTTATCCTGTACGGCGATCCGCTGCGTTTAGGCCAAGTCATCGTTAATTTATTGTCTAATGCGGTTAAATTTACCCAAACGGGTGAAGTTGAGCTGGGTTGTGAAGATGTGGGTGAGCGTGACGATCGCATTACCATGAAGTTTTGGGTACGCGATACTGGTATTGGGATCAGTAAAGATCAACAAGCAATGCTGTTTGATGCCTTTTCACAAGCAGATGGTTCAACCACACGTAAATATGGCGGCACTGGCTTAGGTTTATCGATCAGTAAACATTTAGTGTCGATGATGGGCGGCACCATGCAAGTTGAGTCCGAGCTAGGATCGGGCAGTACCTTCAGTTTTACCATTAGCTTTGAAATTGCCGAAGAACAAGTCGTCGAGCCATTAGTGGTGCCAGAACAATTAAATAATCTCACTACACTGGTGGTTGATGACAATCCAAGTGCATTACAGATTTACTCTACATTAATGACAGATTTCAGCTTTGGAGTGAATACCGCCGACAGCGGCCAAAAGGCTCTGGAGATTTTACGTAAAAAGCCGGTCGATTTATTGTTGCTAGATTGGATGATGCCAGAAATGAACGGTTGTGACGTGATTAAAGCCGTTGATCAAATGATTGAAGACGGCAGCTTAGAAAAACGTCCGATTATTATTTTAATGACAGCTTATGCAGCAGAACCATTAGACCATGAATTACAAAAAGATTCTGTTTATGCCGTATTACAAAAACCGTTCAAAGCTTCGGCCTTGTTTGATGAAATTATTAATGCTTTTGCCAAAGAGCCAAAGCTTAATGCTATGCCGGTTATTATTGAAGCCGAACCTACTAAAGCATCCGGTTTAGTGCTATTGGTTGAAGATAACTTTATTAATCAACAAGTGGCATCTGAATTACTCAAAAGTGCCGGTTATGAAGTGGTGATTGCCGATAATGGCCAAGTGGCGTTAGATGTGATCGATTCTAAGCCGTTTGATGCAGTGTTAATGGACATTCAAATGCCAATAATGGATGGATTAACCGCTACCGCAGAATTACGCAAACGTTTTAGTAAAGAACAAATGCCGATTATTGCCATGACTGCCCATGCAATGTCCGGTGATAAAGAAAAAAGTTTAGCCGCAGGCATGAATGCCCATATCACTAAGCCAATTGTGCTTACTGAATTATTTGAAACCTTATCGCATTGGATTACATATAAACACAATCATCAAGACGAGTAGTCTTTTGACGATAGGACATTACCGACAAGGAGATTAATTATGGTCCGCCGTAGTATTTCATTGGCACTGTTGCTGGCGATTACGCCAGCAACATTATTTTCTACAGCCGCAATAGCGGCTAGCGACTCAGCCCAAACAATAATCAACAATGCTGAGGCTGCAACAGGCTTTATCAATCTATTTTACGATGCTAAATCCGCTGAGTTATACCTACAAGCAGATAAACTCAATCAACCCTTTTTATTGCTGACCAGCTTACCTCATGGTGTGGGTTCAAATGATATTGGTTTAGATCGTGGCCAATTAGGCCAAACCCGCATGGTGCAGTTTGAACAGCACGGCCCTTTCATTATTTTAAAGCAGCTTAATCCTAATTTTCGCGCCTCTAGTGATAATGTCGCTGAACGCCAAGCGGTTACACAAGCCTTTGCTGAGTCGATTTTATGGCGCGGTAAAGTTGTGGCAGGTAAAACGGCAATCGTTGCAATTAATGACCTAGTGATTAATGATTTGCATGGTGTAACTGATGTGTTGGCGGCAACCAATCAAGGCACCTATAGCTTAGACAGCAGCCGTTCCGTCATTTTACCGCAAGGGATTAAATCGTTTGCACGAAATGCAGATGTTGATGTTAATTTAACCTTTACGGCTAGCAAAGCGGGTAAGCAAGTTGAGCAAGTCACTCCAGACGGTAAAATGCTGTCTGTACGGGTGCGTTATTCATTTGTACAACTGCCAGAGGCCGGTTATCAAGCCCGCAATTATCATCCTATGAGCGGTTATTTGTCTGATCAATATGCCGATTATTCTACTGCGGTTGATCAACCGCTGATACAACGTCATTTATTACGCCACCGATTACAGAAGGTCACGCCTGGGGATGCGCCTAGCAAAGTGGTTAAGCCCATTGTGTATTACCTTGATCCCGGTGTACCAGAGCCGATCCGCAGCGCCTTACTCGAAGGCGCCCGCTGGTGGGAAACGGCCTTTACTGACGCTGGCTTTATCGATGGTTTTAAGGTGGAATTACTGCCCGAAGGTGCTGACCCTCAAGATGTGCGTTATAACATGATCCAATGGGTACATCGCGCCACCCGAGGCTGGTCATATGGCGCAGCGGTTACCGATCCGCGAACGGGTGAAATTATTAAAGGTAATGTCACCTTAGGCAGTTTGAGAGTTCGCCAAGATCACCTCATCGCTAGGGGACTGATTGCTGGATGGCCAGATCGTAAAGCCGCAGCCGACGCGGCAATGGCATTATCACTTGCTCGTATTCGTCAGTTAGCCGCGCATGAGGTGGGCCATACTTTAGGACTGGATCATAACTTTGCCGCATCAACAAATGATGATGCCTCGGTGATGGATTATCCGCATCCATATGCCAGTATTCAAAACGATAAAATCAATATCGCCACCCCATATCGTGAAGGTATTGGTGAGTGGGATAAATACACCATAGCGTATGGTTATGGTGATATAAAACAAACGGATGCATTGTTAACATCGACCTTGACTAAAGGTTTTCGTTATATTGGTGAAGCAGATTCTCGCAGTGTTAGCGCCAGTAATGCATATGCCAGTTTATGGGATCGCGGTAACGATGCTGTTGCTGAGTTAGTGCGTTTAGAAACCGTGCGCCGTAAAGCGATTGACGATTTTAATTCAGATGCATTATTAGCCGATGAGCCCCATGGCGAATTAGCCGATGCGTTTGTGCCTATCTACTTGCTGACTCGTTATCAAATCGACGCCGCAGCGAAGTGGATCGGCGGAACAGATTACAGTTATCAACAAGTCGGCGCAGGTGTACGTTGGAATTATATTCGCCCTGAAATGCAATTTGCTGCACTCGATACCTTGTTGACGAGTTTGCAAACCAAGAGTTTATTAGTGCCGAGTAATGTGTTGCAAGCTTTGGTACCTAAAGCGGGAAACTATGCTAAAACTCGCGAAAGTTTTGGATCAAACTTAGGTGTGATTACCGATCCCGCTGCGATGGCTGAAGTCATGAGTCGTCATGTTGTGACTCAACTATTAGCGCCAGAGCGTTTAAATCGAGTCAGTCAGGGCTATATGGGTGATAGTCAGCAGCTGTCGGTGGTTAAATTAGTTGATAAACTTGTTGGCGCAACCTTGTACCAAGATTTACCTAGTGGACAAGGCTTAGCAGAGCAAATGCGGGTGAACACTGTGGTGATTGATGGCCTATTAGCGACGTATCATAATCCTAAAACAGCCCCTGAAGTGAAAGCCCAGTTGGCGGCAAGAGTTGATTATATTATCAAGCAGCTTAAACGCCGCAGTAATCGTGGTAGCGATTATCAATCAGCACATTATGATTGGTTATTTCAAGGGATAACCAAAGGGATGGATGACTCAAGTTATCGACTCATTACTAAGCCTGTGGACATGCCACCTGGCTCGCCGATTTAACATAGCCCATTATTTTTGACGACAAATATTTTTAACTGCTAATAATTTTGACGGCTAATAAAACGCGACTCTATCGGGTCGCGTTTTAGCTTGTGGCAGCTTAAAAACATACTTGTTATGTGGTTAAAAATATTAAAGTGGATGCCGGCATATAGTTTCATCACTCATTATGCGCAACTTGATGATCAATCTCTTTAGGGTTTTTAGGATAGAAGTTATCTGCTTTACGATCGATATGGCTAAATTGACGGGTATTTTTGTAGGGCAGTTTCATGAAGCCTGAAATCCCATGACCTTGAATTTTATTGGCATGAGCGATAATACGATCTAAACAGGCCCGAAACGAAGCTTGTTTACGTGGATTTAATAACCGTAAATAGCTATGAATTTTTAAGTGGTTTGGTAGCGCTTCAAAAATAATACAACCTGTGTGATGTATTTGGTTTAACCAGCCAAGTTCTGTCATGATTTCAGCTGGTAGTTCTAAGTTTTCTTCTGGATCTTTACCGTCTTCAAAGTATGAATGCAGCCGAGATTTGTCTTCTAAAGTGGGCACATCACCGACTTCAAAAGGCATTTGCAGTTCACCGGTTATTTTATATTGGTGCTCAGTGCTTTTCCGCTCAAGATGTAAGGTATCTTTAGCATTGAAGAAACAAGCTTTAAATACTCCGATTCGTTTAATTCCCCGCGCCATAGTGACCATGTTATTCACCGCTAATATTAACGGTGCTTTGCTGTCGGGATCGTAAATGGCTAAATTGGAGTCAATAAACACCCCTGATTCTTGCCAATGGATCACGAGACCACCGACAATCGGATACTGTGCTAAACGGCCTACTGCAGCAATAAAGCCTTTTTCGGTATCAGCCATACCGGCCATAAAGTTACGATAATATTTATCCAGTTGCACATCATCCATTTTAGCAATGGGATCTTGAGTATTGTGCTCTTTTAAAAATGATTTTCGTGAACTATAACTCACGGTTTCAACCGTTTTTGAGCGCGGTTGAGCCCACACTGGAATGTCGGGTGTTAACGGCGGAGTCGATAATATCGGTAAATGCATTCTATGGCTGTGACGCAAACTTTTGAGGAAATAATCACCAGCAAGATTGCGCCGTTCTACATCGTCACTGAGCATTGCATCGAGTGTTTTTGCCAGTTCTATGGGCAATCCTATGCTGGTGGCTGGAATGACTTTGGTGCCGAAACGACTGATTTGGCCTGAGGCGAGTGCATACAGGGTTGCAGCTGCGCCTTGCTCGTCAAATCTTGGTGTTGATAATGCGCCACTCAGTTGCTCGTCACCAATAAAGTAAACATCTCCCATGCGAGCATTGGTATGTTGCTGATCGCTGGATAATAAAGACATAACATTGTCATCAACCGCGCGGTTGTGTTCATCTCGCTGAGCAAATACCGCAGACCCCCAATCGATTAATGATAGCTTGTCGGTTTCAATATCATAAACTAAGTTCGATGGCTTAATATCGCCGTGTACTAGAGGCTTGCCTTTGCGCAGATAATATAAAATATTAGCCAATTGCCTGGCAATACTCACCACCATTACTGGAGGCAAGGCACCTAATCGCTGACAAATTTTGTCTAAATCTTCGCCTTGAGCCCGCTCCATGACTAATATTCCCTGCTTACCAACGCGTTCAAATTTAATTGCTCCAGGCACGTTAGGATGATGCACTTGGCTGAGCATATAGGCTTCTTCTTCCAGCCTATCTTGAACACTTTGGGGTAAATTTACTCTTGAGAATTTAAACACATGCGACTGGTTAAACTCATTGACTCCTGCAAACACAAAACCATAAGCGCCTTTACCAATAAATTCAATTTGTTGATATCCCAGCTTGCTGAGCTGTTGCTTACACAGACGAACCCATGCTTTATGCTTACGGGCGTCATTAGCGCTTAGCAGGTAGATAGACTGCTCTTCGTTAATATAAAAGTGCTGCAGTTGCGGTGTTTGCAAAGATTAGCCTCCATTGACTGTTAACTCATTAAACCTTGATTAACCTTACGACGGCAAGTGCTGTTATTTAAAACATGCGATATCCATTGATATATCATAAAGTCTATTTAACCTTTTTAGCTGCAAATCACTCAAAGAGCCTATATCAGTCGCTATTTTTAACTGATTAACAGCGGCTTCCTATCTAAAAAAATCCGATATGTAAACCTTGACCTATATCAAATCAAAATGAATCAACACTGGGTATTATGGTTGAAGCAGTTAATGAATGTTTTTTGTGAGAGGTTATATGCATAATATAAATAAAGCTGAATTAATTCAGTTGTTTAATTTTCCTCGGCAGCGAATTTTACAGTCTATGGAAGTGACCCATTGTCCTCATGCGGTATTTTTTAATCAAAGTGATGAGCAATGCATAACATGTCATCAGGGTGAAGAATGTGTGTGGATTAATCATAATGATGAAATGGTCGCACTTGAGTTGAAGTCAATCGACGAATTAAAGCAGCAATTATTAATCGCAGTTGATTACATCGATTCTAATTTAAGCCCACACCATATGTCGCGAAGAAAGTGCCAATGTGAAAACTGTCGTTGGTTAAGGCAAGTACAAATGACTCTAGACGGCAAAGCCTAGGTCGCATATTGCTAAATCAGTAACGGCAGTTGCATCCCTTTTTTTTAGTCTTTAAAGTAGCCTGCACAACACTAGCAACTTGACTGAAGAATAGCATTATGGAACCCAGCTTTTGGCATGAAAAATGGCAATTACAACAAATCGGTTTTCATCTAAACCAAGTGAACCCATTTTTAGTAAAATATTGGCCGCATTTGGGCTTACCTGAAAATAGTGAGGTGTTTGTTCCTTTATGTGGTAAATCGTTAGATATGTTTTATTTGGCCGAACAGCGTCATACGGTGTTAGGCTGTGAATTAAGCTTAATCGCGGTAAAAGATTTTTTTACTGATAACGATATAGTGTATCAAGAGTCTCGTATTAATGATCACGCGGTATTCTCTGCCGAGCAAGTGACCTTATATCAAGGTGATATTTTTACTCTACCTTCCCAGTTAACATCATCGATTAGCGGCTTTTATGATCGCGCGGCACTGATTGCTTGGCCTGAAGAAATGCGCCAACAGTATGTTCATACACTAGCTGCACTAGTGCCTGCTGATGTTAGTGGTTTACTCATTACCCTTGATTACCCACAAGAAACCCTAAAAGGACCACCGTTTGCTGTGAGTCCAACCTGGATTGAAACCTACTTAACAGCTTATTTTACGGTCGAGTTACTTGAGTGTGCTGACGTGTTGGCCGATAACTCTAGGTTTGTTTATAAACAGGTGCCTTGGCTTAATGAAGCTGTGTATAAATTGACTCGAAAATCATAACAATGCCCCCAAAAACCTACCGATATACTCTGTAGGTTTTTTAGGCTCAATAGTTTGTTAAGCCATTGCAGTGGAGAGCATAAGGGTTATGCTTTCAGCGTTATCGGTGGACACAAATCGATTTCAGCGTCGGCATAAATTGCCGCTAAATTTGCCAGCTCACGGACCGAGTCTAGCTGCACAGGTAGAGTAAAAGCATAACTAAGGCCAAACCAAGGGTTAATAGCAACAGGCTAAGTCAGCTATTTTCTGTAGGCTACCACATGAATAATCAAAGGATCCGCAATGAATTTCAGTGATAAACCTGACCGCAGATGGTCAAAAGCCCATAAATGGGAAAAATACAAAGGTACAGATATATTGCCTATGTGGATTGCTGATACTGAGTTTCGCTGTGCTGAACCTATTTTATCTGCCTTACATCAGCGCATTGATGATGGTCTGTTCGGTTATACCTCACCGGCTCACGATACAGATGCCTGTGAGGCCGTTGTGGCGTGGTGTCAACGTCAATATAACTGGAAGATTGATCCCAGTTGGCTAGTGTGGACTCCGGGTATAGTGCCGGCGTTTAATGTGGCTATTAAAGCATATTGCCAAACAGGGGATACGGTTATCGTACAAACACCCAATTATCCTCCTATATTAGCTGCAGCGGGTATTAATCATCTCAACCGAACCTGTATAGGTTCGATAAAAGTGGCAGGGCGCTGGACACTCGATTTTAATGCCTTAGAAGCGGCGGCCGCGGATCCCAAAGCCAGCTTATTTATTATGTGTAATCCAATGAATCCGCTTGGAACAGTCTTAAACCAAGCAGAACTCGACACAATTGCAGCAATATGCACAAAGCATGGCGTCATGCTGTGTTCGGATGAAATACACTGTGATTTAATTTTAGATGACGTGCCACATTTACCTGCCAGTGCGCACCCAGAGTTGGCTGAGCATTCAGTGACATTGATGGCCGCGAGTAAAACCTTCAATATTGCGGGATTAGGTACGTCTTTTGCTATTATTCCCAACGCAAAATTAAGAGCAGCCTTTAACCATGCCGCCCGTGGAATTATGCCATCGGTCACTGTGACAGGCCTTACTGCCACCAATGCAGCCTTCAGACATTGTGATGAGTGGCATCAACAACAAGTGGCTTATTTAACAGAAAATCGCGATTATTTAGTCACTGAAATTAACAAAATCGACGGTTTAAAAGCTATCGCACCCGCGGCAACTTTTTTACTCTGGGTTGATGCCAGCGGGTTGCAAGTTACCGATACGCAAGCCTGGTGTGAAGCCAAAGGTGTCGGCCCATCAGCGGGCAGAGACTTTGGTGATAAAGACTGTTTTCGCTTGAATTTCGGCTGTTCACGAGATTATTTAGTCGAAGCCATTAAAAAACTGCAGGGCAGAGACGTTTAACCGCCGGCAAAACTTTTGTTTTTTTACGGGTAATATCAATATAAAGTAAAAAAATTGACCCTTCATCCAGTAGTTACTCGTATAAATGTAGAATAAGAATTAAGGGAACGTGTTCCACGATGACATTACCTATACAAAACGCTCAAGAAATGGCTAAACGATCGACAAAGTTTGTTGACTCTGGAGCATTGCGCAGAACCCCTAAACTCAACAGTGGCACCGTGGATGATAAGCGCCAAGAAATAGCGCTTTACTTCACCAACACCTTTGATACCTATACGCAACTGTTTGATTGTTTGCGCGATGATGCCGGTTTTTATCAAAAACCTATCCCCTTGCGCCACCCGCTTATTTTCTATCTTGGGCATACGGCCACTTTTTTCATCAACAAGCTACTATTGGCAAAACTGATACCCGATAGGATTAATCCTCATATGGAATCAATTTTTGCGGTGGGTGTTGATGAAATGAGCTGGGATGATCTGTCTGAAGACAGTTATGACTGGCCCAGTGTTGCTGCGGTAAAAGACTATCGCGCTAAAGTACGTGCCACAGTATTAACATTAATTGATACCTTGGACCTGGTGCTACCCATTGATTGGGACAATACCTGGTGGCCTATCGTCATGGGTATTGAGCATGAGCGTATCCACCTTGAGACGTCGTCGGTACTCATTCGCCAACATGAATTGGCCAAAGTCCAGCCATTACCTCAATGGCAAGCTTGCAAAGATACTGGCCAAGCTCCAAAAAACAAACTTATCAGCGTTGCCGCTGGCTCAGTAAATCTTGGCAAATCACTTGATAGTGCCTTCTATGGCTGGGACAACGAATATGGCCAACATCAGGCAGAGGTCGCTGAATTTAAAGCCAGCCAATATTTAGTCAGTAATCAGGAGTTTCTCGAGTTTGTTGAGGACGGTGGATATGAGCAAAATCGTTTCTGGAGCGATGAAGGCCTGGCTTGGCGGCAATTTACTGAGGCGAAACACCCAGCATTTTGGCGTTGGCATAATGGCTGGTATTTGCGCTTGATGACGGAAGAAGTTGATATGGCTTGGGACTGGCCTGCTGAAGTTAACTACCATGAAGCGAAAGCGTTTTGTGAATGGAAAACAGTAGTAACCGGGCAACAAATTCGCATGCCAACTGAAGACGAATGGTATCGCTTGTGTGCACAAGCGGGCGTCGAAGAGTTGGGGAATAGTGCCGCCAATGCTAACTTGCATCTTGACCATTTTGCCTCATGCTGCCCGGTAACGCGCTATCAACATGGTAATTGGTTTGATGTAGTGGGCAATGTATGGCAATGGACCGAAACGCCGATTTACCCGTTCGATAACTTTAAAGTACACCCATTGTATGACGATTTCACCACGCCAACTTTTGATGGTAAACACAATCTGATCAAAGGTGGCTCATGGATTTCAAGTGGTAATGAAGCACGCCTTAGTGCACGTTATGCATTTAGGCGTCACTTTTTGCAGCATGCAGGATTTCGCTATATTGCCTCTGAAGTGGAGGCAACGTCTCATAAGGCTTACTACGAAAGTGACCAGTTGCTGTCAGAATATGCAGAGTTTCACTTTGGTGACACCTGGTATGGCGTAGATAATTTCCCTAAAGCCTTAGCTGATATTGCACTTGAGGCAATGAAGGGTAAACCCACTGTTAAAGCCCTTGATCTAGGCTGTGCCTGTGGCCGAGCAAGTTTTGAGTTGGCGCGTCAGTTCGATGAAGTAGACGGTATTGATTTTTCTGCCAACTTTACTCGCCTAGCGGCTAAAATGGCACAGCAAGGCGCAGTGCGTTATGCCCGAGCGGAAGAAGGCGAATTAGTGAGCTATCATACTCGAACCCTGCAAGAACTAGGGTTGGAAGCTTATGCAAACCGTGTCGCATTTCATCAAGGTGATGCCTGTAACCTCAAACCCCAATTCACTGCTTATGATTTAGTGCTAGCAGCTAATTTGATTGATAGGCTCTACCAGCCAAGCCGTTTTCTGGCGGATATGGCACAGCGCATCAATGATGGCGGTTTGCTTATTATTGCATCGCCTTACACTTGGCTGGAAGAACATACACCCAAGGCAGAATGGATAGGGGGTTTCAAAAAAGATGGTGAAAACTACAGCACGTTAGATGGCTTGAAAGATCAACTATCAAGCCACTTTAAGTTGATCGGTGAGCCGCGCAAAGTGCCGTTTGTGATCCGTGAAACTCAGCACAAGTTTCAGCATACCTTGTCTGAACTTACGGTTTGGGAGCGCTTGCCACGCTGATAAGCGCCTCAATTTCCTCAGCAATCAATTTGTGGTCTACCAGTTGTTCAAACCAGCTGGTGGCCACAATGTCGCTTTGCAATCCAAGCAAGGTTCCCAGCACTATGCCGCGATGTACGTTGTCGCCGCCTAAGTTAGTATTCACTCGCAGTGCTTGCCAAGGATCATGTTGGTATTTACAGGCCAGATACAAGACCACAGGCCAAGAATCTGAAATATAACATGCCCTTGAAAACACTTGGCCGACGACCTGATTGTCGGGCACATTACGTTTTAACAGACCGGCCAAATTAGTACTCGTTAAGCCTTTACTTGCTTCAAGTAAAAGTGCTTTCGCGCTGGCCTCATCCGGCCCTTCCATCAGAGCACACAAGAGTTGTACGTAGCTATCACACACCTGCATTAAGGATTCATCAGGATGGGTTAAGGCCAAATGCGCTCGGCAGGTAATCTTTATTTCGGCTTCGCTTATGCCCTTAAGTCGTTCTGAAAACACCAAAGGCGCTATGGTTACCAATGCACCAATGGATGCAGTGTCGTGAGTTATCATCCCACAATTTTCAGGCTTGCGTCCCTGTGCTAAGTTAGCAAAAAATCCTCTATGGTAAGACTCTGCATAAGTATCGGGATGAGAGGCGGGAGTCATTGTCATAAAGTCAATGTAGGCATTAACAAATGCTTGTCGGTCGTAGCGTTGTGGCGAACTCGCCAGAGTACGCATCAGTACGCGAGCGCAATGGGCGTTAAGGGTATTTTCACCCGCCTGCATGCCTTGATGATAATGCACATTCGGTCTGTCCCAAAACTGAGCTTTATCTTTTAAAATAATATCGCCTATTACTTGCGGCGGCTGATTGTGAGCATCATGTCCCTTAGACGACCGAGCATTGGATTGTCGCCCTCCTTTGTGTTTTGAGTGCAATGACATAATAGATGAAGGGTGAAACTCAGGTGCAGCTTCAAAGCGCTGAATACCACCCGTAAAAGCACGCTCGATTTCCATTGGTTGATAATACCAATGCACTGGCATGGCTAAAGCATCAGCAATAAAGCTTGTTTTAAGTGCCCAGGTAACGCGAAGTGGCTGAGAAGGATTGTGATTCATGGTAATGCCTCTTTCACATGGTATAAAAGCACTCGCATCTAGATTAGATACAGCAACAATGGATAACCAATGGATAATTTTTACGATGTGAATATTGATTAAAAACGTCTGTGTTTATACTTGATACGTGATTTATACAAAACTAGACGTTTTTTTAAGGCAATAGGTTAAATTTATTTCGCAAGCATAATCTTCACCCCGACAAGTACAACCGCTTTTTGAGTGTGTGGAAGATATAGAGGACGTAACAGATTATGTACAGCAATCTATGATGATATACCTGTTGATTTGGCTTTTGCTTCGGGGCTAAACCATTGCGGCTAAAAGATGAAAGGTTTATTTTTGATATCCTGCTTGTTTATAGTTTACCCAATTATCTGTACTGATATACTCAGCTTTATCTCAATTGTTACCATAATGTGTGCCAATGTCTGTAATTACGCCTAACTTACCCCGTAGCCCTAGTTTTTTGCAGTCTCTTATCTGTTTTAGCGTGATTATCATCACCATTGCAGGTGGGCTTTTTGGTCTAGGCATCAGCCTGCATACATTGATGTTCCTGTGTCTGTTGTGGGTAGGACTCAACGCTTTTAGTCTTGGTTACGGCTATATACATATACGTGAGTTGATGACTAACGCCCTCACCAGAGCCATGCCTGCCATCTATATATTTATATTGATCGGCATGGTGATTGCCAGTTTTATGCACAGTGGAACCATCGCCACGCTGATTTATTATGGCCTTAGTTGGCTGAGTCCGAGTTTGTTTCTGGCTGTCGGTTTATTACTGTGCGCCTTGATGTCGCTAGCAACTGGAACATCTTGGGGTACCGTCGGCACCTTAGGCGTGGTTTTTATTGGCATTGGTTCTGCCATGAATATTCCCCTGCCTTTGGTTGCAGGTATGATTGTCTGCGGTGCCACCTTCGGTGATAAAATGTCGCCGATTTCAGATACCACAAACCTCGCCGCTATGAGTGCTGGCACCGATCTTTATCGACATATTTATGCCATGCTGTTCACCACAACGCCGACCTTTATCCTCACTTTCTTAATATTTTTAGTGATCGGATTGAACTATGGCGAGCAAAATATAGACTTGGCAGAGGTCACTTCAATTCAAACAGCACTTGCTAACAATTACAGCCTTACGCCGCTGATCACCTTATTACCCCTGATTTTACTCGCGGTACTGAGCATTAAAAAAGTGCCCGCTGAAGTGACTATGTCATGCAGTATTATACTTGCTGTGTTAATTGCGATTTTTTATCAGCAACAAAGTGCTATCTCTGTGCTAAATGCGCTGTGGGAAAATACGCCCGAATCAACCGGTATTGCCAGTTTAGATGCTTTGCTTGGTCGCGGTGGCATTAGCAGCATGAGCTGGACCTTACTGCTGGCGTTAATGGCTATCGCGCTAGGCGGAATTTTGCACGGCGCGGGATTTCTCAGCGCACTATTAGCCGGTATTATAAAAAGAGTGCAGCGCACCGCCACCCTTATTGCGACGACGATTATGTCCGGCTTCTTAGGTAACATTGCTATGGGTGAGGCTTATATTTCGATTATTCTAAGTTGCCAACTGTTTAAGCCCAAATATGAGCAACAAAATGTAGAGGCAGCCATTCTTTCGCGCTCAGTAGAAGAAGGGGCCACTATGACCACAGGCCTTATTCCGTGGACCACGGCCGGTGCCTTTTATACTGCCACTCTAGGGGTAAACGTACTTGACTACGCACCCTATGCTTTTTTCAACTACCTTAATGCCATCATAGCAGTGGCAATGGCCGCCTTTGGCATTGGTCTTCTCAAACCAAACCTGCGCTGACATAAAGGAGATTAATCTTATATCAGTGAGTAGGGCTTTTAGGGTTAATACTGTAAATCTGGTCAATGCTTGAGTTGAATCGACCGCTGTGGTGTTTAACATGTATTGTAGAGAATATGGATTATCCCTCTTAAGCGTCACAGTGGCCTTTTAATATAAAAGGCCTATTTTACGTTTGAAATATACAGGCTAAATAGTCAAACTCAGTTAACGTTAAGGGTGAGTTGTCTTACCTCTCTAGTTGTTTGCCCACTGTTTTAATGATGTTCACATACCCAATAAAATGACGTTAATCCATAACCGAAGAGTTAAATATTAGCGTTCAATAAGCTTAATTAGCGTCACAATGCTAATTTTATCTCTGTCTTTCATGCGGTTTTATGAATCCAATTTAACTCAATAAAGCCTAAAATATCCTCTGTTAAACACAAGTTTGATTTTGCATAATATGGGTATTTTATAATGTTTATTTTTAATGCTACTAGCTAGACTTCGTCTTCAAAAATGCTTTCAATGGGTAAGTTAAACAATCTGGCTGCTTTAAAGGCTAATGGTAAACTGGGATCAAACTTACCGGTTTCGATCGCATTAATGGTTTGCCTAGAAACATTAAGTAAATCAGCTAGCTGTGCTTGGGTAAAGCCTTGCTCTGCTCGGAGCACTTTTAAGCGATTTTTCATTGGTACTTCCTATGACCTAGAATTATGCCAACTAAATAGCTTAGGCTCATGATAATGACCAAATGTGAAATCTCAGCATGACCGCTTATTAGGTTAGTGGTGTCTAAATTTGAGTAGCTTAAACCAACTATTAACCCCACCCCTAGACTGAGTCCCATCGCATGTAATTGAATTTTTTGCTGTAGCTCATCTAGGCCAAGTAGTTGGCGGCGGTTGGCCATAATCATCCCAATACCAATTATAAAGTTAATCCCAATGGCCAGAGCTGTGATGGCTTGTTGTTGCCACAGATATATTGGGCCAAAGTTTGCTATGGCCATAGTGATCACCCAAGCGAAGGTCCACTTTGCTAAGCGAGCAGTGTTTTGTTTGTTGGCGTTTTTCCAGTCTCGTGGATCTGATTGTGATGACATGATTAATACTCCTTTGGTCGTGTTTGTTTGTCATTAAGTAAAGTAAGCTTGACTTAAGTTAACGCAACCTCACAATAAATGTCAAGCACGCTTTACTTTTGGTCGTGGCTTAAATTGATGATAGAAGCAAAACCCTTAACTAAGCATCACCTTGTGTCATTCGAGTGATGAATGAACTTATTTATGGTTTTTAGCGAATGAATAAATGAATAAATGAATAAATGAGTGATTAAATATGAATGTAAGCGCATAACTGAGGGCACTTTTAGTTGCAAGTTTAGGCGCTATCACACTTACATCATGATGATTTTTGTATAGTGCTAAGTCACTCATGAGCCTCTGTGTATTTATATTGGACTAAAGTGTCGACTATCTTGTTGATATACATAGAAGTGTCTATGAGTATCATCGCCAAATAGCCAGTAAAAATCATTTTAATCAATTCACCTAAATTGAGTAGGACAGCTATCCCCATGATAACTAAAATTATATTAGACACAGATCCCGGTATTGATGATGTATTTGCGATTCTATTTGCCCAAGCGCATCCAGCAATTGAACTAAAAGCGATCACCACGGTTTATGGCAATGTGACCATTGAAAATGCGACCCATAATGCGCTTTATCTTAAGCAAAAATATCAGTTACAGGCTGATATTGTCACAGGTGCGAGTAAACCTATCGTACGATCTCCGCTAGGACCTACAGTAGTTGTTCATGGCGAAGGTGGTTTTGGTGATGTCATGGTTCCTTCTGAGGTCGAGGGGCAAGCGGATCCTCGTCCTGCATATCAATATATTATCGATACAGTAAAAGCCGAGCCAGGTGAAATTACCTTGGTCGCTATCGGTCCGTTAACTAACCTTGCACTCGCGCTTCAGGCTGATCCCACGATTGTTGATTTAGTTAAACAAGTGGTCATCATGGGTGGGGCCTTTGGTGAGAACAATCACAGTGGCAATGTGACTCCATTTGCTGAAGCCAATATTCATGATGACCCTCATGCGGCTGATATGGTTTTAACCGCCTCTTGGCCTGTGGTAGTGATTGGTTTAGATGTCACCGAGCAAAGTTTCTTTACCCGAGAGTATCTTGATAAGTTGCGCGATGATGCTGGTGAGGTAGGCCAGTTTATTTGGGATATTAGCCGGTTCTATTTACGGTTTTACAGTGAAAAAGTTGGCCTCGAGGCTTGCCATGTACACGATCCATCAGCGATTGCCTATGTGATTAATCCAACGCTTTTTACTCTTAGAGAAGGGCCAATACGGGTCGTGACCGATGGAGTCGCTGAAGGAATGACTATTCAGAAATTAGATAGCCGTGTGTATCTGCATGATGAATGGATGAGTAAGCCCTCACAAAAGGTTGGTGTTGCAGTAAAAAATCTCGAGTTGTTGGAGTTATACCGCAGCAGTATCATCGAATATGCCGCACGCTTGAAACCATCCAGTTAGTGAATTAACGTAAAAGTGCAGTTGTATTTACTCAGATAACGGTGCTGTTATTGGCTGTTTTGTGCCGGCTGAGCCACTGCGATGTAAAAATTGCATAGCATGCAGACTCGTTATATTGGGTGTAACCCTCGCGACTTTTAGTTAGACGTTAGCTTATGCTGCAACGAGGGAGGCTAAGCGTTATGTGCTGGCCTCCATAGCGCTGAAGACTAACCGCCCAAATGCTAATACTAGCGCTGTAAATGAATTTCCTTCACAGGACATGGGATAGTAATGTTTGCTGCCGTTAGCGCCTTCATAATAGCTAAGTTAGTGTGATATTTTTCTTCATAGTAACGTTGTGTTGGCACCCAATAGCGTACGCCAATCTCAATACCGATAGCATTAAAGCCATTGATGCCAACCAAGGGTTTCTTTTCTTGATAAATCGCAGGTGAGGCGGCTAGTACAGCGTTTATTAATTGGATAATGTGATCGGCATCGGCTTGATAATCAATATTAAATTTATTCTCAACCAGCTTATAAGCGAATGAGTTATGTAAAATCTCGCCAATAATATGTTTGTTGGGGATGCTGATCTGCTCACCTTCTTCATTCGTTAAAATGGTTTGGCCTAATTTTATTGTCTCGACAACACCACTAACATCCTTAATTTCAATGGTATTGCCCACCACAAAAGGGCGGGTAACAATAATTGTAACGCCAGCAGCATAATTAGCTAGCATGCCCTGTAATGCCAAGCCTGCACCTAGAGATGCGGCACCAATTGCAGCCACCATAGGTGTTACGCTAATTCCCAGTTTGCCTAAACAAATTACCGCGACCATTACGATAATGATTATTCTGACTAAGTTTGAGGCAAAATTACTGAGGGTGATATCAATGTTATGTTTTTGCAGTTGAGCGGCGACTATGCTGGCAGCTTTACTAGCAAGCCAAAGCCCCAATAAGAAAATAATAATTGCGCCTGCGATTTGAAAACTATATTCAATGACAAACTCAGTGATGAGACTATAAACATTTTGCAGTTGTTGGAGCTCTTGATCTAAACTGGGTTCGTTCATTTAATGTTCCTTATTGAAGATCATTGAGTTGATATCAACCTAGATAATAACAACTTTCCATACTCAGGGCTAAATCTGAGGCGAGTGTAAAAGCCATCATAGTGAAATATTTTACCGGCTTCATGCGCATTATCTTCACGAATGACTATACTTTTAGGCACAAAAGCGAATCAATAATGCGGATAAGTGGGTTGGCAATTTAGACATTTTGATTAAATTGCTTTAAAGAATAAAAAACTACACTTCCTGCATAAAAATTCGTTGCGTAATGATTAGAAATATCGTTTACTGCGCATGTTTTTACACAATAGCATTGACACTTTTTTCGCCCAACTAACAGGAGGCACTGGCCTAATGAGCCAATTTCAATCGATTGATGTTGCAGATTATTATGACAAGGACACGTTTGACCGCATTAAGGCATTTGCTGAAGATAAGCCAACGCCATTTGTCGTTATTGACACCCAAATCGTTGCGAAACAATACGATGATATGGTTACCAATTTTCCTTTCGCAAATATTTATTATGCGGTTAAGGCAAATCCGGCCAAAGAGATTTTAACTTTATTGCGAGATAAAGGTTCAAACTTTGATATTGCATCCATTTACGAACTTGAAATGGTGACGTCGATAGGCGTTTCTACTGATCGTGTTAGCTACGGCAACACTATTAAGAAACGTGTAGATGTTCGCTCTTTCTATAAGCAAGGCGTTCGTATGTTCGCTTCAGATTCTGAAGCTGATTTACGTATGATTGCTGAAGAAGCCCCAGGTTCAAAAGTATATGTACGTATTTTAACTGAAGGTACCCACACCGCTGACTGGCCTTTATCGCGTAAGTTTGGTTGCCAAAATGAAATGGCTTATGACTTATTAGTGTTAGCAAAAGAGTTAGGCTTACAACCTCATGGTATTTCGTTCCATGTAGGTTCACAACAACGTGATATCGGTGCGTGGGATTCTGCTATCGGCAAAGTAAAAAGTATCTATGACCGTTTAAAAGAAGAACATGGCATCGTACTTAAAATGATTAACTTAGGTGGTGGTTTTCCTGCTAACTACATGGATAAAACTAATGAGTTAGGCATTTATGCACAGCAGATTAAGCATTTCCTAGAAGAAGATTTTGGTGATGAATTGCCTGAAATCATTTTAGAACCGGGTCGTTCATTACTTTCAAATGCCGGCGTATTGGTGTCTGAAGTGGTGTTGATTTCACGTAAGTCGCACACCGCTTTAGAGCGTTGGGTATTTACTGATGTGGGTAAATTCTCTGGTTTAATTGAAACCATGGACGAAGCCATTAAATTCCCTATCTACACTGACCGCAGAGGGGAGTTAGATAAGTGTGTGATTGCCGGACCAACCTGTGATAGCGCTGATATTATGTACGAGCATTACAGTTATGGTTTACCGGTTGATCTTGCTATTGGTGACCGCATGTATTGGTTAACTGCAGGTGCTTACACCACCACATACTCGGCAGTCTGTTTTAACGGTTTTCCGCCACTTAAAGATTATTACCTTTAACTGATTGGTTTTAGATATCATTCTTTGTAAGACAAAAGGACGCTAGTGCGTCCTTTATTTTTATCTGTGACCTGAACTTAGTTTTATTCCTGATGGCTTTTTAACATCTCAAATATTTGTTCTTTAAGATGTAATCGCTTAGTTTTCATTAGTTTGAGCTCTGGTGTAGCATCGCTGCTACTGTGTTTTTCTAATTCGGTAATTTCTGCATCAAGCTGATTATGTTCATTAAATTTTTTTAAAAAATGATTATCAGTTGTTTTAAGTGTTGTAATTAAATCTCGGTACTCTGGAAACATACGTGACTCCTTATAAGTTAAGTTGACAATGCCGATCTCATATCGAACAGATTAATGGCATAATGGTAATTGACATTGATTGTATAAAATCATGAGTCCCTGCAGCAGTATCAACAGCTCTTCCAAAGATGGCATATATTAAAGCGACTATTGTATGCGCGTGACACTCTGTGATGGTGGTTAGCTTCAGCCTAGAATCATTGCTGTTAGGTTAACTTGATGTAAATCACGTTAATGCTTTTTGGGTTAGATAAATAGATTGTTGTTTATGCCTGTCCTCCATTATGCTGAAGTCCATGTATTTGGTGGGTTATGGTCATTTATTAGTAATAATTTAACGAATCAATATTATCTATTATGAATTTATATGTGATCAAGTTAACCTTATCGTTCGAAAGACTAGGTTAAAGTCTGTGATATAAGAATTTAATATTCAAAAATGAAAGGGGTTTTCATAATGTCCGATGTATTTCACTTAGGATTAACTAAAAAAATGTTAGATGGCGCAACCTTAGCAATCGTTCCTGGTGATCCAGAACGTGTTAAGCGAATTGCCGAGCTAATGGACAATGCAACATTCTTAGCAAGTCATCGTGAATATACTAGCTATTTAGCTTATATCGATGGCAAAGCTGTGGTTGTTTGTTCAACAGGTATCGGCGGACCATCAACGTCTATTGCAGTTGAAGAATTAGCACAACTAGGTGTAAGAACATTCTTGCGCGTAGGTACCACTGGCGCCATTCAACCAAACGTCAATGTAGGTGATGTTATTGTCACTCAAGCTTCTGTACGTTTAGATGGTGCGAGCTTACATTTTGCACCGCTTGAGTTCCCAGCTGCAGCAAACTTTGAATGTACTACAGCTATGGTTGCAGCATGTCGTGATGCAGGTGTAGAACCACATGTTGGTATCACTGCTTCTTCTGACACCTTCTATCCAGGTCAAGAGCGTTACGATACTGTGTCTGGTCGCATTACTCAGCGTTTTGTTGGTTCTATGAAAGAATGGCAATCAATGGGCGTGCTGAACTATGAAATGGAATCAGCGACACTATTTACTATGTGTGCGACTCAAGGTTGGCGTGCAGCATGTGTTGCGGGTGTTATTGTTAACCGTACACAGCAAGAAATTCCTGATGAAGCAACAATGAAGAAAACTGAAGTGAGTGCCGTTTCTATTGTTGTCGCAGCAGCGAAAAAATTGCTAGCGTAAGTTAACGCTTTTAATCAGCGATTACGTAAAAATACGTATTAAAAAAGGTGCCCTAGGCACCTTTTTTGTTAGCTGATTATTATCAATTGCTACGCGGATTAGAAATGATATTGTGCAATGATTGAATAGGTATTTTGATCAATACCAGCAACACCATATTTACTCTGCCAGTAATCATATTCAAAACCGACTAGCAGCTGGTTTTGTTTGTGATCACCAAATAAACTTTTGCCTAAGTCATATTTGATTTGCGGATTAATGTGTAGGTTTTCGTCATAGCCGTTATTGTCGGCAGAAAATACCCAATCAATAAAACCATCAACAATTATATTGGCATTACCGATAGGCATGTCGATTCTAAATACCGGGGTGAATTGCCAACCATCACTGATATTGCCATTGCTTATGGCATCACGACGGTAGGTGTTTAGCTGTAAGTAGCTAAAAAATGGTACGTCAATGTCTAAACCAATACCATAAAGCATGCTGTTAACTGGGCCTTCACCTTCTTCGAAAGTCAGTGCTAAAGAGACATCTTTTATCGCACCAAAGCCAACTGGCTGACCTAATATTTTGCTCGCACTAAAACGCGGTGAAATTTCGCCATAAGTGGTGCTATCAACACCGTTATTATTGCCATTAAAATTAATAAAATCTTGGAAGACAAACCAATCGCCATATTTCCAGCCACCAGCGGTTTCCAGCGTAATAGTGGTTTGCCTTTCTGATGGTGCTAAGTCATAGTTTTCGCCATGCAAGACAGTTGCGCTAACATCCCACCATTGCACTAAATCATCAGCAAAAACATTTTGAGAAAGTATAAGTGTTGCTAATAGGCAGATTTTTTTCATTTTTCTTCCGGTTAGTTAAGTGGCCAAGTACGCCACAATGGAGCATTTTAGAGTTAATTGTAGCTCGCTTGAGTGTAAATTTGTGAGCTATTATTTCTATTGGTGCACAATGGGGCGCAATATATTCAATATTGTGATAAATCACAATTAAAACTGAGCCAAATATACAGATTTCATTGTTTTCGTGGTTAATATAATAATGTAATGCTTAATAACACTGCCAATATGATGTGACACACAGCGATGATATGTTTGCACTGTTATGGTGAAGGGGACGTGTTATTTTTATACTGGTCACTGAGGCTTAATTCACTAGCTATATAAGTTAATGTTTTTCGTTTATCTGCAGGCAATGTTGAGTTGATGAGGTGCGTATCATATTTAATAAAACAAGTTAATTTGACATAATATGTCGCAATGATTCATAAAGCTGTTATAGTAAATTTAAGGTCATTCTCATTGTATGGAGGATAATATGGAACTTTCAAATCCCATTGCAGTCTGGCTAGTACTTGGGCTGTTATTAATGCTCTCGGAAATTGTCATTCCTGGGGGCATTGTTATTTTATTGGGTGCGGCTTGTGTTATCGTCGCATCAGCACTGGCTATTGGTATTGTCGAAGGCATGGTGCAAAGTCTGACACTATGGTTTATGGCCTCTATGGTGCTGTTATTGAGTTTTCGTCATGTGACCCAACGTTTGGTCGGAGGGGATTCTCATGTGGATAATACCGACGAAGAAGTGGACCTCTATAACCAGGTCGCTATCGTAAAGCAAGCCATAGGCCCAGGTCAAAAGACCGGTAGAATTAGCTGCTTAGGCTCTAATTGGACTGCATTAGGTGATGGTACTCTGATAAAAAAGGGCACCAAAGTTAGGATTATTTGTCGAGATAATATTGCTTTTGTTGTTGAGCCTATAATTGATTCAGTATAGTGATTTTGAGTATTGTGATTTGTACTTAACCAACATTTTTATTTAATAAACTAATAATATAGTGCTGTGATAGCTATTAAGCGTCATCTAGGAAAGTCAGATTAAAAGGGAGCAGATATGTTTGTGTTAACCATTGTTTTTTTATTTGTATTATTCATTTTGTACAAATTAATGTTAATCGTGCCAATGCGAGAAGTACATGTCATTGAGCGTTTAGGTAAGTTCCGTACCGTACTCGAGCCAGGGTTTCATTTTCTTGTTCCGTTTGTCGATCGCGTTGCTTATCGACACGACACGCGTGAAGAAGTGCTTGATGTGCCACCACAAAGTTGTATTTCAAAAGATAACACCCAATTAGAGGTTGATGGCTTGGTCTACCTTAAGGTGATGGACGGTAAGCTTGCCAGTTATGGTATTGAAAATTATCGCCGTGCAGCAGTTAACTTAGCGCAAACCACTATGCGTTCAGAAATTGGTAAGCTGACATTGACACAAACGTTTTCAGAGCGTGACAGTTTAAATGAATCGATTGTGCGTGAAATTGATAAAGCATCCGATCCTTGGGGGATCAAAGTCTTACGCTATGAAATAAAGAATATCTCACCTTCGCAAAAAGTGATTCATACCCTTGAAAAACAAATGGAAGCTGAGCGTCGTAAGCGAGCTGAAATCACCTTAGCCAATGCTGAAAAAGCGGCAATGATTAATATGTCGCAAGGTGAACGCCAAGAAGCGATTAATTTATCTGAAGGTCAAAAACAGAAACGTATTAATGAGGCTTTAGGTACCGGACAAGAAATTTCGATTATTGCTAATGCCAAGGCTGAAGGCATGGAAATGATCTGTAAATCTTTAACGGTTAATGGTGGCAATGATGCAATGAATATGCTGTTAAAAGAGCAGTTTATTGGTCAAGTTGGTAAGATTTTATCTGAAGCTCAAGTCTCAGTGGTGCCTGCAGAAATGGCTAAGTTAGAAGGCTTTTTTGAAGGCATGGAACAAGTGACTCATGCCGTATCCAATTCATCAGAAAAAGGAGCACGCTAATGTCGTTTAATGGAATTGATACCGATCTTATCGTGATGGCGATTTGGGGCATTATTTTTGCTATCTTTGTGCTGAAATTATTTCAATCTATTTGCCTGGTTCCGACAAAGTCAGCTTATATTGTTGAGCGTTTAGGTAAATATCACAGTACTTTAGATGCAGGCTTCCATGCTCTGATCCCCTTCTTTGATAAAGTGGCTTATATCCACGACTTAAAGGAAGAAACCATTGATGTACCGCCGCAAGAGTGTTTTTCCAGTGATGAAGTGAATGTTGAAGTGGATGGGGTGATTTATATTTCGGTTACCGATCCCGTTAAAGCCAGTTATGGTATTACTGATTACCGTTATGCTGCTATTCAGCTAGCCCAAACAACAACACGTTCAGTGATCGGAACTCTAGATCTTGATCGCACCTTTGAAGAGCGTGATGTGATTTCAGCTAAAGTGGTGGAAGTGCTCGATGAAGCTGGTTCTATGTGGGGGATTCGCGTTCACCGTTATGAGATTAAAAATATTACCCCACCTGAAACGGTTAAAAATGCCATGGAAATGCAGGTGAATGCCGAGCGTGAGCGCCGGGCATTGCTAGCTAAAAGTGAAGGTGATAAGCAAAGCAAAATTAACCGTTCAGAAGGTGTGATGGCGGAAACCATTAACCGCTCTGAAGGTGAAATGCAACGCCGTATCAATGAGGCCGAAGGTAAAGCTCAAGAGATTTTGACGTTAGCTAAAGCGACGGCTGAATCAATTGAGCGCTTAGCTGTGGTGATTTCATCTGAAGGTGGGCAAAGTGCCTTGCGGATGCAACTCGGTGAGCAATATATGAGACAACTTGATGGCTTAAGCAAACCTGATAGCCGCATTGTGTTACCGGGTAACTTAGTGAATTTTGAATACTGGATGGACAGTATTGGCTTGAAAGACGATCAGAAATAGTGATCTCGGTTAAGCGCTGTTGATCGCAGGGCAGTGAACATTGACACAAAAAAGGTTAGCAAATTCGCTAACCTTTTTTTATGGCTTATTACATATTACCGTGAGTTGTTTAGTACTCTAATTCGCCGCCATTTCGGTAAACAAATGCTCGCAAAAGGCTTTGGCCACAGAAGATTGAGGGCTTTTGGTGGAGTATACCAAGCTGATATCAGCAAAGCCGATGCTGTGTTGCGGTAAAATGTTAATCAATTGCCCCAGCTCGACAGCTTCATCAGCGATCACATGTGGCAACAATGCGATACCCGCTCCCGCTAAACAGAAGTGATACAGGGAGTTAAAATCACTGCAAATAACTTTGTAGTGCGTGGGCACATTAGCGTGTTGAAAATGCCAAGTTTGCTCAAGTTGGCCATGGGCATCTCTAAAGCCTAATAAAGAGTGGTATTGCAGATCATCGGTATTCTCTATAAGTGATGATTTTTCTAAATAACCTGGGCTAGCATAGATTTTACGCTCGAAGGTTGTCAGTTTATGAACCGCAAGGTTGGCTCCATTGACCTCATTAGCATCAATAATCACATCGAGTCCTAAGCGATTGAGCTCTTTGCTGCCAGCGGAGACAATTAATACTTCTAATTGCACTTGCGGATAAGCATGAATGAAACGAGCGATATATTTATCCATAAGCTTGTCGACAAACGGCAGTAAGCCAATGCGCAACTTGCCTTGCACTTCGTCATGACGATGTTTGAACACATAACCAGCATGATTTAATTGATTCACTAAAGGTTCGATTTGAGCAAGGTATTGCCGACCCGCGGTGGTTAAAGTCATTACTCTTGTGGTGCGGGTAAATAAAGGTGCCCCGAGCTGTTTTTCTATTTCCCCAATACGACGACTGACTAATGCTCTGCGAGTATCAAAAGATTTTGCAGCTTTAGAAAAACTGCCTAACTTTGCTACCGCAATGAATAACTCTAAATCTTTGATATCCAATATGACAACCTATACAGCGCATGCTGTGGGTAATAAATGCATTTTTAATCGACTTGAGTATTAACAAGGATAGTAAACAGGTTACTTAAAATAAATAGTCCTAAACAAGCACAATTACCCAGCTTATTTACCACAAGTATAAAAAATCAATCTACTGTTTTTAGTCATCTATTTAGTGCGTTTTAGCAACTATCAGAGCTATTGGCTAATACTAAAATTAATTAACACCTTTATTTGTATAGTAATTTTCGCTTACGACTTTGTCAATTTAGGCCTCGTTGTCGCAGTTAAACATCACAACCCGATGATTTTAGTGGCTTTGATATTACTCCGCTGACTAGATTATCTCAGCCAGCGCAGTGAATTGTTGTTATAAAATAGCTGAAGTATTGCACGCCATTAAGCCGCTATTTAAGATATAATGTCCCGCAGATTTCTGGGAGGAAGAATGGACGTATCATCATTATTAGACGGCCTAAACGATAAGCAGCGTGAGGCAGTCGGCGCGCCACTTTCAAATATGTTGGTGTTAGCGGGTGCCGGTAGCGGTAAAACCCGTGTATTAACTCATCGTATTGCGTGGTTAATGCAAGTAGAACAACAAAGTCCATATTCTATTTTGGCAGTGACCTTTACCAATAAAGCCGCGGCAGAAATGCGTGAACGGGTTGAAAAGGTTGTGGGCACAAATATGGGGCGCATGTGGATAGGTACATTCCACGGTTTAGCTCACCGCTTACTTCGCACTCACTATCAAGATGCCAATTTACCGCAAAGCTTTCAGATTATCGATTCAGACGATCAGTTGCGTTTATTAAAACGTATTCTTAAAAGCCTTAATTTAGATGAGAAGCAATATCCTCCTCGTCAGGCCCAAGGCTATATTAACGGTAAAAAAGACCAAGGCTTACGCCCTAAGCATATTGATGCGGGTGGTTTTCCTATTGAACAAAATTTACTGAATATTTATAAGGTTTACCAAGAGTCTTGCGATCGCGCGGGCTTGGTCGACTTTGCTGAAATTTTATTGCGTGCTCACGAGTTATGGCTCAATAAACCACACTTACTGGCCCATTACCAAGAGCGCTTCCGTCATATTTTAGTCGATGAGTTTCAAGATACTAACGCGATTCAATATGCGTGGATCCGGGTGTTAGCGGGTAATACTGCCAATGTGATGATAGTTGGTGATGACGATCAGTCTATTTATGGCTGGCGTGGTGCGCAAATAGAAAACTTACATCGTTTCTTAAAAGATTTTTCCGGTGCGACCACCATTCGTTTAGAGCAAAATTATCGTTCAACCGCGAATATTTTGAATGCTTCTAACGCGGTTATCTCTAATAACCCTGACCGTCTAGGCAAAGAGTTATGGACTGAAGATAAAGATGGTGAGCCGATTTCAGTTTATTGCGCCTTTAATGAGATGGATGAAGCCAAGTTTATTGTCGGTCGCATTAGCGACTGGCATGACAAAGGCGGTAGTTTGAGCGAATGCGCTATTTTATATCGTTCAAATGCGCAATCACGGGTATTAGAAGAGGCTTTTTTACACAAAGGGTTAGCGTACCGTATTTACGGTGGTTTACGCTTTTTCGAGCGCCAAGAAATTAAAGATGCGATGGGCTATATGCGTCTGATTAATAACCAAAATGATGATGCGGCATTTGAGCGTGTGGTGAATACCCCAGCTCGTGGTATCGGCGATCGTACTTTGGATATTATCCGCTCAACCGCAAGACAGCATGAGCTGACTCTGTGGCAAGCTTGCGTGAGTTTAATTGAAGAAAAGGTCCTTGCTGGACGTGCGGCTAATGCCATCAATGGCTTTATGGAACTGATTATTGCAATGCGTACGGATACGGCAGATATGTTGCTGTACCGCATGGCAGATAGCGTGATTGATCGTTCTGGCTTGCGTACCATGTACGAGGCTGAAAAAGGCGAGAAAGCCCAAGCGCGAATTGAAAACTTAAATGAATTAGTCACCGCCGCGCGCAGTTTCGAAATGCCTGAAGAGCTTGAAGACATGGGCGAGTTAAATGCCTTTTTGTCTCATGCTGCATTAGAAGCTGGTGAAGGTCAGGCTGACGCCTTTACCGATGCCGTTCAGTTGATGACCTTGCATTCTGCTAAAGGACTTGAGTTTCCAATGGTGTTTATGGCGGGCGTTGAAGAAGGATTATTCCCGAGCAAGATGGCATTAGACGAAGGCGATCGTTTAGATGAAGAACGCCGTTTGTGTTATGTCGGTATGACCCGTGCCATGCAAAAACTGTATATCAGTTATGCTGAATCTCGTCGTATTTACGGTCGTGAAGATTATGCCAGCCCATCGCGCTTCATTAATGAGATTCCTGAAAAGTTTGTTGAACAAATTCGCATTCGTGCTCAGGTCACGCCATCAATTAGTCAGCGTTTCCCTGCTCGTGCAGCAGCGGTTACTGTGACTAAAAAACCTCATGGTTTTAATGATACAGGCCATAAAGTGGGTTCTAAAGTGAAGCACTTTAAGTTTGGCGAAGGGGTTGTGACTAGCTTTGAAGGTTCTGGTGAAAAAGGCCGTGTACAAGTTAATTTTGTCGATTTTGGCAGTAAATGGCTGTTAGTGTCACTAGCAAAATTAGAGCGTTGTTAAGGTGTTTCGCTGGCAAAATCAGGGAGAGATGAAACCAATGTTATTGCAAGACAAGCTGCATGCTTATGCGCGACTGATGCGGATTGATAGACCCATTGGCACCTTACTTCTGCTCTGGCCATGTTTAATGGCCTTAGTGTTAGCTGCTCAAGGGTTACCAGATATTAAGGTACTGGTGATTTTCGTGGTTGGCGTAGTCATTATGCGTGCTAATGGCTGCATTATTAATGATTTTGCTGATCGCAATTTAGATGCGCATGTTGAGCGCACCAGTATGCGTCCTTTAGTATCGGGAGAAGTGTCTGTTAAAGAGGCACTGAGCTTATTTACAGTCTTAGGTTTGCTTGCGTTTAGCTTAGTGTTATTACTCAATCCATTAGTCGTGCAGTTATCTGTGGTCGGGATTGTGTTAACAGTGATGTATCCGTTTATGAAACGGGTGACCAACATGCCACAGATGTTTTTAGGTATTGTGTGGAGTTGGTCTATTCCGATGGCCTATGCCGCTCAACTTGGTGAAGTGCCAGTGGAAGCTTGGTGGTTATTTATGGCGAATTGGTGTTGGACGGTAGCGTATGACACTATGTATGCCATAGTCGATCGTGACGATGACTTAAAAGTCGGCATTAAATCAACCGCCATCTTGTTTGGTCGCTTTGATCGACAGATTATCGGCATATTTCAACTTGCTGCCCTAGGGTGTTTTGTTATGGCTGGGCTGGTGGCCGATCGTGGAGTTATTTATGGCTTGGGCATTATTAGCTTCATTGGGTTTGGTGTGTACCAGCAACGATTAATCTTTGGTCGTGAACGTGCACCATGTTTTAAAGCCTTTTTAAATAATAACTGGGCAGGCATGGTAGTGTTTATTGCACTTGCACTGGATTATATGATTTAAGGTTTGTGGTTTATTATCTTGTGGCAGGGATGCATGAAAACAACTGTTTGGTTAATCGTCGCGATAATGTGTTGTTGGTTATCCCTCGCCAGTGCGTCAACTCACAATGATGCTGTACTGGCTGGCTTACCAAACAACACTGCTGATGTGCATTCTTCTGCTGCGCTAGTTAATATTCCTCGTACCCGTCAATTTGTGCTTGAAGATGGTGATCGCCACTATCAAGTGATGATCAAATTGCCAAAAGATTATCGCCACAATAGCACTCATCGTTACCCTGTCGTCTATATGACGGATTCTATGTATAGCTTGCAAGTGGTGTCTGGTGCGACGCGATTTCCAATGAACACCAATATGATGCAGCAAGCTATTTTAGTCGCTATTGGCTATCAGAGGCCAAGTAAAGGTTCGGCGAGTCGGATCCGCGACTATACCCCAAGTCACGATGCAAGTTGGAAACTACCTACTGGCGAGGCTAAGCGCCACGTTGCCTTTATCAGCCAGGTTGTTATGCCCTTTATTGAAAAAAACTATCGAGTCGACACCCAACAAAACACCTTTGTGGGTAATTCGTTAGGCGGGTTACTCGGCGCATATATTTTATTAGAACAGCCAAAGCTATTTGCGTATTACGTGTTGGGTAGCCCATCTCTATGGTTTGATAATAAACAATTATTGCAGCAGTTTGCTCAGCGTTTTCAGCAAACGCCAGCAATATCTGCCAAGGTGTTTATTGGCATTGGCGAATTAGAAAAACCACCTTACACCCATGATGGTCATCAGATGGTTACCGATGCGCGCGCTTTTTTTAAACTACTCCAATCTCACCCTT
Source organism: Shewanella sp. 5S214 (assembly GCF_041439795.1). Taxonomy (NCBI): domain Bacteria; kingdom Pseudomonadati; phylum Pseudomonadota; class Gammaproteobacteria; order Alteromonadales; family Shewanellaceae; genus Shewanella; species Shewanella sp. 5S214. Next base: position 35,287 of record NZ_JBGOOV010000016.1, read on the forward strand.
CTGCTCAAGCAGGTACATTACAGCTTAAATTTTTGCTCATCCCTGAAGCAGACCATTCAATGGCTTTTCCAACCACGGCAATACACGGTTTATCTTGGCTGTTTAAACGAAGCATCTAGCTAAGATCCACAGTCGATCCTTTATATCCTGTAATCATTTCCTGTAACCATTTTTGTGGCAATCAATCTGCGTACAATTCATTTTTGCTGATATGTTAATAACTTGTTTTATTTTTATTTACCCCCATATCAATTTCTACAGTGCAGCATTAATTAAACTGAGATTACCCAAGGATGAGTATTGAATGAGAGCAACAGTTAAGTATCGGTTAGTTTTTTTAGTGTCAATGCTATGCAGTTTTTTCTTAGGCGTTCAGTTAACCCCAGAGTCGTTAACGAGCCATGCTGACAAGTTGACGCTTGGTATTATTTCTGCGCTTTATTTTGTGTTGCTACCACTGTGTTATTGGTATTGCATTATTAAAATGGGCGCTCAGAAACTGTGGAAAATAATTGTTATTTTCAGTTTAAGCAGCTTGGTTGCACGGCTAAGTTTTCCTGCAGAAATTGCCCATTACTTTGAGTTTGTGGCCTGGCTGCGCTACCCAATTATTGCCGTGTTATTAGTGATCCAACTGTACTTAATTGTCAGCGTCGCTCGTGGCTTGATTAAGGTACGAAAGTTAAAGGGCGATCCTCGAGTTGGGGCGGTGGAAACCTATCGAGATGGTGATGATAAAAGCTTAACTATCGCGCTTATTATGGCCAGTGAAGCGACTAACTGGTTTTATTCTATCCCATGGTTTTCACGTCATCATCCACCAGTAATTGCCAATATCAATCTTGTTAGCGCTACACGCTGGCATGTGTGGTTAATGCTTATCGGTTGTGTTGGTGCGTCGAGTCTGAGTTACGTATTACTGGCATCGTGGAGTGAGTGGGTGGCGATTATTGTATCAAGCATCATTGCCTATACCTTGATGTCTATTGTGGCTAACCATCGACTGTCACGCTATTACTCTTTATATTTTATGCGAGACAACCTAGTTATCAATAACTCCTTGTGGGGATTTATGGTGGTAAGCATGGCCGATATAGCCAGTGTGACACATCAAGAATCAATCGAATTAAATAAAGACCAAGCAGAAACGATTATGATTGGCCGCGGACAATGTAATGTTATTATTACCCTAAAACGTGCGGTTATTTATCATGGTGGTATGGGTCAGTTACCTGAACCGATGAAAACGGTGTATTTGAGTGTGGATAGTCCGCAGCGGTTCATTCAGGCGCTTAACAATAGTAGAGTTACTGTGGCTGAGTAATCTTCAAAAACGCATAAAAAATGCGCTGATGAAAGCGCATTTTTTTGTGAGTAAATCAGTACTGGCGAACTAAGCCCACGAGCTAATTTGTCGATTAGTCTCGCACTAATGTGGTTAAGTCAGCCGGGCGGTAATAAACTGACTTTAATACCTTACCTTGACGAACCACTTTACCGGCCATATCAACGTCTTTAGCGCATTTAGCGATAATAAACTCACCTTTAGTACTACCAACAATTTCAACACCTTGTTTGGCATAGTGGGCAATGGTTTCAGCTAATTCTTGCTGGTTGCGGCACACTTTGCTCATGTTGCTTGAATGCACTTCATTCCAACATTTAATAAAGTCTATTTCACGGTTCTTAGCCACGTTAAGCAATAAATCGACAAGATAGCTTATCTCTAAACGATCGCTTACCTGAGTCGCTCCTAAGTGCACTAAACGGCCCATTAACACGTAGACAGAATCAACAATAGCATCAGCTTGTTCAATACGAGAATCCGCTTCGGCAAGCTCGGTCATTTCTTCGATAATCAGTGATGTATGCAAAGTGTCTGCTTTGTGATCAAGACTGGTCTCGTCGTTGACGGGTAAGTCAAATGTGCTGCGAAACTCAAAGATGTCGCGGTATAAGTGATCGTAAATCGGTTGAGTTAATTGGCTGAGTTGCATGGGCTTACCTGCGAAAAATAATGTGGGCTAATTTTAAAGAATTGATCAGCAGAATACAAAAAATTGCCTAATGTTTTTTGCAGTAGGCAATCTTTTTTTATACTCTGAAAGTGTGGCGGAGTTCTTTGGCTTTATCTGCGTGAGTTTTAATATTTAATGCAGCAACTTCAATCACATTTAAGCTTGCCAAGTTACTGTGGCTTAATTCTGTAATCGTATGGATATTATGGGTTACCTCTGCGGTAACCCGTTTTTGTTGCTCTGCTGCAACAGTATTTTGTTGTGTAAATTGGTTTATCTCATTCACGCTTTGATAGATATCTTCAAATTTTGTCGAGGCAAATCCTATGTCCCTTGCGCACGTATCAGCCTGAAGTTTACTGGCTTGCATTTCGTCGGTCCAATTAATAAGCATAGCATGCATAGATTGCACGCTTTTAGAGATGAGCTCTGTTGAGAGCTGAGTTCTACTTGATAAGGTTCGAACTTCATCTGCTACGACGGCAAATCCACGCCCCTGCTCGCCAGCACGTGCGGCTTCAATGGCAGCATTAAGTGCAAGCAAATTAGTTTGCTCAGCAATGCTTTGAATTTCTTGCATGGCATTAGAGACATTATCTGCTTCTTTATTTAATAAGTGCGCATTCGATGCCGCTGCCGAAACTGAAGTCGCTAATCGCTCAATACTATTACGGTTAGCGTGCATTTCCGTTCTACTTTCAAGACACACTTGCTGTGCCTTGTTTACATGATCTGAGGTCGATATCGCATGTTGGGCTATCTCTGCAACAGAGGAGTTCATCGCTTCAATTGCGCTGGCGATTTCATCAATTTTATTTTTTTGTTGCTCAATACTATGATTAGCTTCTTGAGCAGAATGAACCAGTTCATTGGCGATATGATGTAAGTTGTTACCTTGATCTTGTGAGCGACCAAGTACCCCTTGCATTTTCGCCTGATTCAGAACCTGTTGAAATTCCAATACTGAAATACTGTCGTTACCACAATAGACTAATCGACTGACTGAATCATATTGTTGTTGATATTGGTTGATCTTATTCGGCAGTGAAAAGAGTTCTTTGGTAAATAATAGTGTATTAACCAGTGCTAAAGAGAAGATCACTGCTGCCATGGTCCAATTAAAAACTACACCACAGCCAATGATTGCAGCCAAGGTTATTGACGCGCCTAACCAGCGTTTATGTTGGCTAGTCATGACATAACTGGCCGTTTTTCCTTGTTTTATTTGGCTGTAAAGTTTTTGGGCATTAGTAATGTATTCAGGCTTTGCTTTAATGCGTACCGATTGGTATCCAGTAATTTGGCCCTTTTCATACAAGGGAGAGACAAAGGCATCAACCCAATAGTAACTCCCGTCTTTACAGCGATTTTTAACAATTCCACGCCACGATTCACCAGCTTTGAGTTTATCCCATAATTCTTTGAAAGCTTCTGCTGGCATGTCGGGATGTCTGACAATATTGTGATTATGAGTGACGAGTTCTTGCTCACTGAACCCTGAGATTTTAATGAACGTCTCATTGGCGTAAGTAATGATGCCGCGTTTGTCTGTAATTGATACCAGCTCGTCATTAGCATTAAGACTGACTTCTTTATCGATTACGTCCTTGTGTCTCATGGGCATACTTCCATTATTGTTCGACTTTTAACGGGAAAGTCATTGTGCTGCTTTCCTCACAATTATAGTGGATATCAAGATATAGATCATATTAGTAAATAGCTATTATCATTACCAGAGATTAAATAAATATTTAATTTGGCAATAAAAAAACCGACATCTATGTCGGTTTTAGTATTGAGCTATGGATTCAATTTTGCATAAATGCTGGTATTGAAATTAAGCCTATTTTATAAATGCGAAAGCATCACCATACAAATGGGCTTCTTCAATCCCAAGCTCACGGAACAATTCTCGTGCCGTGCCAACCATATCAAAACGGCCAGCAATGTAGATGTCGTAGCCATTCAAACTGACAAAGTCCTGCTTAATCTGCTCGAGTAAATTGGCTTTTTTACCTTCCCAGTTACCGTCAGCAAGTTCTACTACTGGAATAAACTCTAACCAAGAATGCTCGGCATGCCATTGACGGGCGATGTCTTGATAGTACATGGCTTCTTCGTTACGGCAGCCCCAATACAATTTAGTCTGAATGGTTTCGCCGTTGGCAATCTGTGCTTCAACGATACTTTTGATATATGAAAATCCAGTACCACCCGCAATTAAGATCCGCGGTCTGTGGCTTTCGCTACGTAAAAATGCGTCACCAGCAGGTGCTTCAATATCAATATAGCTTGCCGTTTGTAGTCGTTCAACGACTTGCATGGGATAACTTTCACTCACAGCAGCACCAATATGCAATTCTATTAAGGCAGCATTTGGGGCAGAAGCAATGGAAAAAGGACGTTTGTCTTTTTCACCCATGACCACAGATAAGTATTGGCCAGCTTTAAAATCAAAGGCTGCTTCGGGTTTAAGGAACACTTGATATACAGCGTCATTAAACGGGGTGACTTTTTCAATCTGACAACGAATGGTTTTCATCTAACGTCCTTTAAACCCTTTTATAATTTTTTATCAATCAGTTAATTATAGCTATTTACGACCTAACCGGATCACTATGGTTACAATGTTGGCACATCTTCTATGCCGAGATCATCCCAAATTTGGTCGATTCTTTGTTTTGTTGTCTCATCCATCACAATGGGAGTACCCCATTCTCTGGTGGTTTCGCCTGGCCATTTATTGGTGGCATCTAAACCCATTTTCGATCCTAAACCGGCAACGGGTGATGCAAAGTCAAGGTAATCGATAGGGGTATTATCCACCATCATGGTATCGCGAGTAGGATCCATCCGTGTGGTAATAGCCCAAATAACATCCTGCCAATTACGGCAATTGACATCCTCATCAACCACAACAATAAATTTGGTGTACATAAATTGGCGAAGGAATGACCATGCTCCCATCATGACACGCTTGGCATGACCCGGATATTGTTTACGGATTGAAATGATTGCCATACGATAAGAGCAGCCTTCAGGCGGCAGATAAAAGTCAATAATTTCAGGGTATTGTTTACGTAGGATAGGAACAAATACTTCATTTAATGCCACGCCTAACATAGCCGGTTCATCTGGTGGACGGCCGGTATAGGTACTATGATAGATGGCATCTTTACGGTGAGTAATATGGGTCACGGTAAATACTGGGAATGAGTCTGTTTCGTTATAGTAACCCGTGTGATCGCCGTATGGACCTTCTACTGCGGTTTCATCAGGATCTATATAGCCTTCAAGAATAATTTCGCTGGTGGCTGGTACTTCAAGATCGCAGCTAATGGCTTTACAGACCTCGGTACGTTCGCCGCGCAACAAGCCTGCAAAGGCATATTCACTCATCGAATCTGGCACTGGGGTTACAGCACCCAAAATAGTCACAGGATCGCTACCTAATGCCACTACGACAGGATAACGTTCACCTGGATGAAGCTGTTTAAAGTCTTTAAAGTCTAGGGCTCCGCCACGGTGGTCCAGCCAGCGCATGATCAGTTTATTTTTACTTAATAACTGTTGGCGATAAATACCTAGATTTTGTCTTTTTTGTCGCGGCCCTTTGGTGATGGTTAATCCCCAAGTGACTAATGGTGCCACATCGCCTGGCCAGCAGTGCTGGATTGGCAACGCGGTTAAGTCGACATCATCACCGCTTTTGACTACTTGCTGACAAGGTGGATTGCGCACTGTTTTCGGCGGCATATTTAACGCTTGCCTAAACATTGGTATTTTAGCTATGGCATCTTTAAAGCCACTCGGTGGTTCTGGTTCTTTTAAGAATGCTAATAATTCACCGACTTCACGTAATGCTAAAGGGTCATCTTTTCCCAATGCCATAGCAACACGTTTAGGCGTACCAAATAAGTTAACCAGTACCGGCATGGTATGGTTGGTCGGATTTTCAAATAACAGCGCGGGGCCACCTGATCGTAAAACTCGATCAGCAATCTCTGTCATCTCTAAATGAGGATCAACAGGATAGCTAATGCGCTTTAACTCTCCATTTGCTTCTAAATGATCGATGAAGCTGCGTAAATCTTTAAAACTCATGTTTACCGCCTGTAAATCAAATCCAAACCACTATGGCGCGCACTATAGCATTTTTCTAATATAGGGTTAAGCCATTTGATAGACCTATATTGTTGATATCGACTTTAGTGATACTTAGCGTAAACTGGATGTTGTGAACCAGATTGTGGAGGTGACTTATGTGGGTGAACAAACCGTGGGTTTTGATGCCGTTATTAGGGCTTAGTGCAAGTGTAACCTTAACTGTGATGAGTTTGGTCAGTGCTCAGCCTCTGTTAGCGAACGAGTATTCTCAGCGTGTTTCTCATTCTGTCGGCTCTCAACATAATAACCATCGCCAACATTATAATCATTATCGACATCGTGACCCTTGGCGTTGGGGGATCGGTTGGGACCAAGGCTGGGGAGGTAACCAATATTGGGGACCGAGTATTGGTGTTAGTTGGAGCAATGCTAATAACTTGCGATACAATTCGGTTTGGAGAAATAATGATTATCCTAGTCGCCAATCTGGTTTTTACCCCTATCAAAATCAGTTGAACGCAGTCTACCAGCCACAAGCTATCGAGGTTTTAGAGCCTGTTGCAGTCGCGCCACGGCAACAAACCACAACTAGCATTCAATATGCTCAAGGTTTGAATCATTTACCCGAAAATGCCAAAGTGATTCAGCGTGACAATGGCACTGTTTATGAGTGGCAAGGGGTAGAATATTATTTTGATTGGAATACTCAAACCTATGAAGTAGCCAAAGCGGATACTCGATGATCATCAGTATAGAAACAAAATTCAGTCCTGTGGTCAGCCTTAGCTTGATACATAGCCGTATCAGCCGCACTGATAAGTTCACGACTGTTTAAACCATCATTAGGCAGTACACTAATACCAATACTCGCCCCAACTTGTAAAGTGTGCTCGCCGATGGTTATGGGTTGCTTAATACTGCTCAATAATTGGTTTATTTTGTTTTTGATATCGATAGGTTCGGTGATCATATCGAGCCAAATGATAAACTCATCGCCTCCCAATCTACCGACAATATCAGTAGTACGCAGATTATTAACCAAACGATTAGCGATGGTCATGATCACTTCGTCACCAATGCTATGACCCAGAGAATCATTAATCTCTTTAAATTTATTAAGATCTATAAACAGTAATGCAGCTTGCTGTTCTCCGCGTAAATCACGTGCTATTGCGGCATCAATTTGCTTAATAAATGCGCGGCGATTATAAATCCCTGTGAGTTCGTCATGTTCGGCTAAAAAAATAAGCTTATCTTGCTGTTCAATTAATTTGCGGGTTTGAATATCAACTTCTTGTTTCAATTTTTCTTTTTTTATCGTGATTTGGGCTAATGATTGTTTCATTTCATTAAAATCATCAGCGAGTGCAGATAATTCATCGGTATCAAAAGAATTAATTTGACTGACGAGATCGCCTGCAGCGAGCGCTTCCATACCGATCCTGAGTGAGGCGAGCCCTTTCTTAAACCTAATTAGTGTCATAATAGACCAAGCTGTTACCATAATCGCTAACAGAAATAAGACCATTCCGACCATTAATAATAATGTTTGTTGTTTTTGACTCGCTTTTCTTATCGAGAATTGATGAAGCCGAAACATTTCTTCGGTCATTTCTTCAATAATCATGCTGTATTTCGCTTTAAATAATCGTTCAGCAGTCAGTGTTGATGCCACATTAACTTGTTTGCTGTGGAAGTCATGTTGAGTATTAATCAGTGATCTTATATTGGTATTTAATCTATTGATGTTGCTAATGATGAGTTTTTGCTGTGTCGCCCACTGAATATCTTCTGAGAGATCTTTGGCCAATTCGGCTTGGCGCAGATTAAGCTCTGAAAGCCCTCGATCATCGCTATACTCTTGGTAAAGCCATAGCTGACTGCGAAGACTATCAATGCTGACTTGTAATTTCATTGAGTAATTGAGTTGCCGGTATATTTGTTGTTGATAATGGTGAGCTTGTATCAGCGATAAACCGACGATCAATGTCAGTAATGAGCAAAGTGCAGCGGTTAGTTTAAGACGCTTAGATAACATCATAACTTACCATCCTGCCTCTAAGCTCATGAAGGTTTCAAATAATTTTCGGTCGAAAATCTGTCTAAAATCGACACTGTTTTCTTCATCTACCAGTTGATTATCAATAGCCCATTGGCTTTGAGTTTGGATGTTAGAAAATAGCGCATTGCTGAGTGATAATCTAAAAGTATAGTCATTCCATGAGTAACGGAGTTGCGATGGATCGATATTCAAAATACGACTAATATTTTGCTGAGCAAGTTCTGGGTTAGTATGGATATAGTCAGTGGCATCACTAATTGATTTAAGTATAGCCAACCTTTCTGTGGTGGATAACGTCGTCTCTTTAAGCTCAATTAAGTTAAAGGATAAGTGATATAGGCCGCGGCTATTAATGACACTGGTATCTGAGGTTACTTGTTGTGTTAATAAATAACTTAATGGCTCCCAAGCTGAAATAATATCAACCTCATTATTTAATAATGCTGGAATAAGTTCATCTGACCGCAAATATACTCGCGTGATAGGCTGTGCCGTTTTATTGTACATGATCAGTAAACTATCAAAGAAAAACTCACTAGCGCTGTCTTTGACTATGCCTATTCTGGCGTGCTGCAGGTTATTCAGCCGATGATATTTTTGTGGCGTTAAACTGAGTAATTTAAGATCATTATCTGATTCCACAAAGCTAGTTAATACTGAAAAGTTGCTCTGTTTAAAGCTATTAAACATGACGACAGTTTCCGAGGCGGTAGCCAGATCGACTTGCTTATCATTAAGGGCGTTAAAGCATTTTACCCCGCTGTCGTATTTAACTAATTCAACGTTAACACCATTCGCTTCAAAGTAACCAAGTTGTTTGGCAATAAAAACAGGCGACGAAAGTGGCGTGCTAGAAACCGCAATTTTAATGGATGCTTTATATGTAGGTGAAATCTTAGTGGATTGATGTGTTCTCTGTTCGCAACTGATGATGCTGGTTATGATAAAGATAAAAAAACAAATGCTTAACACCTTGGCCATAGGGACACTTCAATAATGAGTTAATGATACTAAGTGTAGTGAATTTATAACTATTTGATTGGGAATGTGACAAAAAAAGCCGTTTTTTTATCGTATCAGTCGATAGTTTTACTTTTTTAGTTTTAACGATAAGTGACAATTAAGAGGTATGTTGTGAACGGGTAAGGGAATATTTTCTTTTTTTAATCTTTATTTTTTAATTCAATAAGTTATTACATCTAAATTCAAGATGAATTTATGGGGCAGACAACTCAGCTAAAATCAGCATATTTAGCCGATTCTATATCAAAGTGCTCATTTTCTGTTCGTAATAGGCTGCAGTATAAATCGCTAATCGAGTACACGTTATTGTAATGATATTAGTTTTTTAAGTTAGCGTTTTATATGATTATGAAGTTATTTTAAGCTTGTTTGGCTAAGTCTGGGTCATCCTATATGAAAAGGCCCCATTGCATCCTTTGCTTTGGGGCCTTTGTTTGCATTGTCTGTTATTGTTTTTATGTTTGCTGTTGTAAAACCAACCCTGAGTTGGAGATTATTATTCTTTTGAGCTTGTCAGCCACAGGGTGGAATAAAAATGACGTTATTGGATAATAGAGTCTGGGGACCCAATAACGCCTTAACTGTAATGTTAGCCAATATCCTTAATGGCTAACGGTGAAACAATAAAGCGGCAAGGATGCAAGTATTTTGCGCTTATTATTAGAATGATTGTTGCTGTGATAACAACTTGCTGGGGGACGAGTTGTTATCATGGTCAAACATCCTTGCCAAAACGGTTTTGATCGTTAGCTCTGCTAATGGTTGCAGAAGCGCCGTCAATGGCGAAAGCTAAAAACCTGGATAAAAATGACGTTATTGGATAATAGAGTCTGGGGATCCAATAACGCCTTAACTGTAATATTAGCCAATATCCTTAATGGCTAACGGTGAAACAATAAAGCGGCAAGGATGCAAGTATTTTGCGCTTATTATTAGAATGATTGTTGCTGTGATAACAACTTGCTGGGGGACGAGTTATTATCATGGTCAAACATCCTTGCCAAAACGGTTTTGATCGTTAGCTCTGCTAATGGTTGCAGAAGCGCCGTCAATGGCGAAAGCTAAAAACCTGGATAAAAATGACGTTATTGGATAATAGAGTCTGGGGACCCAATAACGCCTTAACTGTAATGTTAGCCAATGTCCTTAACGGCTAACGGTGAAACAATAAAGCGGCAAGGATGCAAGTATTTTGCGCTTATTATTAGAATGATTGTTGCTGTGTTAACAACTTGCTGGGGGACGAGTTGTTAGCATGGTCAAACATCCTTGCCAAAACGGTTAACTGAATTTCAATTATTGTTTAAGATCGTTCCAACACTTTCTTAAACATGGATCCTTAGCTTGCTATAGCATGTAGTTGCTGATTTAACTGGGCAATCTTTTGTTGCAAATAGGCTATTTCTGATACGATTGCGCCCTTACTTTCTGTCTGGCGAACTTGGTTACTTCTGACCCACTGGTATACGGTTTTTGCCGATACACCATATTGTTTTGCTACGTCAGATAATAATCTTTGATTATTTTTTACTTCATTAATCACTTCTTTTTGTAAGTCCACTGGGTACTGTCTCGCATTTGACATATTCATGAAATAATCTCCTGCCAATTTACTTATGTTTACTAGAGCGAGTTTCCACTTCATCCCACTGGCTACAACCGAGATGTGCTAAGAAAAAAATGTTCTGGCGGCATTGTGAAATGATATTATTTACCATGACATTTATTGACTTAATGCTACGACTTCCGGTTATTTTATTCATTGCTATCTCCTACATCTACCAAGGACTACTTGTAAAATCACACTATCACTTAGTGGGTATGTGTTCTTATATGGAAAGCTTGTGCCAACTTTGATAAATATTTTTATCTGTTATTTATCAGTGTCTTATTTAAAACCTTTAACCTAGGTACTTTTTACCGACAGATTAGTTTGGTGCAATTGCACTAACTTGGTGAATAAGTTCTGCAGATGAATCGCTATCAAACTTATCGCTAGGTCGCAGTTTAGATGACAAATATGGCAGAAAAAGGTGACCTCAATGACAAAATAAAGATGGCGTTATATTGAATTTAATATTTACATGGATGATTTGAACATGATCAGAAGGGGGAGGTGAGTGCTGAGTTAACAGACTGACAATCTGTGGCTAGCGTGACCATTTGAGAGTCCGCCGCCCACAAAAGAGTCCTAAAGTAGACAGTTTTATAGACGGCATATTATTTAACCCAACTCGGGTTAAGAGATAAGAGCAATACTCTAGTGCATTAAATACAGCGTCGCTAAGCCTAAAAATGCAAATAGACCAACCACATCAGTGACTGTGGTTAATACCATGCCTCCAGCAAGAGCTGGGTCGATATTGAGCTTTTTGAGCATGATTGGAATAGTGGCACCCGCAAAGCCGGCAACTGTCATGTTAATTAGCATAGCACTGCCAATTAATCCGCCTAACGCAATGTCGTCTTTCCACAGCCACACAGCAAAAAAGACCAACACAGACCACATAATGCCGTTTAATAATCCAATGCCGAGTTCTTTGCCGATTAACCAACGTGAATTACTTTGGCCAATATGGCCAAGTGCAATACCGCGGATCACCAGCGCTAAGGTTTGATTACCGGCAACGCCGCCCATGCTCGGCACAATGGTCATTAAAATTGCGATGGTAGCAAATTGCTCTAAGGTGCCTTCAAACATATTACTGACAGATGATGCTAGTAATGCGGCAAATAGATTGATGGTTAGCCATAGAGAGCGTCTTAGAGTACTTTTAAGCACTGGGCCGAAGGTATCTTCATCATCATCCATGCCTGCCATCCCCATCATGGAATGCTCGGCATCTTCACGGATCACATCGATAACGTCATCAATGGTTATTCGTCCAAGTAATTTTGCTTGGCTGTCTACTACAGGGGCAGATATCCAATCGAGTCGTTCAAATTTTTGCGCAACATCTTTATCTGACATCTCAACCGGAATACTTTCTAGCTCGGTGTCCATAATGCTGCGAACTGTGACACTCGGATCGCATGTGAGTAAGTCGACCAATCTGACGCCACCTAAAACATGGTCATGGCGATCGACAACATATAATGTATCAGTGGTATCTGGTAAATTACCGCGTTGACGTAAATAGCGTAACACTACTTCGATATTAACATCGGGTCTTAGGGTAACCGTATCTGTGTTCATTATGCTGCCGGCAGTATCATCCGGGTAGCGCAGTGCTTGTTCTACTCTATCTCTGTCCTGGCTTCGCATTGACTTGAGTACTTTCTTGTAAACCGCATCGGGCAAGCTGCGAAGAATATAAGCAAGATCATCGGTGTCCATTCCTATTGTGGCCTGGGCGAGTTTCTCTGGTGTCATGCTGCTGATGAGCGAATCTTTCAGTTCTTCACCTAATTCATCCAGGATCTCACCCGCATATTGTTGATCAATTAATTGCCATAAGACTTGTCGATTTTTTGGTGGTGATGATTCGAGAATGAGGGCGACATCGTTGGGTGACATTGCATGTAACATATTGCGAGCATGAACAAACAATCCACTGTCTAACGCTTGAGCGAGTTGATTGAGTCGTTGTTCTGTTATTTCATTATCTAGGTACTCTTTACCCATATATCAACTTCCTATTTGTCATACGAATATGATTCTGTATGTAATGGTTTTGGGCAGTTTCAGTTTCTCTGTTTGGCATATTGATGCAAGAATTGTTATCTGCGGGCAAGAAATGAAATGCAGCAATAAAATCGTTGAGTGACTTGCTCCAAACGAAAGTCTGAACTGCTGATGTTGCTTTACACAAAAATTAACGTCCGATTATATCGGTGTTTGGTCAAGCGAGAACCGTGATTGAAATTGGCTACAACGCTAATATCTCTTAAGAGAACGAATACTTAATCAGCTGGGGATCCGCCGCGCGTTTTCAATATAAAGGCTAATATTATCGAGGAACTGATCGTTAACCTTCGAACAGCAATATCGTGGCAGTTTGGTTAGTATGACGACTTCATTTAAAGATGGAAATAAATAAGTGATGATGGCTTAACGATCAGTAATTAGTGAAAGTATCACTAAATAATTTAGCAAGACTCATCAAATTTAGCATTAATGAGATCACATACGGCATTTAATGCCACTTCAGCATCTGGGCCTTGGGCTGTTACTGTGATCATTTTACCTATGCCACTTTCAAGCATTAATAACCCAAGTACACTTGCTGCACTGGCGTTTTTATCGCCTTGAGTTAACGTGATACTGGCATCAAAATCACCCGCTAAAACAGCAAGTTTTGTTGCAGCTCGAGCATGTAACCCCAATTTATTTGAAATGGTTACTTGGCGTTCAAGTTTGATCATTAGCGCGATCCTATGCTCAGTTAGCTGTCAGTATCAGTTAAATTTAATTCTCTGTGGCGAGCATTAACTGTATGTTTACTGCCATGTCTAAACCTTTTTGCTAATTGATCGGCTATATATACCGAGCGATGCTGGCCACCGGTGCAACCAATGGCGATAGTCAGATAGCTGCGGTTATTACGTTCTAAATGCGGCATCCAGGTTTCAAATAAGTTTTCAATTTGCCAGATAAACTTATTCACTAGAGGTTGCCGACCTAAAAACTCTTGTACCGGTTCGTCTAAACCTGTGAGTGGTCGTAGTGCTATTTCCCAGTGTGGATTAGGTAAAAAGCGCACATCAAACATAAAGTCAGCTTCTGTTGGCATACCGTGTTTAAAGCCAAAAGACTCAAAGTTAATCACTAACTCTTTATCGACACTACCTAACAATATTTGCCTGACTTGGTCGCTTAATTCGTAAATATTCAGGGCAGAGGTGTCAATATAATGATCAACAATTTTTGCGATAGGCTCAAGTAAACGGCCTTCTAATATGATCGCTTCTTGCAGTGAAATATGATTTTTAGATAACGGGTGTAATCGACGCGTTTCGCTATAGCGTTTGAGTAGCACTTTATCATTAGAATTCAAAAAGAAGCTAATAATTTCAGTGTCATGTTCAAGTAAGGCAAGTTGATCTTGAAGGACTTTACCTTGCTCGGCAATGTTGCGTACATCAACACTAATTGCCACTAGATCGTTATTACCTTTGAGCTGAGCCAGTAATATGCCAATCAGTGGTAAAGGCAAATTATCAACACAATAATACCCTAGATCTTCTAATACTCTTAGAGCAACAGATTTTCCTGAGCCTGAACGTCCCGATACTATGACAAGTTTCATGCAGTAATAACCCGATAAAGTTCTGTTGAGTCGTGAGTTTTACGAAGCTGTTTCAATATTTGCTTATCGCTTAATTTTTGAGCCACGCTTGATAGCGTGCTTAAATGCTGTTGGCACTGATCTGCAGGTACTAACAAAGCAAATAAAATATCCACGGGCTGTTTATCGATTGCATCAAAGGCAATGGCTTCTTCACATTTAATAAATATTGCGATCGGATGCTCTATGGTCGTTAATCTACCATGAGGTATCGCAATGCCATTTCCTATACCTGTGCTACCCATTTTCTCTCTCGCTAATAGGCTTTCAAAAACCTCTTGCGAAGATAGGGGTGGGTACTGGGCAGCGACTAAATTGCTGATGAGTTCCAGTACTTTTTTCTTACTGCCCGGTGTGGCACAGGTAGTGCATTCCGGCTGCAGAATGGTACAAAGTTCCATCGTTAGTGTTTTGTATACTTCTCTTTGTGTTTAATTACCTGACGGTCGAGTTTATCGATCAGGGCGTCTATTGCAGCATACATATCAGTGCTTTCTGACATGGCAAAAATCTCTGCACCATTAAGGTTGATTTTAGCTTCTGCTTTTTGTTGTAATTTTTCTACATTGAGCACAACGTGTACATTATTGATCTGATCGAAGTGTCGTTCAAGCTTTGAAAATTTACCTTGAACGTATTCACGTAAAGATTCGGTAATGTCGATATTTCTACCTGTCATATTGATAAGCATAAAAATCCTCCGTTGCCTTGTAGGTTATAAACTCTTACGTTGGTTTGAGGGTGGAATGAGCATCGCTTCGCGGTATTTTGCAATCGTACGACGCGCAACGTTGATCCCCTGATCTGCCAGCAGTTGGGCCATTTTGCTGTCACTTAATGGCTTTTGCTGGTTTTCTGCCGCAACCAGTTTTTTGATAAAAGCACGAATAGCGGTAGATGAGCATTCTCCGCCATCGTCGGTGCTGACATGACTAGAGAAAAAGTACTTTAATTCAAATAGCCCACGTGGTGTGTGCATATATTTTTGAGTGGTAACCCGTGAAATAGTCGATTCATGCATTTCTACTGCTTCAGCAATATCATTGAGTACCATAGGTTTCATGGCTTCTTCACCATATTCAAAGAAACCTTGCTGAAATTGCACAATACAATTGGCGACTTTCAATAAGGTCTCATTGCGGCTTTCGATACTCTTGATGAACCATTTAGCTTCTTGTAAATGACCGCGAATAAATTGGCTATCGGCAGAGTTTTTACTGCTTCTAGCCATGGCTGCATATTGTTGATTAACGCCAATTTTAGGCATATTGTCCGGGTTTAACTCTACAACCCAACGGCCATTCTTCTTTAGTACGGTTACATCAGGAATAACATATTCGTCATCAATAGCGGTGACTAACAAGCCCGGGCGAGGGTTAAGTGACTGGATTAAGGTGATTGCGTCACGCAACTCGTTTTCTTTGAGCTTGGTTTTGCGCATCAATAATCTAAAATCGCGCCCAGCAATTAAATCTAAATAGTCTTTAATGAGCAGACGGGCATTGTCTATATGTGGGGTTGTGTCGGCATATTGGGCTAATTGAATGAATAAACATTCGCTTAAATCTCGTGCGGCAACACCAACGGGATCAAAGTGTTGAATACGTTTTAATACCGCTTCAACTTCATCTAGTTCAACACTTTCATCACCCATGGCTTCGAGAATATCTTCAGTGCTTTGGGTTAAATAGCCGCGTTCATCAATGGCATCAATGATCGCGGTAGCAATTGCTCGATCTGTGTCAGAAAATGGCGTGAGATTTTTTTGCCACTCTAAATGCTCATATAAGCCTTCAGTCGTTTCACCTTGGAATGGCATATCATCATCGCGCATGCTAGCACTGCCTGAACCTGACATTGGTGAGGCGGTGTACACTTCATCCCATGTGGTATCCATAGCTAAATCGTCCATGGTTTCTTTGGTCATGGATTCTGCTGTGTCGACTGTTGAGGTGTCTTTTTCTATATTGACCACGCTGTTGTCACTAAAGTCGGTGTCAGATTGGTCGCGACTTTCTTTTACTGAGTCTTTTGCTTGAGAAAACTCATCTTCTATTTCAAGCAATGGGTTTGAGTCCAATGCTTGTTGGATTTCTTGCTGTAGCTCCAATGACGATAATTGCAGTAAGCGGATCGCTTGCTGCAATTGAGGGGTCATGGTTAAGTGTTGACCCATTTTGAGTTGGAGTGACGCTTTCATTTACCGCTTATCCCTAGATGATTTCCATAAAAATGACAATCTCGAAAACTGTAATCGATTGTCACATACATCAATGACATTTAACGCTATTTAGATATCGTTCAATGAAATGAGTTAGATAGACTAAAAGGCCAGTAAAGTAACTATAGCTTGAATTGTTCACCTAAGTACACAGCCCGAACTTGTTGATTACTCAATATCTCATCAGGTGTGCCTTCGGCAATTAAATTGCCCTGGCTGACAATATAAGCGCGCTCACAGACGTCTAAGGTTTCACGTACGTTATGATCGGTAATTAATACCCCTAAGCCGCGGTTTTTAAGCTGTTGAATGATTTTTTTTATGTCGATGACAGAAATAGGGTCAACCCCCGCAAAAGGCTCATCGAGCAAAATAAATTTAGGATTAGCGGCCAGCGCGCGCGCTATCTCTACTCGACGACGTTCCCCACCAGACAACGACATGCCTTGGCTGTCGCGAATATGGGTGATATGGAATTCTTCTAATAAATGCTCTACTTGCTCAATCCGTTGGTCGGTAGTGAGTTCTTTACGAGTCTGCAATACGGCCATAATATTGTCGTATACGGTCAGTTTGCGAAAAATACTGGCTTCTTGCGGCAAGTAACCAATCCCTTTGCGAGCTCTAAGATGCATTGGGTCGGCGGTTAAATCGTCATCATCAATTAAGATCCGACCTTTATCGCTTTGCACTAAGCCGACAACCATATAAAACGTGGTTGTTTTACCTGCACCATTGGGGCCTAAAAGACCGACAATTTGGCCTGTTTTAACGGTTAAACTCACATCTTTAACAACCTGACGAGTTTTATAGCTTTTAGCTAAATTTTCAGCCGTTAGGGTTATTTGGGTCATGGTTTGATCTGCTTTTTAACAGGAATTTCAGGGAGCTTTTGCTTTGGTGCAGTCTCGTCTTGGAAATTCTCAGGTTGAATAATAGTAATAACGCGATCTTTCCCTGTACCAGTACTTTCAGCAATCAGCTCTTGAGCGTTAATGTTGTACTTAATACGGTTACCAGTTACTTGGCTACCAGATTGATCCAGTTTGGCATTACCTGTCAATGTCAGTGTAGTGGTAGCAAGATCATAGCTTATTTCGTTGGCACTGGCGGTACCAATTTGACCGTCGTCTAACTCTTGTGAAAACGTTGCAGGGTTACCTATAGCGATGAGTTTTTTACTGGTGCTATTTTCGGGAGTAAACGCCCGTAACTCATCAGCATTAATGTTAATAGTGCCTTGAGTAACGGTAACAGGACCATTAAAAACAATTTGATTATTTTTAATGTCAGCAGACTGGCTTACTGAGGCAATTTTCAACTCTTGTTGAAGATCACCTTGTTTCGCTATGGTAGGTAAACTCAGCAGGCAAAATATGCTGCCAAATAACATAACATTGGCGTGAGTGTTGAGGCGATTAATGTGGCTCATATGTTCCTTCTACCTGGCTGAGTAGCGATAATTTTTGCGAATTCAAGTCAGCATGTAGACCTAAACCTTGAATAATAAACCCTTTACCTTTGATGTACACCATCTCTTGTGAGGTGCCGATCATAGTGGTTAAATCCACCGAAACAGCTTGGGTACTGAGTGACTGCAGGGGTTCTTCTATATTAATGGCATCAATAATAACATTATTTTCTAATATGACTTGGCTGGTATTTTTATTCAATTGGCCTCTATCTGCGCTTAATTGCCATTGCGCTTGGCCGTTTTCAGGGTAAATGAGGTAAACAGGTTTAGTAAAGTGAGTAATGTCACTTGAGGCGTAATGCTCCATGTGTTCGGCACTGACTCGACTAGCAATTAAACCGAGTTTATTAAATTCTGTGGTGCGTAGGTTATCTGCTACAAAGTCGGGACGTTCAATACCTCGAACTTTCACAGCATCCATTTCACTGCGTTTTATTTGCGCTTGCCAGTAGAGGAAAAAAGCAAGTCCAAAAAAAGCCACAATACCTAGAGTGATTCTATTCATATACTCATACCATGAGCACAGGCAAATTTATCTTGGCTTAAAAGCAGTAAATCAGTGAGTTCTCGTAACGCGCCATGGCCACCATTAAGAGAGGTGGTCATATGGCAATGTTGCTTAACAAATGGGTGCCCGTCACCGACACACACGGCAAGACCAACTGCTTTCATAACCGGGAGATCTACCATATCATCGCCAATATAAGCGACTTCGTCTGCGCTGACATTATACAGTGATAGGAGTTGTTCAAATGGCTCAAACTTGTTATCAATACCTTGATAAATATGTTTAATACCTAATGCGGTCATGCGAGTTTCGACAATCTTTGATTTGCGGCCAGTAATGACAGCAACGTGCATTCCGCTTGTCAGGATAGATCGAACACCATAACCATCGCGAGTATGAAACGCTTTGAGTTCTTCGCCAGCGTTGCTGAGATAAATTCGACCATCTGAAAATACCCCATCGACATCACAGATTAACAGTTTGATTTTTTGAGCGCGTTGCCAAATATCATTGCTGATAGGGCCGTAAAATCCTTGGTGGCTGGTGGTTGATTCTGACATGATTAAATGACTCCCGCTTTAACCATATCGAGCATGTTTAATGCTCCGATCGGTTGATGTTTTTCATTGACTACAATCAGTCCGTTAATACTTTTCTCATCCATAATTTGCAGTGCTTGTGCCGCTAGAATGCCGCTAGGGCAGGTGACACAGTTCTGGGTCATTACCTGAGCTATCGGAGTGGTGCGAAGGTTGACTTCGGCGTCGATAACTCGGCGCAAATCGCCATCAGTAAAAATACCAACCAGTGTTGTTTCGCTGTCGACAACAGCTGTCATACCAAGGCCTTTTTTGGATATTTCATACAGCGTTTCAGTAATACAAATATCATTATGCACTATGGGTAAATCATCGCCTTTATGCATAACATCATCGACTTTTAATAATAATTTTCGCCCCAGAGATCCACCAGGGTGTGACAAAGCAAAATCATCTCGAGTAAAACCTTTGGCTTGCAATAAGGCAATGGCTAATGCATCACCCATTGCTAAAGTTGCTGTGGTACTCGAGGTTGGTGCCAACCCTAACGGGCATGCTTCTTCTTGTACTTCAATGCACAAATGGATTTTAGATAAACGCGCCATATTAGAGTCTGGTTTACCTGTTACTGCGATAACCGGTACGCCCATTCGCTGTATTACTGGCATTAATGTCAGTATTTCACTCGATTCACCTGAATTAGAAATGGCAAGCACAATATCGTTTTTAGCCAATGCGCCTAAATCACCATGACTTGCTTCACCTGGATGAACAAAAAATGCCGGTGTACCAGTGCTGGCAAAGGTCGCGGATATTTTATTACCAATATGCCCCGATTTCCCCATGCCCATAACAATCACTTTGCCTTTGCACTGCAAGATGAGCTCACATGCTTGACCAAACTCAACTGAGTCTACATATTGATATAAATTATCTAGGGCAGCCTTTTCAATATCAATGACTTTACGGCCCCACTGACGAAATTGAGTTTGATTTACCATACGGTTCTCTCTTTTAGCTGAATACTTTACCTTCATGCCCCAATCTAGTGAGACTGAAATACAATCACTTGGTACGCAATAAAGGTGATTAATAATAGTGTGCCATGCCAACGAGTCAGTTGTTGCTTAGCGCCACTGGATAATACTAAAACGGCTAATGCTGCACTGGTGCCTAATACCATGTAGAAGTCTCTGCCGCTGGCCGATGTATCGATTTCCCCGGGGGAAATTAACCCTGGCAATGCCAACACAGCAAGAATATTAAATAAGTTCGATCCAACGATATTACCAATGACAAGATCGTGTTCTTTTTTTAACACGCCAGCAATGCAGGCTGCTAATTCTGGTAGGCTTGTCCCTACTGCAATAATGGTTAAACCGATGACAAGATCGGACAAACCATAAAACTTTGCAATACCCACGGCACCATCAACCATCCAACCAGCTGATAGCGGGAGTAATATAATACCGACTGTAAGCCAAATGATAGCATGAAAGGTTGGTACATCTTTAGGGATCTCAGAGTCCATTTCAGTATCTAAGCTGTCGGTGGTTTTATCATGAGTTGCTTGCCAAATAAAATATCCCATTAACCCTAAAAGGGTTACAAGCAGCATGATACCTTCTACTCGTGTTAATACATTATCATGCAAGGTAAAGCCTGCAAATACAGTAGCTGCGAGCATAATAGGTATTTCACGTTTTAAGGTTTGTGAGCCTACGCTAATCGCACCCAGTAATGCGGTTAATCCTAAAATTAAGGTAATGTTAGCTATGTTAGAACCTAGGACGTTACCAATCGCGGTGTCACGCATGTCATCCATTGAGGCTGTGGCAGCAACAAACATTTCAGGAGCAGAACTCCCCATCGCAACAATGGTGAGTCCAATTAACATGGGAGGTAAGCCTAAATTACGCGCAAATGCGGCAGCGCCATAAACAAATCTATCCGCACTCCAGACTAAAACTGCAAGGCCGACGACTAACATTAGGATATTAACTAGCATGTGATTCCGGTAGTGGTAATTAATTGACGAGCATTTTCGCTGGATTTGTATCAAATTGAAAGCATTGCCCAGTAATTGTACTGACAATCATATGTGCTTATATGGATATAGTTGTCGCTTAATCGACAATTACAGTACAATTTGCGCTTAAACTTAATGCAAGGAAGGCTGTTATCTCCTCAACGCCAATGTCTGATATGAGTAAATCGAATAATAAACCTTTGGTCGAAGTTAACCATTTGGCCTTTAGTCATGGTTCGCGCGTTATCTATGAAGATATTTCTTTGTCGATCCCCAAAGGTAAAGTAACAGCAATCATGGGGCCTAGTGGTATTGGTAAAACGACCCTATTAAAATTAATTGGTGGGCAGCTAATTCCCGATAGCGGGCAAGTATTGTTCGATGGCCATGATATACATCAGCTTAAGCGTAAGGATCTTTTTCAACTGCGAAAGCGCATGAGCATGCTATTTCAAAGTGGTGCATTATTTACCGATCTTAACGTATTCGATAATGTGGCCTTTGCCTTGAGAGAACATTCTGGACTTCCAGAAGATGTTATCCGTTCAATTGTATTGATGAAGCTGCAAGCTGTCGGTCTTCGCGGCGCAGCATATATGATGCCAAACGAGTTATCTGGTGGCATGCAGCGAAGGGCCGCATTAGCTCGGGCGATTGCGCTTGAACCTGAAATGGTGATGTATGATGAGCCATTTGCAGGACAAGACCCCATTTCCATGGGCATGTTAGTTAAACTTATTCGTGAGTTGTCGGACTCATTAAAACTCACTTCGGTGGTTGTGTCTCACGATGTTGATGAAGTATTGGGTATAGCAGATTATGTTTATGTGATTGCAGACAAAAAAGTCATTGCTCATGGTACACCAGAGCAATTACGTCAATCTGATAATCCACAATTAGTTCAGTTTATTCAAGGCGCGCCAGATGGCCCAGTGCCATTTCATTATCCTGCAGAGGATTATCAAGAGGAGCTACTTCGTGGGCGCAACTGATTATATTGCCGATATCGGCAAATATGCACTGCAAATAGTGTTGGGCTATGGCCGAGCGGGCATTATGTTATGGCGCGCGATTGTACGTGTGCCTAATTTTAAAAAAGGTATGCCACTTCTGGTTAGACAAGTTTATGTGCTTGGTGTCCGTTCCATGGTGATCATTTTAGTGTCTGGCTTGTTCATTGGCATGGTATTAGCGCTACAGGGGTACAATATTCTTGTTGGGTTTGGTACTGAAGAAAGTTTAGGGCCTATGGTGGCACTAAGCTTATTACGTGAACTCGGGCCAGTGGTGGCCGCGTTATTATTTGCTGGCCGAGCAGGTTCTGCTTTAACGGCTGAAATTGGCTTAATGAAATCGACTGAGCAGTTGTCGAGTCTAGAAATGATGGCGATAGATCCGTTAAGACAAATCATTGCACCGCGTTTTTGGGCAGGCGTCATCAGCATGCCATTGCTAGCGTTAATGTTTAGTTTAGTCGGTATTTTTGGTGGTCATTTAGTCGGTGTAGAATGGAAAGGCATTGATAGTGGTGCATTTTGGTCTATTCTTCAAGCATCGGTTGAATGGCGACAAGACATAGTTAATTGTTTGATTAAAAGTACTATTTTTGGTGTGGTGGTGACATGGATTGCCTTGTACAGAGGTTATGAAGTCCAACCTAATCCAGAAGGTATCAGCCGTGCGACAACTTCAACTGTTGTGCAGGCAAGCTTAGCTGTTCTAGCGCTGGACTTTTTGCTTACGGCAATCATGTTTGGAAATTAAGATTTTTTCATTGTTTAGATTAATTTAAGTGGTTTAATAGTATGTTGACACGGAAAATAGAGTTATTAGTAGGCGTGTTTTTATTGTCAGGTTTGTTGGCTTTTTGCATCTTAGTATTCAATGTTGCTAATGTTCAAGTCAAATCTAATGACCAGACTTATAACTTGGTCGCTGAATTTAATAATATTGGCGGCTTAAAAGTACGTTCGCCAGTAAAAGTGGGTGGTGTGGTGGTTGGTCGTGTAACCAATATTACTCTCGATACCCATAAGTTGGTGCCAATAGTGACATTAACAATGGATAAGCGCTTTGATCAATTTCCGGAAACAAGCAGCTTAGCTATTTTGACTTCAGGACTCCTTGGCGAGCAATTTATTGGTTTAACGCCTGGGTTTATGGACGATGATATTTCGATGCTTGCCGATGGCGATAAAGTACATGACACACGTGGTGCATTGATTTTAGAAGATTTAATTGGTCAGCTTTTATATAGCATGTCATCTAAAGATAAATAGGATCCCAATTATGAAAACATTTTTTAATCATGTTATGGCGCTATGCCTAATAGGCAGTGCGGTTATCAGCCAAGGTGCAATGGCTGCTAATGATGAGGTCAATACCCGTGATCCTTATGAGATGATCAAGCAAGTCGCCAATATGACTTTTGATCGCTTTAAAGCAGATAAAGCCTTAATTAATGATGATTTAAGTCATTTAAAAGTTATTGTTCGTGAAGAGCTTATGCCTTACGTCGATTATAAATATGCTGCTTATAAAGTGATGGGGCAGTATTTAAGTGATACGACCGTCGATCAACGTAATCGTTTTGTCGATGCCTTTGAAGGCTATTTAGTGGCAACCTATGCACAAGCATTAACCGAATATACTGATCAAAAAGTGGCTTTTGACCCGCCGAGTGATTTCAGCAATGAAAAAATAGTTGAAGTGAATGTTCAAATCCTTGAGCAAGGTCGTCCACCGATTAAAATTCAATTTAAAGCGCGTCGTTTAAAAGACGATACGTGGAAAGCGTTCGATTTAGTGGCAGAAGGTGTGAGTTTATTGGCTTCTAAACAGTCTGAAATCTCTAATTTAATCCGCCAGCAAGGTATTGAAGCGGTGATTACCATGCTGAATGATAAAACCCAACAGACTATTGATCGCCAACCAGCAAAAGAAGCTGCAGCTGCGTGATTACCTTTAATCAACAAGATCAACGTTGCATCGTCAGCGGTCGCTTAACCCAAGATGAAGTAAAACAATTGTGGCCAAAACGCCATGAATTGTTTACTGCATCAACTCAAGTGGTAGACTTATCAGCATTAGAATACGTCGACAGTGCGGGTGTTGCACTGTTATTAGCGTTAATCAAACTACATGCGACAAGTAGCCCAGAAACAAGTGTGATACATCAGTTGGTTAATCCAAGTGAACAGCTCAAAAAAATGATTGAGCTTTATGATTTAGATGCTTTTTTCAGCCAAAAATAGAAACGAATAGTAAAGGTAATTGATTCCATGGAATGCAATGTTATAGAACAAATTTTAACCGAGGCGTTGTCGCTCACTGAAGCGCACGTTACCTCGGATGGCAGTCACTACAAAGTCGTCGCCGTAGGTGAGTGTTTTGATGGTATGAGCCGGGTAAAACAACAGCAAGCAATTTACAGTCCTTTAGCTGAGCAGATTGCCAGTGGTGAATTGCATGCGTTAACAATTAAAACTTTTACGCCGACTCAGTGGAAGCGTGAAAAACTTTTCAATATGTAACAACAGAGATTCACAGTGGATAAATTAACTATTAAAGCCAGCCAGCCTTTAGCTGGTGAAGTCGTGATCTCTGGTGCAAAAAATGCGGCACTCCCCATTTTAATGGCTGGCGTATTAGCCGAAACAGATTTTATTGTCTCAAATGTTCCCAACTTACGCGACGTGATCACCAGTTGTGAATTATTACGTTGTTTAGGTGCCGAAGTTGAAGACCTCGGCGGTAGCCGCATTCGTATTTCTACCTCTAACTTAAATGAATATTGCGCACCTTATGACTTAGTCAAAACAATGCGTGCATCGATTCTTATTTTAGGCCCGCTGCTTGCCCGTTATGGTACTGCAGATGTTTCTTTACCTGGCGGTTGTGCCATTGGTGCTCGTCCGGTGAACCTGCATTTACATGGCTTAGAGTTAATGGGTGCCAAAATTGAAGTCAAGGAAGGCTACATTAAAGCGCGTGTTGATGGCCGTTTAAAAGGCGCTCATATCTTTATGGATATGGTCAGTGTCGGCGCAACAGAAAACTTGCTGATGGCTGCAGCATTAGCTGATGGCACGACAGTCATTGAAAATGCGGCCCGTGAACCTGAAGTGACTGACTTAGCTCATTGCTTAATTGCCATGGGAGCAAAAATCACTGGTGTTGGTTCTGCCACGTTAACGATTGAAGGTGTGGAACGTCTATCGGGTTGTGAATACCGCGTCATGCCAGATCGTATCGAAACCGGTTCATTCTTGGTTGCCGCAGCCGTCACTCGCGGTAAGATTCGTTGTGTATCAGCCGATCCTAAAACCTTAGAAGCGGTATTATCTAAGCTTGAAGATGCCGGTGCTGAGATCACAACTGGCGAAGATTGGATTGAGCTTGATATGAAAGGCCAACGTCCAAAGTCTGTTAATATTAAAACCGCACCTTATCCTGCGTTTCCAACCGATATGCAAGCGCAATTTTGTGTGTTGA
Source organism: Shewanella sp. 5S214 (assembly GCF_041439795.1). Taxonomy (NCBI): domain Bacteria; kingdom Pseudomonadati; phylum Pseudomonadota; class Gammaproteobacteria; order Alteromonadales; family Shewanellaceae; genus Shewanella; species Shewanella sp. 5S214. The sequence goes on from NZ_JBGOOV010000016.1 coordinate 61,050, forward strand.
ATGCACTTGCTCAAGGCACAGGTCGTGTTACTGAGACTATCTTTGAGAATCGCTTCATGCACGTTCCTGAATTAAGCCGCATGGGCGCAGACATAGAGCAAGAAGGTAATACTTGTATCATCCATGGTACTGAGCGTTTAAACGGTGCCCAAGTGATGGCGACAGATTTACGCGCCTCTGCCAGCTTAGTGATTGCAGGCTTAATGGCTGATGGCTTAACTACAGTCGATCGTATATATCACCTTGACCGTGGTTACGAGCATATTGAAGCCAAGTTTCAAGGTTTAGGTGCTGAAGTTGTTCGCGTGAAGAACTCTTAGGTTTATCTCGCTCTCAGCAGAAAATACGTTATAAAAAAGCCATTCAAATGAATGGCTTTTTTATAACGTTGATTTAATTAGTAATAGGTATTACTCAGGCGCTGTGGCTTTTTCTGCAATAATGACTGGCAGTATTTGACGCTTACCCTCACGTATAATGGTCATGTTGACTTTAGTTCCTGGGGGGGTCTCTGCAATTCTGTCCATCAACATTTCAACTCCCGGGACATCTTCATCATTATATTGGGTAATGACATCTCTTGGCGTTAAGCGCGCACGAGCCGCTGGTCCGTCAGGATCGATCCCCGTCACTAACACACCTTTTAAATCGGGTAGGTTGAGTATCTGTGCCATTACCGGATTAAGTGGTTCACCTGAAATACCTAGAGCACCACGGATAACTCGGCCATGTTTAATCAACTTATCCATAATGCTGTGGGCTAACTTAATGGGGATAGCGAAACTAATCCCATTACCGCCACTATCATTACCCACTTGGAATGCCGCGGTATTGATACCGATTAATTCACCGCCGGTATCGATTAATGCTCCGCCTGAGTTACCAGCATTAATGGCTGCGTCTGTTTGTAAAAAGTCGAGGTAACCTGAACTTAAGCCATTACGTCCTGTTGCACTAATAATACCCTGAGTAATTGTTTGGCCAATATTGTATGGATTACCAATGGCTAGCACCACATCGCCTACTTGGGCTAGTTTATCGAGATTAATCGGTACTATAGGTAAATTATCGCCTTCAATTTTAAGTACTGCTAAATCTGTCTCTTGATCAGAACCAACTACTTCAGCAGTAAATTTACGCCCATCTTGTAGCGCAATAACAATCTCATCGGCTTTTTTTATCACATGATAATTTGTGAGCACATAGCCTTCTTTACTCATTATCACGCCAGAGCCAAGGCCTTGAAGTGAGCTTGAATTGAGCGGATTACGTTGATCAATGCTAAGGCTATAAATATTGGCTACTGCAGGTGCGGCTCGACGAACGGCTTTAGCGAAAGATAATTCTGAGCCACTATTGCTGACATTTGTGAGGCTATTGTTGAATGAGGAATTTTGCATTAACGCTGTTATGGCTAAAAAAACAGCAGCCATAATTAGACCAAATACCACAGCTTTAGTTATATAGATGCAAGTGTCTTTTAGGTTCATGGCTTGAATAATTGTTAAAAAAAATGGCTGTTATATTAACATAGCTCAAATAAATAAGCACCGACCAAAAGTTGGCCGATGCTTCATTCTTGAACGGGTATCACAGACTATAACCTGATGATTCTTATAGCTGTGATGAGGCAAATTAAGTACCAACTATGTTAGCGTCAACTGCATTAGCGTAAAACAAGATAGAGTAAGTTATTGTCACGTAATATCTTCAGTGCCACAGAGTTTTTATTGTCTTTTAGCATTTCTTTTAATGCTTTAAGGCTGGTCACTTTACTGCGATTAAGCCCCACAATTAAGTCACCTTTGACTAAGCCACTCATTGCTGCAGGTGAACCTTGAGCAATATCAGTGATCTCAATACCTTTTTTACTGTCCTCAAGTGTCGCGCCTTGTAACATAGGATGTACGCTACCGGCTTCAGCCTCAACTTTGTCTGCTTCACCTAGTGTCGCTTTAATCTTCTTCGTATCGCCATCACGAATAATTCCGAATTCAACCTCGGCACCAGCACCCATAGTGGCTACTTTTGCGCGTAATTCCTGGAAGGTTTTAATACTCCGCCCATTGAGGCTGACAATAATATCACCCGCTTTTAATCCTGCTTTATCAGCAGCACTTTTTGGCATCACTTCATTAACGAAACCGCCGTGCTGGGTATCTAAACCAAACGCTTTGGCAAGTTCATTATCAAGATCGCGTCCTGATACCCCTAATACGCCGCGTCGTACTTCACCGTGTTCAATAATCTGTTCAACAAGGTTGTTAACCATATTGGCTGGGATAGCGAAACCAATACCAACGTTACCGCCATTTGGGGCGACAATCGCAGTATTAATACCGATGAGTTCACCTTTTAAGTTAACTAATGCACCGCCAGAGTTACCACTATTTATCGCGGCATCAGTTTGGATAAAGTTTTCTAGCATTTCAATGCCTAAACCACTGCGGCCGAGTGCGCTGACTATTCCTGACGTTACAGTTTGTCCAAGCCCAAATGGGTTACCGATGGCAACTGCAAAATCACCAACGCGGATGTCGTCAGAATCAGTTTGCTTAATCGCGACTAAGTTTTTCGCTTCAATTTGCAGCAGGGCAATATCAGACTCTTTATCTGCGCCAATGAGTTTAGCCGTGACTTCGCGACCATCATGTAAACCGACTTTAATATCGTCTGCACCGTTAATAACGTGGTTATTAGTAATGATATAGCCTTTATCAGCATCAATAATGACCCCTGAACCTAACCCTCTAAAAGGACGTTCTTGAACTTGTTCTTGTGGAGCGTTTGGACCAAAGAAGTAGCGAAATACATCAGGGACGCGTTGTTTTGATACTTGAGTACCAGATACTGCTACTGATACCACCGCAGGTGTAGTGCGTTCTAGCATTGGCGCTAAACTAGGAATAGCTTGGCCGTCAACCGCTTGTGGAATGGCTGCGAGCGATAGTGTTGGTGCTATGGCTAACGATGCCGTTAATAACGCAGCAGAAAGTAAACTTAATTTGGTTTTCATCTATGGATAGCTCCTGTATGCATTCAAGCTTTATGACATTAAAATATGTGGTTTGATGACATAAAATATGTGGCTTGAGGGCATTATTTTAAAGTTAAATATCGTTAATCATTTATATTAGTGCTGTTGCGAGCCCGTTTTGAAATGGTGAGCTAATCAGTTCGTTTGCAATAACAAGTAAGTAAAAAATAAGTCAGTTGACGATAATCAATCAGAGTAGTGCTCATCTGGTTAGTTGCATTTTTATTAACAAAGGTTAATTTGATCCTTTGAAGCCATTACTCGTATTTGTTGTTTAATGTTATTATTCGCAGCAATTATTTGATGTAAGAGAGTCGTAATCGTGTCGCAGTTAACCCCTTGGCAGCATTATCAGCAAGACCTTACCCGAGAAGATTTTTCACATGATGCCGCACAAGAAAAAGCGGTAAAATCATTACAACGCGTTTACGATGAATTAATGGTCGCGGCTAAACCGATATCTGGTATTAATAAATTGTTTGCTGCCGTTGGGGTTAAATCAACACCTGCAGCGGTAAAAGGCTTGTATTTATGGGGCGGCGTTGGTCGCGGTAAAACCTATTTAATGGATACTTTTTTTGACTCATTGCCTATTGAGCAAAAATTACGAGCTCATTTTCATCGGTTTATGCATCAAATCCATCATGACTTAGGCGAGTTAAAAGGTGTACAAGATCCGCTATTGTCTATAGCCAAGAAGATGGCGTCGCAATATAAAATTATTTGTTTTGATGAGTTTTTTGTCTCTGATATTACCGATGCCATGTTATTGGGGACTCTATTTCAAGCATTGTTCAAAGAAGGGGTAGCACTCGTGGCTACCTCAAACATCATTCCTGATGAATTATATAAAAACGGTTTACAGCGAGCGCGTTTTTTACCTGCGATTGCGTTGATTAATCAACAATGTGAAATTCTCAATGTCGATTCAGGTATCGATTACCGTCTTCGCACCTTAGAGCAGGCTGAGATTTATCATCATCCACTCGATGAACAAGCAGACATCAATTTGTTGCATTACTTTGATCAACTCGCGACCGAATCAGAAAGACTTACTGCACCGATAGAAATTGATGGCCGTGCCATTCGCATTCGTCAACAGTCACAAGGTGTTCTGTTAATTAATTTTCGTGATCTCTGCGATGGCCCTCGTTCACAGCGAGATTACATGGAAATGGCATGCCTTTATCATACTGTGTTGCTGAGTGGATTAGAGCAAATGGGTTCACAGCAAACTGGTGATGATATTGCCAGACGCTTTTTAGCCATGGTTGATGAGTTTTACGAGCGAAATGTGAAATTGATTATTTCTGCGCAAGTGGAATTAGAGCAGATTTATACCGATGGCCAGTTAACGTTTGAGTTCAGACGTTGTCGCTCAAGACTGATTGAAATGCAATCGAGAGAGTATCTGGCGCTGGAACATTTACCATAGGCTAGCAGTGAGATTTTTAAAAAAGCAGGCGGTTAATTATTCAGCCGAAATAGAGCAGTTTATTTAAAATATTATCAGAAATCAGGTGATCTTTGCTGTGGCTTTGCGTATAATCTGCGACCTGCCCGCGTTAATCCGCCAATTTGGGCGGAAGTTGTAAGCCAATATTCATGTTCGAAGGGGCAAGAATCGGTAATTTTGTGTTGATTGCAACCTGCAGTCGGCATGTGAGACAGAAAATTAACTTTGGGTTTTTGTAATAATGAAGACTTTTACTGCTACACCAGAAACTGTAACTCGTGACTGGTTTGTTGTTGACGCTGAAGGCAAAACTTTAGGCCGTATCGCAACTGAAATCGCAACTCGCTTACGTGGCAAGCATAAGCCAGAATACACTCCACACGTTGACACCGGTGATTACATCATCGTTATCAATGCTGAAAAAGTGACTGTAACTGGTAATAAAGCAGCCGGTAAGATCTACTACTCTCATTCAGGCTTCATTGGTGGCATTAAGCAAATCAGCTTTGAGAAGCTTCAAGCTCATAAGCCTGAAATGATCATCGAGAAAGCAGTTAAGGGTATGTTACCAAAAGGTCCTTTGGGCCGTGCCATGTTCCGTAAACTTAAAGTTTATGCTGGCACAGAACATAACCACGCTGCACAACAACCACAAGTTCTTGATATCTAAACGGGAGGAGTAAGCAAATGTCTGCAACTCAGTACTACGGCACTGGCCGTCGCAAAACATCTACAGCTCGCGTTTTCGCTAAAGCAGGTAGTGGCAATATCGTTGTAAACCAACGTCCTTTGGATGTTTATTTTGGTCGTGAAACTGCTCGTATGGTTGTTCGTCAACCATTAGAATTAGTTGAAATGACTGATAAATTAGACATCTATGTAACAGTTAAGGGCGGTGGTACTACTGGTCAAGCTGGTGCAATTCGTCACGGTATTACCCGTGCACTATTGCAACTAGACGAAGCTTTACGTCCTACTCTACGTACCGCTGGTTTTGTTACCCGTGATGCTCGTAAAGTTGAACGTAAGAAAGTTGGTCTACGTAAAGCACGTCGTAAGCCACAGTTCTCTAAGCGTTAATTCGTTTTTTGGATTCAAAAAACCCAGCTTATGCTGGGTTTTTTATTGCCTAAATTTTATCACTTTACACTGCAGCAATTTTATTCATCAGCAGCTATCAAGCGCTCTTTTGTCCTGCGAGTTCAGCTCTTAATACACTGGATATTAACCGAGTCTGGAATAAGTCACTTCTCCTTACCCGTAAAACAAGTCGCAAGTTTGATATGACATAGGCCGAAAGTGGTTATTTTACCTTACTTAGTTTCATCTCTTATACCAGCGCTTATTTCCCGTTCAGGTTAACTTTTTTGGCATTAGGTATTAGGCATGAGGTTTACAAGCTTGTGACTTATAAGGTCGAAATGCATTGAATAAAGATGTACTACTAATAGTGCTCACTAGATTGAACGTTTTGATTTAAGACAGCAGGGGACTTGGCGTATTAAGGTAATGTATTTATAAGGCAGATTAAACGCAGTTGCCAATCGTGTTTAACGTCTTCTTAGGCTAATCAAGCAGATATTGAATATAATAAGGCTCAATAAAAGAGAGACTAAAACATGAATATACCGTTATTAATGAGTGCATTTGGGTTAGTTTTAATCCTTGAAGGGCTAGGTCCATTACTTTTTCCTAACAAGTGGCAAAAATATTTATTAGAGCTTTCGACACAAAAGCAAAATGTTCTCAGACGCTTAGGTGGCTGCTTAGTAACAACAGGAGCCGTTTTATTGATCATTTTTCAATAAAATACTTGCCTATAACCCCCTAAAACCTGTTAAAATTCTATTTTATACCACAAGACGTTGCAGCTAATAATGGGCAAAAATGTAGTCGTACTCGGCACTCAATGGGGTGACGAAGGCAAAGGTAAGATTGTCGACCTTTTAACAGAACAGGCAAAATACGTAGTTCGTTACCAAGGCGGCCATAATGCTGGTCACACTTTGGTAATTGATGGTGAAAAAACCGTTCTTCATCTTATTCCGTCTGGGATTTTACGTGATAACGTAAAATGCATTATCGGTAATGGTGTGGTTGTTGCTCCTGATGCGTTGATGAAAGAAATCAACATGCTCAAAGGACGTGGCGTACCTGTAGAAGAGCGTTTATTAATTTCTGAAGCATGTCCGCTTATCCTTCCGTTCCATTGTGCATTGGATATTGCTCGCGAGAAAGCGCGCGGTAATCAAGCCATTGGTACAACTGGACGTGGTATTGGTCCTGCATATGAAGACAAAGTTTCTCGTCGCGGTTTACGCATCGGTGATTTGTTTAATGCAGAACTTTTCGCAACTAAGTTAAAAGAAGTGATGAAATATCATAACTTCATGCTAACTGAGTATTACAAAGTTGAAGCTGTTGATTATCAGCAAACACTTGATGATGCATTAGCGATTGCTGATTATCTGAAAAGTATGTGTACTGATGTCAGCGAAATGCTTGATGCTGCGCGTAAAGCGGGTGAGCCGATTCTATTTGAAGGCGCTCAAGGCACATTATTGGATATCGACCACGGTACTTATCCATTCGTGACGTCATCAAACACAACAGCTGGCGGTGTAGCGACAGGTTCAGGTTTTGGTCCTCGTCATTTAGACTATGTTTTAGGCATCATGAAAGCTTACACGACTCGCGTCGGTGCTGGTCCATTCCCAACAGAATTAGCCAACGAAATTGGCGATTATATTGGTGAGAAAGGCCAAGAGTTTGGTGCAACGACTGGTCGTAAACGTCGTCCAGGTTGGTTGGATGCAGTGGCCATGCGCCGTGCTGTTCAAATCAATAGCGTTAGTGGTTTTTGTTTAACTAAATTAGACGTTTTAGACGGTCTAAAAGAAGTTAAAATCTGTGTTGGCTATCAATATCCTGATGGAACTGTTTCTAAGGTAACTCCTTTGGCTGCAGAAGGTTATGATTTAGTTACGCCAATATACGAAACTATGCCTGGTTGGAGTGAAAACACTTTTGGTGCTACATCAATCGAGCAGTTGCCTACCGCGGCAATGAACTATATCAAACGTCTTGAAGAGTTATTAGAGACGCCTATTGATATTATCTCTACTGGGCCGGACAGAAATGAAACCATGATTTTGGTTAGTCCGTTCAAGTAAACTAAAGAGGCCGCGATAAGCGGCCTTTTTAATGAGCCTAATTAACGCTTGTAACAGTTTCTACTCAAGAAATACGCTATACTGCCGATGGATAAACCATGAAAGTGTCAGCGAGAATCCTTATGTTGCGTATCTGTTTATTGTTATTGAGTGTCGTTTCCATCAATGTATTTGCGGTGACAGAAGCCGTCGATATCTATAGCGATCAACAATTGATTTCGCTCATCCGCTCAAATCAATATTTACAACGCGTCAAAGCAGACGACTGTCAGTTGGTTCAAGATATTGAAGCCCGTGCTGAAGTATTACAGCAACCCATGTATCAGTTTTTATGGGGTGAAATGCTTAATAACGGTGTGTGTGTTAAGGCTCATCCTTCACGCGGTATGGCATTGCTGCAAACTTCTGCCGAGCAAGGCAGTGCTGAAGCGATGGTAAAATTGGCAGATTATTATTATCGCGGTAAACTAGTGGTTAAAGATCCCAATCGTGCAGTGCAATATGTGTTGCCTGCGGCAGCTAATGGGGATTTAACCGCAAGAATGACATTAGTTCGTTTGTTTGGTGAAGGCTATGGAAGTCCTGCCGATTATGAACTTGGCTATCATTGGTTATATAACAGTATATTTGATGACGATGCTCAACAGAAAAAAGCTTCGTCTTTATTACAGATGCTCGCTGCAAAAATGCCTGCCAGTATAGTGGCCAGGGCACAGCAGCCACAGCTGTACACACGTTAAAGGCTCCACAATATGGAGCGAATTATTTGGAAATTGAATGATCAACGATCCTCATTTTGAGAGAGAACAAGACAAGTACGACAATCCTATTCCTAGCCGTGAGTATATTTTAGAATACTTGCGTGCCCAAAAGTCTCCTGTTACCCGCGATAAAATAGCTGAAGCATTATCCATTACCGATGAAGTGCCATTAGAAGCACTTCGTCGTCGTTTACGTGCGATGGAACGTGATGGCCAGTTAGTCTTTACTCGCGGGCAAAGCTATGGCTTACCTGAGCGTATGGATTTATTGTCTGGTACCGTTTTAGGCCACCGCGATGGATTTGGCTTCTTTAAGCCTGATGAAGGCGGTGATGACTTATTTATCAGTAATCGCGATATGCTGATGTATTTCCATGGCGATAAAGTGCTAGCACAAAAAGCGGGTACTGATCGTCGTGGTCGTCGTGAAGCTCGAATTGTGCGCTTAGTTCATGAGCGAACGGCTGCCTTAGTTGGCCGTTACCACGTCGACGCCGGTATGGGCTTTGTGATTGCAGATGACAGACGCATCACCCAAGAAATATTAATCGCCAGTGAAGATACCCTAGGCGCCCGCGCCGGTGATGTGGTGGTGGTTGAGTTAACCCGTCGCCCTGGTCGTTTTGTTAAAGCGGCAGCGAAAGTGACCGAAGTCTTAGGTAAGACCATGGCACCGGGTATGGAAATTGAAATTGCCTTACGTAATTATGATTTACCCCACACTTGGTCAGCGATTATTGAGAAAAAACTCAAACGTATTCCTGACGAAGTCACCGAAGAAGATAAATTAGGTCGGGTGGATTTACGCCATTTACCCTTGGTCACTATTGATGGCGAAGATGCCCGTGATTTTGATGATGCGGTATATGCTGAAGCAAAACCAAGTGGCGGCTGGCGTTTATGGGTGGCGATTGCTGATGTGAGTCATTATGTACGTACTGATTCAGCATTAGATACTGAAGCGCGCGCACGTGGTAATTCGGTGTATTTCCCGTCGCAAGTTATTCCTATGCTGCCTGAGAAAATATCTAATGGCTTGTGTTCATTAAAGCCAAAAGTCGACCGTTTATGTATGGTTGCTGAGATGACAATTTCTGCAGCGGGTAAGTTATCGGGCACCAAGTTTTATCCAGCAGTAATGCATTCTCATGCTCGTTTTACCTATACCCAAGTTGCTGACATGCTAGAAGGTGGCCCAATAGCCCCTGAGCATGAAGCGCTATTCCCACATTTATTATGTTTGCAGTCGTTATATCTCACTTTAGATGAGCGTCGTGCTGAACGTGGTGCTATTGCATTTGAAACCTTAGAAACGCAGTTCATCTTTAATGAGCAGCGTAAAATTGACAAAATCGTCCCACGAGGCCGCAACCAAGCGCATAAAATCATTGAAGAATGTATGATTTTAGCCAACGTGGCTTCGGCAAAGTTTGTCAAAAAACACAAAGGTGAGGTGCTGTATCGTGTGCATGAAGCGCCGTCAGAACAAAAACTGGCTAACTTTAAAGAGTTTCTTGCTGAGCGCGGCTTAAGCATGGATGGTGGCTTAGAGCCAACCCCGACTGACTATCAAAATCTGATGTTAAAAATTGCTGACCGTCCTGACTTTGAGTTAATTCAGGTGATGTTATTGCGCTCAATGCGCCAAGCAGTTTACAGCCCAGATAACGAAGGTCATTTTGGTTTAGCATTAGAAGCGTATTCGCATTTCACTTCGCCAATTCGTCGTTACCCTGATTTGATTTTACATCGAGTGATTAAGTATTTACTCGCAAAAGAGCAGGGCGATGTCACCGACAAGTGGACTCAAGATGGCGGTTATCTTTATCAGCTTGAAGAGTTAGATCTATTAGGTGAAGAATGTTCAACCACCGAGCGCCGCGCAGATGAAGCCACTCGCGATGTCAGTGATTGGTTAAAATGTGAATACATGCAAGATCACGTCGGTGATACCTTTGATGCCGTCATTGCTTCAGTCACTAGCTTTGGTCTGTTTGTTAGATTAAACGAATTATTTATTGATGGCTTAGTACACATATCAAGCCTTGCCAGCGACTACTACCAATTCGATCCAATGCGTCAACGACTGGTTGGTGAAAACACTCGCCAAGTGTATCAAGTGGGTGATGCTGTTACTGTTAAGGTTGCTGCGGTTAATCTTGATGATCGTCAAATTGACTTGTTGATGGTGGGTGACAATAGTAAAGGCGCAGGCAAATCGGCACGTAAAGGCAGCAAGCCTTCAACGGCTCGTGAACGAGTGAATGTTGAAGGGGCTAAAGCCGCACGTAAAGGTAAGTCGACAGATAAACCTAAGTCAGACAAATCTAAGTCGGATAAGCCTAAGGCCAGTAAACGTCGCTCAAGCAATAAAGCGTCATCGCCTGCGAGCAAGCCAGTGGCGGCAAAGAAGTCCACCGCGGCAGAGCAAAAAGCTGATACCACAAAACCGAATTCTAGCGTTAAGAAAACCCCTGCCAAGCGCAGCAAGAGAAAGTAATTAAATGAAAAAACAAGATACCATTTTTGGCATTCATGCCGTTGAAGCATTATTAAATCATAGCCCTGAACGTGTGATTGAACTTTGGCTGTTACAAGGCCGTGATGACGAACGCTTAACGCCATTGATTAATATCGCATCAACTTTTGGTACTACATTGCAACGTGCTGCACGTAAAGTGTTAGACGACAAAGCGGGTAGCTCACAACACCAAGGTATTGTCGCGCGTGTAAAAGCGGTAAAACCTTTGACAGAAACTGATTTAGACGCATTACTTGATAAAACAGAAGTGCCTTTTTTACTCATTTTAGACGGTGTAACCGACCCACATAATCTTGGTGCTTGCTTACGTAATGCCGACGCCGCTGGGGTACATGCGGTTATTGTACCTAAAGATAATTCAGTTGGATTAACCTCAACCGTCAGCAAAGTGGCTTGTGGCGCAGCAGAAACGGTACCGTTATTCCAAGTGACCAATCTTGCTCGTACCATGCGTCATCTTCAAGACAAAGGTGTTTGGATTGTCGGCACAGCAGGCGAAGCAGATGGTAATGTATACCAAGCGGACCTTAAAGGGCCTCTAGCGATTGCTATGGGGGCTGAAGATAAAGGTTTGCGTCGTTTGTCACGCGAAGGCTGTGATTCATTGGTTTCGATCCCAATGGCTGGCAGTGTGTCGAGCCTTAACGTGTCTGTTGCCACTGGGGTGTGCTTATTTGAAGCCGTCAGGCAGCGTTTAGGTTAATTATTGCCTGCAGTAGAACGAAATAAAAAAACGGCGATATTTATCGCCGTTTTTTATTATCTCGAGTTTAGCTTGTGTTAGGTTATTGATGGGTGTCAGTCTTTAGCTTTTACAATCAAAGCCAGAATAAACACTAGCGTCTGCCAATTTCGTTATCGACATCTTCGTCATCTAACTCTTCAGGTATCAAGGTTTCTTCGCTCACACTGGCATAAGAGGTATTATATTCAGCTTGCTCATCAGCATCATCAAACTCATCATTGGTTGATTCCGGTTGGGCATCGAATGCATCTTCAGCGGGATTGATCATTTGTTCGTTGACCATTTCAATGTCAACACGTGGATCAAATGATGCTGCTAATGGCGAGCTGACTAAGTCGCCCCCTGCCATCATGTAATCTCCAGTACTTGTTTGCTCAGCTTTTTGACGCACATTAATCCACAGAAGCCTTGCCAATAAGGTGAATGAGCACATCGCCATAAATCCATATAGCATTTGATCACCTAATGCTTGCATTAAGCCAGAAGCGACTAAAGGACCAATACTTGCGCCAATACCAAAGGTGACTAAGATTGTGGCAGATAGCCCTACCCGCTCATGTTGTTCAACGCGCGAATTGGCTAATGCAGTTGCTAATGGATACAAGGTAAACGCTAAAATACCAAATAAGCTGGTTAATATTAACGAAGACACTGCGTGGAATGGGATTATCGTAATGATCAACACTATGACGCCTAATAAAGCGCAGTTAATTCGAATTAATAAGCTACGAGAGATGACATCGGATAATTTACCCATTGGCCATTGGGCTAGCAATCCTGCAAAAATGGTACACGACATATAGAGCGCAACGTGCTCAGGATCAATACCTTTAGCCGTGGCATAAGAGGGAGCCAAACCATAAAAACAGCCGACTATCATGCTTCCTAAGGCTATGGTTGTCAGAGCTTGGGGCGCTCTTTTCCAATAGAGTCCCATTTGTAATGGCGCAGGTGTTAACGGTTCGGGGTGAATTCTGCGCGTGATCGAAATCGGTACGATACATAAGGCAAAACAGATGGCAATCAACAACAGTGGCTCTAAGCCTAAATCGGGATATAAACTAATGGCTCCTTGCCCAGCCATTAGCGCTAAGTAAGATACGATCATGTAGCTCGCAAAAACAGTACCACGTTGGTTGTTTTCTGCCTGCTCGTTGAGCCAGCTTTCTAACACCATATATTGGCACATCATTCCCATACCTACTGCGAGGCGCAATACTAGCCAAATGGCTAAATTATCGATGAGGGCATGACCCAATGCAGAGGCAGTCACTATGCCCGCACAGGCAACAAAAGCACGAATATGACCAACTTGTGCAATCAGTTTATGGCCAACTTTAGAGCCGCAGACTAGGCCAATATAGTAAGCTGACATCATGCCACCAATCCATATTTGTGGCACCTGCATTGTGGTAAGACTTAGGCCTAAGTATGTGGTCAGTAGACCTGCAGCAAGCACCATCAAAAAGGTGGTGCTATATAATGAGGCAAAACTGCGTAGCGGGCTGTCCATAACTTGGCCTTTATTTTTTCAGTAAGGCCTCGTTTGCCTCATTGATTAATGGTCTTGTTTCGCTTCATTTAAGGTCAATAATTATTGAAACGTATACAACAAGTTGAATGTGGTGATGGTGTCAGTATTTTTACTGTCATCAGGAACCACTTCAGTGTACTTGATGTTCATACCTATTTTAAATGCCCAATCTTGAATAAAGGTGTTTTTATAACTCATATCAAGGGTTAAGGTATTATTAGTCTGACCTGTTTCAGCTGTCACATCAGCATTAAAGCTAGTGTACTCTTGCAGTTTAACTGTGTATTTGGCCGCTGAACGTAAAATAATATCGCGGTTTGCATCAGGATCGGGTTCTGCAACACTGCCTTGTGGTTGGTCATAACGATAACCCGGACCAGCTTCAAGGCTCAGTTTTGTTCTATTGTTCTTAATTAAATCAAAACCATAACCTGTTGAAATAGTAGATATTCGAGTGTACGAACCAAATTGATCCCAAGTAAATTCACCACGACCAAATATATAACCGCGCTCTAGCTTGTAGTTAGACTGTAAGTATAATTCGTAACGCTCAGCAGTAGACTCATTACCATCAGCAGCATAATAGGCCTTTAATGTTGCTTCTTGCTTAGTGTTCTTCGAATCATAAGTTAAATAAGTTCGACCGTTGAAGTTTTTAGTTTCGTTGTTACCGCTATTTAATTGCAAGCCTGCTTCTACCTCAGCATTAAAACTGCTGGGTGGTTCCTGATAATCAGGTGGAACTAAGGCCCATGCCGGAGCAGACAATAAAAAGAGGCAGCATGTTGTTACTATGTTTTTCATGGTCATCATTAAAGTGTTTTATTCTTGATGGCGTAAACGCGGTATTTCGGACTGCGGCCATCATACCTGTAATCAAGATTGCTGAAAAGAGTGAGTTAGTGCTTGAGTTTATCGTACACTTTATGTATCATCGCGCGCTCAAATCAGTCACTTTAATTCGTTCCTTGCCTCCACATTGGTCTGACTGAGCCAGAAAAGAGGCTACTTAACCGTAAGGAGCAATAAATGCGTCATTATGAAATCGTATTTATGGTTCACCCAGATCAAAGTGAACAAGTCCCAGGTATGATTGAGCGTTACACCGGTGTTATCACCGCTGCTAATGGTACAATCCACCGTTTAGAAGATTGGGGCCGTCGTCAATTGGCTTACCCGATCCAAGACCTACATAAAGCTCACTATGTTCTTTTGAACGTAGAAGCATCTGCAGAGTCTATCGAAGAACTAGAAACAGCTTTCCGTTTCAACGACGCTGTTCTGCGTAACATGGTAATGCGCACTAAAGTGGCCGTTACTGAAGCTTCTCCTATGGCAAAAGCAAGAGACGAACGTGATTCACGTCGTTCACCTTCTGATGACCGTAATGCAGAAGAAAGCGCTGAAGAAAACGCTGAATAATTTTTTTGAATAATCACTTAGTGTTGTCTGGCACGATAACTCGTACAAGACGATTAGATAGCCCAAGCGGGATTGCCCATGTGGTGATAACGGTAGAGCATAAATCACAGCGGCAAGAAGTAGAAATGTTGAGAAACGTCTACTGTTTGATCCAAGTGATATTAAGTGGTCCGCGCTTTAATAGCGTAGCAAATAAATTACAAGCAGGTGTGCAAGTTGATGTTGAAGGGTTTCTTTCACTACAACAAGGGCGAAATGGACAAAACCGTTTAGTCTTGCATGCTGAAAATGTCGAATTGAAAACTTAGGAGACTGTCAAAATGGCACGTTATTTCCGTCGTCGCAAGTTCTGCCGCTTCACCGCTGAAGGTGTTGTGGAGATTGATTATAAAGATATCGTTACTTTAAAGAACTACATCACTGAAAGCGGCAAGATTGTTCCTAGCCGTATCACTGGTACCAGTGCTAGATATCAACGCCAACTAGCTCGCGCTATCAAGCGTGCTCGTTATCTTTCTCTACTGCCATATACTGATTTACATCAGTAATATTGCAGTATTAATTCCTAATAGAATATAGAGGATTTGATAATGAATGTTATTTTGCTAGATAAAGTTGCAAACTTAGGTAGCCTAGGCGACCAAGTTTCTGTTAAAGCTGGTTATGCTCGTAACTTCCTTTTACCTTATGGTAAAGCAGTTGTAGCAAACGCAGCAAACACTGAAGTATTTGAAACTCGTCGTGCTGAATTAGAAGCTAAAGTAGCTGCTGAATTAGCTGCTGCGACAGTTCGTGCTGAAAAATTAACTGCATTAGAAGCTGTTGTTATTGCTTCTAAAGCAGGTGATGAAGGTAAATTATTCGGCTCAATTGGCAACCGTGATATCGCTGATGCAGTTACTGCAGCTGGCGTAGCACTTGCTAAATCTGAAGTTCGTTTACCTTTAGGTGCTTTACGCACTACTGGTAGCTTCGAAGTTGAAGTTCAAGTACACACTGAAGTTAAAGCTGTTGTTAAGATTTCTATCGTTGCAGAAGCTTAATTACGTTTTAGCTCCATAAAAAACACCGCCTCCGGGCGGTGTTTTTTTATGTGTATCATTTAATACTCATCCACTTCCAACAACACTTCCATGCACTATCTGGTTATATCGCGGTCGTTTAAATGTGTTATCTAATGAATGTTAACCAAGTAAACATTGCTATAAGGTTCACTTGGTTATGGTTTATTTAAGCTCAATCCACCACAGTCGGTTTCTTTTCTGGTATGTCAGTGACGGCTTCAGTTACTGATCCAGTTGCGAGTTCAGCTTCTGCTTGTACTTCATTAGTTGCTTCGTTGATGACTTCAGCTTCTACTTCACTTGCTGCTGGAGATTTATTGGCGGCTTTATTTACGACCCCAGCAGCGGCTTCAGTTGTCACTTGGTTAGGTAACTCAGCTTTATCTTCAATATCTACTGTAGGGACCAATTTAGGTACTGATTCACTCGAGAGTTCAGATTCTGCTTGTGCTTCATTAGTTGCTTCGTTGATGACTTCAGCTTCTACTTCACTTGCTGCTTGAGGTTTATTGGCGGCTTTATTTGCGACCCCAGCAGCGGCTGCAGTTGTCGCTTGGTTAGGTAACTCAGCTTTATCTTCAATATCTACTGTAGGGACCAATTTAGGTACTGATTCACTCGAGAGTTCAGATTCAATCGCGAGTTCTGTTACAGCCTCTGCTTCATTAGTTGCTTCATTAGTTGCTTCGTTGAAGGCTTCAGTTGCTGCTTGAGGTTCATTGGCGGCTTCATTTACGACCCCAGCAGCGGCTTCAGTTGTCGCTTGGTTAGATAACTCAAGCTGATCTTCAGTATCTTCTGTAGAGACTAATTTAGGTGTTGATTCACTCGCGAGTTCAGATTCAATCGCGACTTCAGTTGTCGCTTGGTTGGATAATTCAACTCTATCTTCAGTATCTACATCTTCAGTAACAGCATCTCCAATATCTTCTGTAGGGACTAATTCAGGTGCTGATTCATCACTGAGATCAGTTGTTGCTTGTGCTTCTGTCGCGGCTTCAATTGCTTGGTCAGAGAACTCAGCTTTATCTTCAGTATCTGCTGTGGTGGTTAATTCAGGTACTGACTCAGTTACTGTGTCATTCTCTAAATTGGTATTCGCTTCGATAGTGGCCTCAGTTGCTGTATCTGCTGGTATCTCGGTTTCTCCTGCAGTATTAGTCACTAAGGTTAATTCTTTTATCAAGTTATCAGCGTGATCGACTTTATCCATCATCCACAAAATATAACGAATATCGACATGCACGGCGCGAGTGATCGTGGGGTTAAAGAACCAGTCTTTAGTGATCGCTTCATAAGTTGAGTCGAAGTTAAGCCCAACTAATTCACCTTTACCATTAAATACCGGTGAGCCAGAGTTGCCGCCAGTGGTGTCGGCGCTGGATAAAAAATTAACCGGTACAGAGTTAAAATCAGCAGGCTTATCTAAACAAGACATAAACTGACAACTGCTTTGCTGTTTATAGACTGAAGTGACGCGATGTTTGCCTAAGTCGTCAGCTTTAATTGCATCTAACAACTTAGTCGGGGCATTGTAGGGAGCTTCACCGGTGTTTTTAGCTAGAATGCCTGCTAAACGAGTAAATGGCTGCTTGTATAACGCATCTTTAGATTGGTAACCATCAACCATGCCATAAGTTATGCGTAGGGTACGGTTAGCATCAGGATATACAGGCCAGTTATTTGATTTGTAATAGTCAATAATCGCCTTCATGTATTCCGGACGAACAGATGAAAGCTTACCGTAAAGTAATTTTTCGCTCTTTTCCATGGCCATATTGGTATCGTAAATAGCCACAGCTAATCGAATAAATGGGTCTCCGCTAACTTCAAACTCCTCTGCTGTTTTACTCATCCATGCAAGGCGTTTAGCCTGATCAGTGAGCTCAGTGAGTGCATATAAGCCTTCAACCTTTGACTCTAGCTCTTCAAAATCATCTGAAATGCTTAAGGCATTATCAAACACTTCGTTTTTAAGTGGTTGGCTGATATAGGCTTGTAAGTCTTGTAACCACAAGATTTTATCAACCACCGGATCAAAGCTACTATCGATACGTTTAAGTGCCGCTTTAAACATTTTCATATCACGAAGCTGAAACCCAGATTCACGTTGATCATTGGGTTTCTTTCTTTCTTGAGCTAAACGGTAAAGCTTGCTCGCGGCTTGGAGCATTTCGCTAGATTGGGCATTTTTAAAGAAATAAGTGGTTTGCATTTGTTGATGTTGTTCGGCGAGTAACGCTTCAAGGTTATTGATTAACTCTTGGTTAGCGCCAGGATCTTTTTTAAGCCAAGCGAGAAAGTCATTTTCACGTTGCTGCTTAATGCCGACAATATCGGTGGCGCTGAAACCATCCAATAAGCCATTGAGTTTCTTCATCCGGTTAGCCATAGAGGCGATTGTGCCGGCATATTTAAGCGCGATATCGTTATCGACATCACCCATTAAAGTGATCGTGTCAATTTGTAATTGGTAGCGTTTTGCGTAAGTTGGGTATATCCAATCACTGGCAAATTGTAGTTCACTGGTTAAATTGTAACGGCTGGTAGAACCTGGAAAACCGGCAACAAAGATACCATCGCCAGCTTTTACTCCATCGGCATTAATTTTTAGATAGCTTTTAGGCCGGTATGGCACGTTATTTTTATTAAACGTTGCTGGCTTACCGTCTTTACCCACATAGGCGCGTAAAAAAGTAAAATCGCCAGAATGACGAGGGTATTCATAGTTGTCGATGTCGCCGCCAAATCCGCCAACACTCTTGGGGGGTGCATACACCAAACGCACGTCTCGAATAATTAACTGTTTTGTCAGATAATATTCTAACCCATGATGAAAGCTGTTAACCGAACATCGATAGTTGTCATCTGCTTCACAGAGTTTAATTAAGGCTTTACTGTTAGTTTCTATGCCTTCAAAGCGAGCCATAGGTTCAGTGCTTAAGTTAGCCATTACTTCATCGGTCACATTGGTGACTGCTTGGGTAATGTATAAGCGTTCATTTGGCCCTGCGGAAGGTTCCTCTGCTTGGGTGTTTGCTAAAAAGCCATTTGCGAGGTAATTATGTTCTTTTTTACTGTTATATTGTATGCCGCGATAAGCACAATGATGGTTTGTGACAACTAGGCCTTGGGGGGATACAAAACTGGCGGTACAATAGCCCAAACTGACGACTGCATTCATTGGGTACTGCCCTAAGTCGGCCAGTTGTGATGCGGGAATATCAATACCACGTTGCTGAAGTTTGTCTGCAATGGATGGCATTTGATATGGCTGCCATTGGCCTTCATCGG
Organism: Shewanella sp. 5S214; assembly: GCF_041439795.1. Classification (NCBI taxonomy): domain Bacteria; kingdom Pseudomonadati; phylum Pseudomonadota; class Gammaproteobacteria; order Alteromonadales; family Shewanellaceae; genus Shewanella; species Shewanella sp. 5S214. The sequence goes on from NZ_JBGOOV010000016.1 coordinate 80,078, forward strand.
CCAAAGCTAGGCCAGATGTCAGCACCAGTGCTGCAACGAGTATGATACGCATGTTATTTTTCCTTAAATGATTATTTGCGTTTGACGAAGTTGTTATTTGAATTCGTAATGACAGCGAAATAAGCTACACCACGGTGTTATACCATATTTTATAAAGTCGTTGTAAATTGGGAGTGTTAATGTCACAGCAAGGTGCTTTTAAAGCAAGAAACAGGCAGAGAGATGTAGAAGTTAATGCCTTAAAATTGCCTCCTCACTCTATTGAAGCTGAACAATCCGTCTTAGGTGGGTTGATGCTAGATGCTGAAGCGTGGGATCGTGTTTCTGAAGCGGTTGTGCCAGAAGATTTTTATTCTCGTTCTCATCGAATGATTTTTACGGCAATGCAACGTTTAATGGAATCTGGCCAACCGCTGGATTTGATTACCGTATCTGAACAACTCGAAATTGAAGATCAATTAGATGATGCCGGCGGCTTTGCTTACTTAGGCGAAATTGCCAAAAATACTCCCAGTGCCGGTAATATTTTATCTTATGCGGATATCGTGCGCGAACGTGCCGTGGTGCGTGACATGATTGCTGTAGCCCATGAAATTGCTGATGCAGGTTACAATCCTGAAGGGCGTGATTCTGGTGCATTATTAGATTTAGCAGAAACCAAAGTCTTTAAAATTGCTGAAATGCGAACCAATGCCAATGAAGGCCCGGAAAACATTAAAAGTATTCTTGAAAAAACCGTCGATAGGATTGAACAGCTTTATAACAATCCTCATAACGGGGTTACCGGCGTTTCAAGTGGTTTTAATGACTTAGATAAAATGACCGCCGGGTTTCAGTCTGGCGACCTAATTATTGTTGCCGCACGTCCTTCGATGGGTAAAACCACCTTCGCGATGAACTTGTGCGAACAAGCCGCCATGAATGAAGATAAGCCAGTGCTTATTTTTAGTCTCGAGATGCCTTCAGAACAGATCATGATGCGTATGCTGGCCTCACTCGGCCGGGTTGATCAAACCAAAATTCGTACTGGTCAATTAGATGATGAAGATTGGGCTCGCGTGTCATCAACCATGGGAATTATGCTTGAGCAAGGTAAAATGTACATCGATGATGGCTCAGGGTTAACCCCGACAGAAGTTCGCAGTCGTGCCAGACGGATTGCGCGTGAGCATGGCGGCTTATCAATGATCATGATCGATTACCTGCAGTTAATGCAGGTGCCAGCGTTAAAAGATAATCGTACTTTAGAAATTTCAGAAATCTCTCGTTCATTAAAAGCTTTAGCCAAAGAGTTAGAAGTACCGGTGATTGCTTTATCACAGCTTAACCGCTCGCTAGAGCAACGTGCCGATAAGCGCCCAATTAACTCTGACTTGCGTGAATCGGGTGCGATTGAGCAAGATGCCGATTTGATCATGTTTATCTATCGTGACGAAGTGTATAACGACAGCTCAGAAGATAAAGGCACCGCTGAAATCATTATTGGTAAACAGCGTAACGGGCCGATTGGGCGAATTCGACTGGTATTCCAAGGTCAGTTCTCTCGTTTTGATAATTATGCTGGGCCGCAATTCGAAGAAGATTAATCATTGATTAGATTATATTTGTGTTTTTAGTATCGTTATTTATGATACGAGTTTATCTCTGTTAGTGAAGGGTTCTTTATGGCACTAAACCTCCTAACAGGCAGCAAGCCGCGCCATGTTATTTATTGTTAATTAAGGCAATCTATTGAAACCTTTTCCCCGTGCAGAAATCAGTCGTTACGCATTACAAAGTAACCTAGCACAACTGCGTCTTATTGCACCAGATAGCAAAATTATGGCTGTGGTTAAAGCCAATGGTTACGGCCATGGTCTGCTAAACGTTGCAGAAAGTGTTGGCATATTAAATTTTATAGAAAGTGCAGGTAAATATTACGGCGGCGCCGATGGCTTTGGTTTAGCAAGGCTGGAAGAAGCATTGGAGCTCAGAGACGGTGGCGTAAAAGGTAAGCTTCTATTATTAGAAGGTTTTTTCCGCCAGTCTGACTTGCCGTTGTTGGTCACCCATAATATCGACACTGTTGTGCATCATGAATCACAACTGCAAATGCTTGAAACCATTAAGCTCGATAATCCGGTCACCGTATGGATAAAAATCGATACTGGTATGCATCGTATCGGCTTTAGTTTAGAGCAGTTTTCCGGCATATATCAGCGTTTAATGGCTTGCCCACAAGTGGCTAAACCGATCCATTTGATGACCCATTTTGCCTGTGCAGACGAACCTGATAATCAGCTGACTCAAAAGCAGATGGATGCCTTTGAACAACTGACAAGTCACTTAGATGGCGATCGTACTTTAGCCAATTCAGCCGGAACATTATTTTGGCCATTAAGCCAAGCCGATTGGATAAGACCAGGCATCGCACTTTATGGCATATCTCCAGTTGTTGGCGACAAAGGGATTAACCATCAACTGATTCCGGCTATGGAACTGGTGTCTAATTTAATTGCTGTTCGTGAGCATAAAGCCGGTGATAGCGTGGGCTACGGTGCCGTGTGGACCGCGAAACAAGATACCCGCTTAGGTGTAGTGGCTATGGGTTACGGTGATGGATATCCGCGTAATGCGCCAGAAGGTACACCGGTGTGGATTAATGGCCGCAGGGTGCCAATTGTTGGCCGAGTATCGATGGATATGCTAACGGTAGATCTGGGCGCAGATGCGCAAGATAAAGTCGGTGACAGCGTGCAGCTTTGGGGTAAAACCCTCGCGGTAGAAGAAGTGGCTGAGCATATTGGCACTATTGCTTATGAGTTAGTGACTAAATTAACCCCACGGGTAGTGGTTGAGTTACTTGACTAGCAACGTAACCATGCTGCGCTTTGCCCAATACGCTGTTGCGTCTTGGGCATTTTAGTTTATGCGGCACCATTTTAGCTGAAATATCATTCGTCTTTACAAGCTTATACATCTTCAAAACAAATTTCGATAAACACATTGCCGTGCTTATGACTAAAGGGCATCATAATTTTTTTGCCGCGGGCTTTGTGGGAAATAGTATGATTTTTGCCAGAGACGACGGCCGGAGTGGCCATATCAAAATCATATCCTTTTTCACTTAATAAATTTTTAGCTCCACCCGTCACCATATTGGTTATTTCACCGACTAAATCGGTTATGTCCTCATTAATGGATTCTGGTTTTTCCCCTAGCATATTGTTCATTATTTCAAGAATTAATGACTGTTCGAAGGTAATCGACAGTGAGCCGCGGGTTTTAGGACTTATCATGCCCATTAAGCCTGATACGTCACCTTTTGCAATATCATGATTTTTCAACTGTGGCTTACCAGGCGTTAACTCAATAGTTGCCATTGTTGAGATAACATTGATTAAAGAAACAAGGAATGGGTTAATGAATTCAACGTTCATAGGCTAAGCGATCCTTCTAGATTCAAAAATTGGCGATAGGTCATAGGCAGAGAATAGACAGAACATCACGTTACACGACCCTATCATGATAAACCATCATAGTTACTGATTTTTATAAATGCTTACTATATCAGCAAAATGGAATACAGCTTCAAGCTTAGAACACAAAAATGAAATTGAAAGAGACGTCAGTTGCAAAAACAAATATTAAGTTGAAATTGAGAGATTTACACATTGATAATGTATTTACATAACTGATTTCTTAATCCTATCTTGTTGATAATTTAATCGTTTTGTATCAATAACATGGTCAATCTAGGATGAGATAAATCAATAGTTTAAGCGGGTTAACTTATCGCTCGAGCCGTTCAATCAGCTTAATACGGAGAAATAGAGATTGATGAAAGTTGACGCTTTTTTGGTTAATTCCTTTACTGCCAATGGAAGCGGAGGAAACCCTGCAGGCGTAGTATTGCAGGCAGATAATCTGTCTAACGAACAAAAGTTAGCAATAGCACAGGTTGTTGGTTATTCAGAAACTGCTTTTGTATCTCAAGATGACGAAGTCGACTTTGGCTTGTCTTTTTTTACCATAACGGGTGAGGTTGACTTCTGTGGGCACGCTACCTTAGCTGCATTCTCAATAATGTATAAAAAAGGAATCATCACCGCAGGGCGATATGTCCAAAGGACTAAAGTCGGTTTACTTGCTGTGACAATAGCGTCTAATGGTCAAATAGTGATGGAGCAAAAGCTACCTGAATATCTTGGGGTGTATGGATACGAGGCTATATCAGAGTTAATTGGCATTGACGTGAAAACGTTAGCGTCAACACAATTACCAATCGAGGTTATTTCAACAGGCCTGCCTGATATTATGGTTCCAGTGCCATTTGGGTATCTAGATAAAATCCAAGTAAATGAACATTTACTCAGTGAATTCTGTAAAAAACATGATTTAGTTGGTCTGCTTGCTTTTGAATTGTGCGAGGGAAAAAGCGGCCTGACAGCGAGTTGTCGTAACTTTGCGCCTTTGTTTGGCATACCAGAGGAATCAGCTACAGGGAGTGCTAGCGGAGCATTAGCATGCTACCTAAGTAAATACCTTAGTAGTGAACATATGAATGACTTTACTTTCGAGCAAGGTAGGGCAATGAACTGTGTTTCAATCATTACAGCTTCAGTTGAGTCAAATGAATTGGCGACTCTCAAGGTGATGGTCGGAGGTTTTGCTCAAGAGATTGGACGGCAGCAAATCTTCGTTTAACAAATAAGGATAGCCGCGCGAAGTGGCGTTCTTATCTCAAGTGTGGAACCCGCCCAAATACTTGAGATGTACTCTTTATTAAGTTAATCATAGATAAAGAGTTTGATCTGTTTGGTGTGGTGTTAAACGGCCAGAGGTTATCAGTACGTCCGTTACATAAGCCGTTAGCACTCAAGGCGATGCAAAATATTCACACTACTCTGGACTATTTCAGCACTTTTCCCTGTCATATATGCAGTCGTGATGGCGCCTTCTTTAAGTAAACAGATAGCATTTATGAGATCCGGTGAAGCATTGTTTAGTTTGTTTTGAATAAGCTGGCGTACTTGTTCTTTGTGGTAACAGCAATAGCGAGAAATATCGCTTTCTGGGTTACTAAATTCTGCTGACGTATTGATGAAAAAGCATCCTCTAAAACCACCTAGTTCAGCTTCATTTCCACTAAACCAACTGTGTAACGATTGGAATAGAACATCGATTAACTCATGGTCGCTTGTTGTTTGTCTTAGCTTACGCTCTAGCCAGCTCATGAAGATTTGATGCCTTTGGTTTAACGCAGCCATGATCAAATCGTCTTTGCCGTTAAAGTGATTGTATAGAGTTTTTTTAGCTACTCCTGATACCTTAATGACTTCGTTAATTCCAATTGAGTTAATACCTTGTCGGTAAAAAAGATCTAGCGCTGTGTTTAACAGTAGCTCACGTTTCTTGCTCATCATGATTTCCATAAAACTAGTTGTCCTTATATTGACAAAAGTAGAACGACTTGTCTACAATTGCAGGTAGACAAGTCGTTCTACTTTTTGGGTGTTTATATGAATCGTTATTTGTTAGCTGTAATTGCTGGGATCGGGGCGTCATTTACCATTGGTTTATTGTCATTAATTGAAGCTAACATGGATAATGCTGTATTAATTATGGCTCCATTTGGAGCTACTGCAGTGCTTGTATTTGGTGTGCCAAGTAGTCCATTGGCTCAGCCAAAAAATGTTATTTTTGGACATTTGATAACGGCATTTATCGGAGTGTTTTTCTACCAATACATAGGCGTAACTCCGGTTACAGTCGCAATAGCGACGGGGTTAGGTGTTACCAGTATGTTGGTTTGCAAAACAACCCACCCACCTGCTGGAGCAAATCCAATTCTAATTATGCTTTCAGGGCAAGGATGGTTGTTTTTGGTTACCCCTGTATTAGTCGGTTCTGTTGTCATAGTTTTAATGGGTAAAGGGCTTCAAAAGCTTCAGGATTACCACTTTAAACCAGAATGCTAATTGATCTTTCCCTAAATCCGTAGACACTTGTTTCTCGATGACGGGTTAATGATATAATTAGCCATTATTTAGGGCTGCCTAGTTGTATTTGCTTAATTTATAACTTTCTTACTGGCTCCTTGTGCATAACCGATTAACTAAATGCATCTAAAAACGTGCATCAATACCGCAAATTATGAGTGTAAAAAATTCAGTGAATACAACGCCAAAGCTAGTCATACCAACAGATACGCTTGATCGCACCTTTTCCATAGCGCCGATGCTGGATTGGACTGATCGCCACTATCGCTACTTTGCCCGCTTAATGTCGAGCAAGGCGTTGCTGTATACCGAGATGATTACCACGGGTGCCATATTACAAGGTAAGGGCGACTATTTAGCTTATAGCGAGCAAGAGCATCCAGTGGCATTACAGTTGGGTGGCTCTAACGCGGTAGATTTGGCAGCGTGTGCTAAGTTAGCTGCTGAGCGCGGTTATGATGAAGTAAACCTCAATGTGGGTTGTCCATCTGATAGAGTGCAAAATGGTCGCTTTGGTGCGTGTTTAATGGCCGAGCCTGAGTTAGTTGCGCAATGTGTTGATGCCATGAAGCAAGTCACCGATATTCCGATCACGGTAAAAACCCGAATTGGAATTGACGAGCAAGACAGTTATCAGTTTTTAACTGATTTTATTGAAATTGTCAGCGCCCGAGGCTGTAGTGCATTTACGATTCATGCGCGTAAAGCCTGGTTACAAGGGTTAAGCCCGAAAGAAAACCGTGAAATTCCGCCGTTAGATTATGAACGGGTTTATCAGTTAAAGCGTGATTATCCACACTTGAACATTAGCATTAACGGTGGCATTAAAACCCTTGAAGAATCTAAGCTGCATTTAGCCCAGCTAGATGGAGTGATGGTGGGGCGTGAAGCTTATCAAAATCCTTATATATTGGCGCAAGTAGATCAGCAGTTGTGTGGACTCGATACACCAGTGATTACTCGTCAGCAAGTGATTGAGCAAATGTTGCCGTATATTGAGGCTCATTTAGCCCAGGGCGGTCGTTTAAACCATATTACCCGTCACATGATTGGTTTATTCCAAGGGTTACCGGGTTCCCGTGGCTGGCGTCGTCATTTAAGTGAGAATGCCCATAAGCCTAATGCTGATATTGGGGTTGTGTTAACCGCTGCTGAGTTTGTTGATGCTGAAGCCCTTAGCAGTGACCAAGCTATTTGATATCGCTTTGGTTATTTCACTAGAATATGTGGTGAAATAAACGCCCAAACGTACATGTTGAAAACCGCTATTATCAGATAAAAAGCGCCTATTGTTAGGCGCTTTTTCGTTTGTTCCTTTAAGCAACATCGTGGCAATAAACCCTTAACTTAAGTTGATGATTATTAGTGCTATTTTTAGCATGACTCTCAATAATCCTTTCACCCTTAAGCGGCCATTACTCATTAATTAATGGATTGTTGCCACAGTAACCCTCGCAGATATCTGAACATTTATTGCCACACGTTATGGCGTGTATCACGGCGAATAAATATCGGTGGTCATTTTTACTAACTATCTGGTGAATTTTACTACCTGTTGGTTTTTTGCTCACAGATTTAGTTCATTTGATTAAATGATAATTAATTTATTTGTTTTTAAAATTATATGCTTATGACTATTTTTAAAAGTTGGCACGGCGTTTGTAATACCTATTGTGTAATCAACTAAGCGGGTGTTTAGTTGCAACAAACCAACACAAGAAAGGATGCCATTATGTTTACTTTAACCAACGTGATTCGCCGTAGTGTTCAATTATCAATTGCTGCAGCATTACTTGTCACTGCCAGTGCTTCGGCACAAGCTGATGAAATTTCAATTTCTAACACGGTTGCAGTGCTAGAGCAAAATATGACTCAAGTGAGCCAGGAGATGATTTCAAATGTGAAGCAAGAGTTAATGCTGTCGTTACAAACCCAAATTGCTGAACAAGTTTATGAAATTAATTCGGCATTAGAGTTTGCTAGTTTTGAACAGCCAAAAGTTAGTGCCACTGTTGCTGCTGAGAATAAGTAATGGATTGGCTGATAAATATAGGCTTGGTGCTGCCATTAATGTCGTTATTGTTATTGCCAGTTATCAGTTTTGCACTGTGTGCGACGTTAGTCAGCTGGCTGTTGTGGCCAAGCATTAATGACCAAGCTTAACCGATAAGTCATGACTTACAACAATAAACTTTGTTCAATACGTGAGGATAATATGAACCGTTTAATCAATAGATTACGAGATGAAACCCGAATTGTGTGTGGGGTCTCGTCTAAGTTAGCGAAACAATATGGCTGGTCATTACTTTGGACCCGAATCGTAACGATAGGATTAGTATTAACAAACCCAAGTATTAGTTTGTTAGCGTACTTTGTGATTGCAGTGGTAATGAGTCAAAAAACATCTCGATTTTAAGGCTTACCCAGTGTTGGGTAGGCGGGGATATTAACTTCCCCCGCAGAGAGATTATAGTGTCAATGGATTTATTTTTTTAAGAAAGCTTGGAAGCGCTGTTTTGCTTCATCGCTTTGTAGACGCTCTGCAAACTCAGCTAATTCTAATTTCATCTGGGCTTTCACTTCAGCCTGGTTATGACGTAAAAGCCGTTTTGATGCTTGCATAGATAAGGGGGGCAGTGCAGCCAATTTTTTTGCCTGGGCTAAACTGAAGCTAATCAGCTCGTCTTGGGCCACCACGCGGTTAATAATATTTAAATCCGCCGCAGTTTGTGCATCGAAGGCTTCACCAAGTAAAATGAGTTCGGCTGCTTTTTGTTGGCCAACAATTAATGGTAATAATATGCTCGAAGCGGCTTCTGGTACCAAGGCCAAATTAACAAAAGGCATTTGAAATTTAGCATTATTATCAGCGTACACTAAGTCACAATGCAGCAGCAAAGTTGTACCAATTCCCACCGCCGCCCCCGTTACCGCAGCGACTACAGGTTTTTTAAGATCTAATAAACAAAACAAGAATTTAACGGTTGGATGATTATCATCTAAGGCGCCACTTTGGAGGAAATCTACGATATCATTACCAGAGGTAAAACAGTTTTCTGTACCATGAAACATAAAGGCACGAATATCATTGTCTGCTTCACCTTGGATCAGGTATTCTGTAAATTGCTGATACATTTCTAGATTAAAGGCATTGCGCTTTTCTGGACGATTAAAACTGATGATACGTACGCCTTGATCATCTCTTACCTGAATATGATTCATTCGTAGTTTCCTTTAATGAACGCGAGTGGAATTGCATGGAGTTTAAGACATTGAAAGCAATATTCAAACATCTGTTTAACTTTTTAGTGTTATCATCAATATCATTCGCAGCCACAGCTAACGTAATGTTAGTTGATGGGTATGTTAGAGCCATGCCTGCGAGTGTGCCTAACACCGCTGCTTATTTTACCTTAGAAAATCACAACAATAGCGATGTTAAGCTTGTTGGCGTGAAGACAAGTGCGGCAAAAGTGGCACAGTTACACACAATTCTAAAAGAAGATGGCATGATTAAAATGCGCCAAGTTGAAGGGTTTACCATACCGTCTCACGGGGCGTTAACCTTGCAACCTACTGGTGACCATGTGATGTTGTTATCGTTAATTGCGCCTTTGGCCGTAAATGATAATGTGGCTTTAGAATTAATTTTTGAAGATGGTCAGCAACTTATGATTGAGCTTCCCGTGCTTAAACAAGCCGCGACTCAACATGACGAAACTGTTGAACATCATCACCATCATTAAGGAGTTATATTGATGCAAGTAACAAGGAATAAGATTTTAGCCGTTGTTGGTGTGATTGGTTTAGTACTTTATTTTGTCAGTGTATGGTGGAGTATTGAACCAGATCCGATTAAACCGGCATCGCAGCAAACAGATAGTGGCAAGTTAATTGTGGGCTATGCTACAACAACGTCATTAATTGCCACCATGGAAACCTTGCTGGATAAACCAGGTGGTTGGCTATCTAATGATATTATGCCTCCGTCGGTAATGATGGATAATATGCCTGCATTTGAATTTGGTGCATTAGAGCAAGTGCGCGATTTAGCGCTTATAATGCGTAAAGAGTTTAGTCGCTCACAGTCGCAGTCTTCTGCAGATAGTGATTTATTAGCGGCACACTCGAAATTAAACATCGATAACACCAGTTGGTTAGTGCCTAGTGCCGAAGGTGAATATCGTGATGCAATCAAATTGCTGAAACTTTATCGTGCTAAAATCAGCGATGCAGATAACAATAATGCCCAGTTTTATGCCCGTGCAGACAACTTGAATGAATGGCTTAAAGAAGTTCAGAAACGCTTAGGCAGCATGTCACAAAATTTATCTGCCAGTGTGGGTCAAGAGCGATTGAATACTGATTTAGCAGGTGATATCTCTGCCCGTCAATCGACTCCTGGTTTAACAAGTAATGAAGTTAAAACCAGTTGGTGGAAAATTGATGACGTATTTTATGAAAGTCGTGGTTCAGCTTGGGCATTATTGAACTTTATGCGCGCCATTGAAGTGGATTTTGCCGACGTATTAGAAAAGAAAAATGCTGAGGTCAGTTTACGTCAAATTATTCGTGAACTTGAAGCAACTCAGCAAACAGTTTGGAGCCCTTTGGTTCTTAATGGAAATGGTTTTGGTTTAGTGGCTAATCACTCGTTGGTGATGGCTAATTATATTTCGCGTGCAAATGCCGCGGTAATTGATTTAACTAACTTACTCTCACAAGGATAATGATGAAAAAGACTCTTCTTGCCACAGCAGTAGTGGGCCTATTAAGTGTGTCATCGGCGCATGCGGCAACTGTATTGGGTTTTAAAGTAGGCGCTGATTACTGGCAGGCTGACACCACAAACACATTTAATGATGATAGTGGTGTTGCTCACAGCTTTAATGATGATTTATCACAAGGTAGCGTGTGGATTGCCGTTGAGCATCCATTACCGTTTGTGCCTAATGTTAAAATTCGTGAAAATCGTCTTGAGTCGAGCGCTGGTATTGCCAATGCCGATTTTAACTTTAACGGTCACAATTTTACTGGTGCAACATCGGTGACTAATGACTTAAGTAATACTGACTTTGTGTTGTATTACGAAATTCTTGATAACGATTTAGTGTCTGTTGATTTAGGCGCTGCCTATAAATTAATGAATGGTTCATTACGCATTAGTGATGCAGGCCACCCTGAAGAAGTCAATATCGACAGTGGTATTGTAATGGGATACGCCAGTGCACAAGTCGGTATGATTGGCTTAGGCTTATTTGGCTTTGCTGATGTGATGTTAGGTTTAGATGAATCTAATGTGTATGACTACGGCGCTGGTTTAGGATGGCAGTTTGACGGTTTAGCTGTTGATACTTCTGTTCGTGTTGGTTACCGCGAGTTTAATTTTGATGTGAATAACTTCTCTGGTGTGTCACAAAACACTCAGTTTAGTGGCGCATTTGCTGGTGTAGAATTAGTTTTTTAATTCGGCATAGCGTTAAACCGTGCTAAGTAATCAGCATAAAATTGATTAACAATATTATGCCAATAAAAAAAACCGCCAATAGGCGGTTTTTTTATGTGCGGTTAATGGCTACTGAGCAATCAGTCCGCTATTAATCGAGATAACATCATCTTCGTTCAACGTACCAGCCGCCTGTTTAAGGGCTAGTATTGAGTTAATATAACCATAACGTGCTTGAGATAGTTGGCGCTTTGAATCATATAAGTCACGTGTGCGGTTCAGTACATCAACAATTGTACGAGTACCGACTTCAAAACCCGCCTGAGTCGCTTTCAGTGCACTTTCAGACGAAATCACAGATTGCTCATATGCTTTAATTGAGCTGATAGACGCGGTAACGTTGTTAAAGTTATTACGCACGTTTTTAGTCACGCTGCGATGAGTTTGTTCTAGTTTCTCGCTAGCTTCAACATATCTGAATTGAGCTTGTTTCACTTGCGAAGTCACTTTAAAACCTTCGAAAAGTGGAATGCTCAAGGTCACACCAATATTAGCATTGTCGTAATCTGGGCCTGGCGTTTGATCAACACCTTTGTTGTAACCAGCATTTAAGTTCAATGACGGCATATGGCCCGCTTTGTACAATTTAATGGTTTCGTTGGCGATATCTTTAGCAATACGCTGAGTCATTAAATCGATGCTATTTGTTTCAGCCATTTTTAACCAACCAGCAGATGCTGCTGGGGCAGGTGAACCTGCTGAAAAACGGCTAGTATCAAGAATATTAATTGATTTGTGATCTATACCTGTAATTTCACGTAATGCTTCATAGCTGTTGTCTAAGGTGTTTTGTGCTTGAATCTCCAATGCTGAAGCTAAGTCATATTGTGCTTGTGCTTCATGAACATCGGTAATGGCGGTTAGACCGACGGCAAAGCGTTGTTTAGTTTGCTCAAGTTGACGTTCAATTGCCGCTTTCTCAGCACCTTGGAATTCATAGTTGTCTTTAGCGGTTAAAACATCAAAATACGCTTTCGTGACACGGGTAATGAGTGATTGTAATGTTGATGCATAAGCAGAATCTGCTTGAGATGCTGCCATTTCAGCAAGGTCTAAACCAACCCATGCACTGTGATCGTAGATAACTTGAGTTAAACTAACACCACCGGTTAAACCGTCGGTGTCTTCTAAAGGGTCATTCCACGCTTTAGCATAGCCAACGTTTGCACTTATTTTTGGTAATAACGGTGCACGATTCTCTTGAATGGTTTCGTATAACGCATCACGCTGTGCTTTGGCTTGTAAAACGATAGGGTCGCTAGTAAGTGCTTGCTGATATATTTGAAGTAAATCATCAGCTTGTGCTGCTGGTGCTGCGATAGCAAATGCTAATGCTGCGTATAATGAACCAATTTTGAATTTCATTTGCTGCCCTTTTTAGACAATGCCTCGGTATGCTGAGGTGTTAAGTAACTTATAAATTTGGTCATGCCCTTCATTAAGTGAATGAGTTAACATCATTCATCCTTAACGCGGCAATCTGCGTTAACTGACTTGCTTTGTGGTTATGTACAATAATTTGCTAAAGATATCGTGGTTCAATATCGAGATTTATTGCTCATTATTAATGTTCACAATATGTTGTTCGCGATATGCTGATTATCGACATATTGTGCACTAGTTAATAATTGTGCACTACTATGCTCACGACTAATTGTGTACTACTTAATAGTAGTGATTTTTTCATTTTCAAGTCAAATTTGAAGTGTAACAGATTTTATTTTAATTCGGCCTATTTTTGCTTAGGCAAGCTTAAATGCTTAGTTATTAATTATGTTAATTTAAACTGTCAAAATGATAAGACTGTTTACGTTTTGATAGGCAAGGATAAATATGTTCGAGCAACCCGTGGTCCCAAGCTTTGACGCAGAGTCAGGTTTTAGTCTTATATCTAAAAAAGTATTGTATAAAGGTTTTTTTCAGTTAGACGAATACACCTTCAAACATAAGTTGTTTAAAGGTGGTTGGAGCGGTGAAGTTACCCGTGAAGTGTTTGAACGAGGTCATGCGGTGGTGGTACTGCCATATGATCCAGTTCGTGATGAAATTGTACTGATTGAACAAATTAGGGTTCCTGCATTAGCAACCACTAAATCAATCTGGCTTCTTGAGTTAGTGGCAGGTATGATTGAGCCTGGCGAATTACCAGAACAAGTCGCTGAACGAGAACTAGCCGAAGAAGCCGGATTAAGTTTATTAGGGTTAACACCTATAAACAGTTATTTAGTCAGTCCTGGTGGCACTTCTGAGCGTTTTCATTTGTTCTGGGGGCATGTTGATACAACCAAAGCTAGCGGTATACACGGTCTTGAGTGTGAAAATGAAGATATTCGAGTCCATGTTGTCAGTCGCGAACAAGCTTATGAGTGGGTTAATAATGGTCGTATTGACAATGCTTCGACGGTATTAGGTATCCAATGGTTGATGCTCAACTACCAAAGAATTCGTCAGGCACTTTAGTTATTGAACGTGATAATGATCAAGATAGGAACGATCGAGTGGCAGAGTTTAACCTCAAAAAAAAGCAAAAATATCAACCCAACATCAGTGCTTTTTTAGCAGTCTGTGGTCGAAATTATGCGCATATTTTAAAGTGGTTACCTGAACAAATTAACGTCAATGTGCCGTGGCAGGTTGACGGTGAGTTTGGCACTTTATCGATTAATCTTATTGAAAATACTAAGTATACTCAGTTAATCGAAATTTCGCGCCCGATACCAAATGGACATTTTTTTAAATCTCCAAAAGCCATTGTTCGTATCTATCATGATGCGCAATTAGCAGAAGTGTTAACTAGCCAACAGATTTATCGTTTAAAGCCAGTGTATGATTATCCTAATCTACATATGCATCATAGCGATGAAAAATTTCAAGTGAATGCATTCCTTGAGGAGCTGTTGAAGATTGGGTCTAGGAGAGTGAGTTTCCAATCATAGCTTTTTTATTCTTTTTACCATGTTAGGAATCTTTTGTGCTTAAAGACGCAGTGCATTATTCTGTTGCTGAAAATGAGCCTGTGCGATTAGTACAAGTTACTGATCCGCATCTTTTTGCTGATCCTGAAGGTCAATTATTGGGCGTTAACACGGCACAGAGCCTTCAAGCCGTGTTAAATACCTTTATCGCCACTCAATATCCAGCCCATCTTCTATTGGCTACGGGTGATATTAGCCAAGATTATTCACCTGAATCTTATCAGCATTTTGTGCATAAGATTGAGATGTTAGATCTGCCTTGCCATTATTTACCTGGTAATCATGACGACCCTCGCTTAATGAGCTTGCGCATGCAAGGTGAAAAAGTGTTTGGTCAGCAAAGAATTATCATTGGCAACTGGTTAATACTTATGCTCGACTCCACTGTTTCTGGTAAGCCTGGTGGTTATATGGGCGAGCAGCAGTTTGCTTTAATCGACGCAGCTATCAAGGCTGAACCGAATAAGCATGTACTGTTAGTGATGCATCATAATCCTATTTTAATGCAGTGCGCCTGGTTAGATCAGCATTGCATGATGAATGGAGCAGACTTTTTGCAACGTACAAGCCGTTACCCGCAGGTAAAAGGCATTCTGTGGGGACATGTTCATCAGCAAGTCGATAGAACTCATCTTGGGCCTCATGGCCATATTCCATTGATGGCGACACCATCAACGTGTATACAATTTAAGCCATTGTCATCCTATTTCGCCTTAGATCATCTTCAACCTGGTTATCGTTTGCTGGAGTTGGCAGGCGATGGTAGCATTCGTACTAACGTATATCGCGTGCCTGGTAATCGTTTTGCGCCAGACAATGAGGCCAGCGGATACTAGTTTACTGCGTCATCTTATGTAAAATAGGAGGCGCTTAGTACTCATTAACCGTCTCGCGAGGGAATATGCTGCTCTATATACATGGTTTTAATAGTTCCCCGCGGTCAGACAAGGCCATGCAAACCGCACTGTATATTCAGCAACATTATCCACAAGTCGATTTTCAGCAACCACAATTACCGTCATCACCCACAGCCGCAATGATGTTACTGTGCAACATCACTGAGCAAGCTAAACAGCAAGGTCAGGTGTTGCGCTTTATTGGCTCGTCGTTAGGTGGCTATTTTGCCAGTTATTTAGCCGAAACCTATGGTGGCAGAGCGGTATTGATTAATCCGGCGGTAAAACCGTTCGAATTATTTGAAGAGTTTATCGGGCCTCAATATAATCCCTACACCAATGAGCATTATCAGGTGTTACCGCAGCATCAAGATGATGTTGCCTTATATAATACTCATGTGATCCGTCACCCCGATCGTTTCCTGGTGCTGTTGCAAACTGGTGACGAAGTGTTAGATTATCGACAAGCACTGCATAAGTACCATAGCTGTGAATTACATTTAGAGCCTGATGGCGACCACAGTTTTGTCGGCTATGAACAACAATTAGATAAAATATGTAAATTTATTCAGTTGTAACGTAATACCGTTACATACAATGATCAATTTGAGCTAACTTTGGCTCTATTTAACTCCAAATGTGTGGACTATGAGCAACCAATATACTTCTGACGCTATTGAGGTCCTTAATGGACTTGACCCGGTAAAACGCCGTCCAGGTATGTATACCGACACCTCTAGACCTAATCACCTCGGGCAAGAAGTCATTGATAACAGTGTTGATGAAGCTCTGGCGGGGCACGCGACTAAAATTGAAGTTGTACTCCATAACGATAACTCCCTTGAAGTGACCGACGATGGACGTGGTATGCCGGTGGATATTCACCCTGAAGAAGGCATGCCTGGGGTTGAACTCATTCTGACCAAGTTGCACGCAGGTGGTAAGTTTTCCAATAAAAACTACCAGTTTTCGGGTGGGTTACATGGGGTGGGTATTTCTGTTGTTAACGCCTTATCCACTCGAGTTGAAATTAGCGTTCGCCGTGATGCACAGATATATGAAATGGCCTTTGAAAATGGCTTTAAGGTTGAAGAGCTTGTTGTAACCGGTACTTGTGGACGACGCAATACTGGTACTCGAGTCCATTTTTGGCCCGATGTGAGTTATTTTGATTCACCTAATTTTTCGGTCAGCAAGTTAATTTACATACTCAGAGCCAAAGCAGTATTGTGCCCCGGTTTACGTATTAAGTTCACTAATAAACACAATGGTGAAGTGCACGAATGGTTCTACGAAAGTGGCCTAACCGATTACCTCAAAGAAGCGATTAAAGACTCTATTTTGCTACCTGAAGAGCCGTTTGTAGGCAGTTTTAAAGGTAAATTAGAGGCTGCTGAGTGGGCCATTACTTGGCTGCCAGAAGGTGGCGACAGTTTAAGTGAAAGTTATGTTAACTTAATTCCTACCCCACTTGGCGGAACCCATGTCAATGGCTTTAGGCAAGGTTTACTTGAGTCAATGCGCGAGTTTTGTGAGTTTCGCAATCTTGTGCCCCGAGGCATTAAGCTGTCGCCCGAAGATATTTGGGATCGTGCGGCATTTATCCTGTCGATAAAAATGCAAGACCCACAATTTGCTGGGCAAACTAAAGAGAAATTATCGAGTCGTCAAAGCTCTGCATTTGTTGCGGGTATTGCTAGAGATGCGTTTTCTTTATGGTTAAATTCCAATACTGAGTTAGCTGAACAACTAGCAGAATTGTGTATTGGTAATGCTCTGCGTCGTTTGAAAGCGGCTAAGAAAGTGGCACGTAAAAAGGTCACGTCTGGTCCAGCACTCCCAGGTAAGTTAACCGATTGCAGTGGTCAAGACCCAATGCGAGGTGAGTTATTTCTTGTCGAAGGTGATTCTGCTGGTGGTAGTGCTAAACAAGCTCGAGACCGAGAGTTTCAAGCTATCATGCCGTTAAGAGGCAAGATATTAAATACTTGGGAAGTCGATTCTGGACAAGTGTTAGCGTCGCAAGAGGTTCATAATATTTCGATTGCGATAGGTTGCGATCCCGACAGCGATGATATTTCAGAATTACGTTATGGTAAAATTTGTATTTTAGCGGATGCCGACTCTGATGGACTGCATATTGCCACCTTATTGTGTGCTTTATTTTTAAAGCATTATCGTGTGTTAGTCGATAATGGTCATGTGTATATTGCAATGCCACCGCTATTTCGTATTGATATTGGTAAAGAAGTTTTTTACGCCCTTGATGAGGAAGAAAAAACAGCAATTTTAGACCGTATCGCTGCCGAGAATAAAAAAGGCAAAGTACAAGTCACTCGCTTTAAAGGTCTGGGTGAAATGAACCCGTTGCAACTGCGTGAAACTACGATGGATCCTAATACTAGACGTTTGGTGCAATTAACCATAGATGATGCGGATGAAACCGTGGCATTAATGGACATGTTACTTGCTAAAAAGCGTGCTCCTGATCGAAAGAGCTGGTTAGAAACTAAAGGTGACTTAGCGTTACTTTAGTTGTTGCTTATACCATAAGCTGTCATTTTAGTGTCATAAGCTGTCATTTTTGCACCATAAGTTGACACGGCTTCATTTGTGGCATAGCTTTGAAGAAACTTTCAGGGTTATGTCCTTATGTTTAAAAAGCCGAAACGTCGTGTAGTAAGAAAGTTAATGTCTAAAAGCGTTAATGTCTTTAATGGGCGTAAGTCTTTAGATAAAATTACTCACTTAGAAAGTCCACTAGAAGCTGATTTCTGCTATCACTTAGAATTTGACCAAAACATTAAGAGTTACCAAGCACAGCCTTTGTCATTTCTGTATCATTTTGAGGGTGCAGCCCATCGTTACACCCCCGACTTTGAAGTTGTATATCAAGATGGAAGCATTAGCTATTTTGAAATTAAGTTTGATGCTGACATTTTACGTATGAATGATTTTTCACAATGGGAAGAGGCTATACGTAAAGCTGCGCTTAAAAATGGCAAAGGTTTCATAGTATTAACTGAGTCCTTTATAAGAAAAAAGCCATTATATGAAAACCTGTTAAATACATGGTCAGCAACAAATATCGACATAGATAAAGACTTCCTCATACATTTAATCCAACAACTTGATGATAGAAAGCAAGCCCCAATCCGTGAATTAATTTTAGATACATCTTCTGACTATCAATTTGAACAAATTTATCGCCTGATTTTTGAAAAGAGATTAGTAACATCTTTACAAAATGAGCTCCTTTCAAAATCTTCAATGGTCGAACATAGCGGAAAGCCTTATGACACTTACTTATAAACAAGGTGATTACATAATCGTTAGCCAAAATGAAATCGACATTCAATTTGAAATCGTCGAATGCAGTGTAGGTTTCATCACGTTACTAGATACTTTATCTAGAATAGAGTCAGTTCGCAGAGTTGTGGAAATTGATGAACTAGTCGTTTCAGGAAGGGCTTCTGTTAAAGCTAGAAATATAAAAGAAAGGCTACTTAAAAAACAAAATGCAATCGACTTTGGTAGTTATTCCGAATCACTTAAGCAACAAGCAAGAGAGCGATACAATTTTGTAATAGCGGTTTTAGAAAGCAAGCTGCCGTCTAAATCTGTAGAGAAACTCACTCCAATTATTGAAAATACTTGGAGTAATAATGTGTTTAAGACAATAAATTCACCACCTAGTCCAAGAACAGTGCAACGATGGGTTAAATCTTACATTGACTCAGGCTTTAGTGTGCGAAGTTTAATTTCTGCTAATGCTGGTAAAGGAAATCGTTCAGCTAAAGTCGATGATGCATTAGAGCCATATATTCAACAAGCCATAAAACATTTTAAACAACTAGAACAGCCGACAATAGCTAAGTCATATGACCAACTCACGACCTTAATTCACTACGACAACATACTTATAGCCGATCCATCCCAAAAGCTAAAATTAATGACTTATTCTGCATTTTTGAAACGATTAGAAAAAGAGGCACCAAAACAGCTTTTAATCGCAAGAAAAGGTAAAGAAGCAGCAAATATAATGTATCGGACATACAAGGAAGTTCAAGAAACAACATTAATCCTTCAACGTACAGAAGTAGACCATACCCAATTAGACCTATTTATCGTAGATTCTAAGCAAAAAATGGTACTTGGACGGCCATATATTACAGTCATTCTCGATTATAAATCGAAGTCTATCTTGGGCTTCTATATTGGATTCGAAAAGCCTAGTTATATGAGTATAGCAAGAGCTTTACGTCATGCTATTTTACCCAAAAGTTACGTTCGTCAGATGTATAAAGAGGTAGAGTATGATTGGGATTGCTATGGCATTCCTAGAACGCTAGTTGTTGACCGCGGTAAAGATTTCGAAAGTATTGCACTAGTTGATGCATGTATGGACTTAAATATACGAATTCATCGGAACCCCGGTAAGCATCCTTGGTATAAAGGATCTGTTGAGTCATATTTTAAATCATTAAATTTAAGGCTGTTAAATGATTTAAGAGGGAAGGTGTTCCCTAATATCGTTGACTCTAATACTTATGATCCTAAAAAAAATGCAATCATCACAATGGACTTGTTTCTAACTATTTTCCATAAATGGGTTATAGATATTTACCAACGAGATTTGGTTGCAAAAGGAACCATTATCCCGAGGGTCAGCTGGCAAGAAGACCTAGAATTTGTTCCTCGTAGAGTAATGAATAAAGATGCATTGGATATAGTTTTGGCTGAAAGGACCACAAGGCAAAATGGACCCCATGGAATTGTCTTTGAGCATATTCGTTATGATAGTGATGAGTTAATGAAATTGAGGTCGTTAACTGGGTTTCGCAAATTAGAGATAAAATATAATCGAGAGGACTTAGGATATATCTATGTCCTAGATGATAGAAATTCTCGAGATAAGACCTATTTCAAAGTACCTACGATTATGCCTGAGTACGCGAAAGGGTTAAGTCGCCATCAACATCGAATTATTTTAGCATTCAACAAAAAATATCTTGATGGTTTTAAGGAGCCTGAAGCATTAGCGGCAGCCAAAATGAAGGTGAACTATCTAATCGGAGAATACTTAAATACACAGAAAGATAATTCTGTTGCAACGGTGCAAAATGTGGCTAGATACAAAGACATTGGCCAACAATCGGATCAAAGTGTGACATCCTCCGTGAGCAAACAACAAACAGATGAATATTCTGGAGTTCCCAAATCGAAGGTTGCAATACCATCGCCAATTAATTTAGATAAACCTGATTTTGATGGTTTATCTAATACTCTTCCAGATGAATTAGATTTCTAAAAGAGCATATCAATGACACAAGAAGAACAAATCCGTGCCATAAAAAACATTTTTGTACCTACTAATACGCTACAGGAAATCCTGGGAGCGATGAAGAGAATTAGGGAACTCTCTAAAATTTGTGATTATCAAACTGATCCTGACTGTATGTTTATTACGGGGGAAACCGGTGTAGGGAAAACAACCTATATAAATCAATATATGAACAAAAATCCGAGGTATACCTTACAAGATGATGATGTAGAGAGAACTATAGTTCCAGTATTGTATTGTTCTATGCCTAAAGCAAAGCATCCAAAGCCTATTATTGCTGCGATTTTAACTGTGTTGGGTGATCCACTTCAAGGAGCCAATGGTGATGCTCGACAGCTTACAGAACGTCTTGTTCGCCTAGTGCAAGAAACAAGAGTTGAATTGATCATCATAGATGAGTTTCAGCATGGTATAGAATCAAAAAGTAAAAACGTTATCCAAGAAATTGGCGAATGGTTTAAGATCTTCATTAATAGTGCCAGAATACCAATAGTGTTTGTTGGAGTACCATGGGCTAGGCCTGTACTGGAAATTAACGTACAACTAAAAAGACGCGTTAGAAAACGTAATTACACTATCCCGAATTATACTTTGGACACCTTTGATGTATTTCAAATGTTTCTTCAGAAAGTTGAAGAAGCACTTCCAGTCAAACCTGAACACTCGCTTTGGCAAGTTGAGTTTGCCTTTAGATTGTTTGCTGTATCGAAAGGAAATATTTCGGAGCTGATGGATGGCGTAATTATACCCGCCGGAATAGAGGCTATTTATGATAAATCAGAAGTCATAACCTTAAGCCATTTCATTAAAGCGGTAGAAGAAAACACTGATTTTTTACCTGAAAATAATCCAATAAGCATGGACATCGAAAAGGTGGTGGCTTTCCAGCAAAAAGAGGAGTCGACATGGAATCCTAATGCGAAGAAAACCGAAAAACGTGTTGTTGATGCAACGTATGCAAAAGTTAAATTCTCTGATTTAAACTTAAAATCGATTTTGAGCAAGAGATGATTGTATGAGATGCGTCGGTTTGAGTATATGCAATTTTGAGTTCTAATGATAACCAAGTCCCTCTCAACACCAACTTCAATTGTGAATCTCAAAAAGGTCATATGAATAATCGCCAGTTACTTATTAGGTTAAAATCTCAGCATGCTGAGTCATTGCAGGGCTATATCTATAGGTTGTGTAGGGTTAATGGCTATCAAGTTAAAATGTTCAGCGCATTAGTGAGGCAACGCTCCAATGTGCTGATAACCTCGCTTAAGCCATCAGACCGCAAAATAGTGAAAGGAGCTATACAAGATTTAACCAATGGTTCACTTCGATCAGATACCTTTGATGAAAGGCTTTTTAAACAAGATTTTGGTGAGCTATTTGAATATCAAAAAATCAAACTATGTATTGAGTGTTATCGTAGTAAAAAAATTATTCACCGACTTTGGAGCTTTAAGCATTATCTAGTCTGCTCACATCATGGTTTGCTATTAGTTGATCGTTGCGATCAATGTCATGTCCAATTTTCCGGAGCAACTTTAATTGATGAGTCTTGTTGTCAATGCAAAAAGCCGATAGGTAGCATTGCTCAAAAAAACTATGAAGTTGACCCTATTTCATATCAAATTAGTCAGCTTCGTGAGTTTAATGAACAAACGCTAGATGATATTCGAAGCATGGTACAGCCACTTACTCCATACGGTATGCTGTATTCGAGAGAAAAATATCGCGGTTGGCTTAATAGTAAAGAAACCGAAATATCTAGTTTGTACGAAGCCCAAACCGATTTTTTGTCAGTATTTAAAAACCGTGAACTAACCCGTAAATTGATTTTTGATTACATTGAGAATGCTCCTGGTAACATTGCTGTCAAATTTGAAACATCGTTTTATCATAATTTGCGCAAAGATATATATCAGGATTTTAAAGCTGATTTACAGTATGTGTTATTCGATAAAGCGGAACAATTCACCCCTTTTAATGTGACCTTAAATTGGATTGATGTGATATTGCATATACCTTCCGAGAAAGTGAAGCGTCGCTTGAACGACCTAGACCCAGGAATTATCACTGGCAGGGGGAATTTTTCTGTCTGTCATATGAGTCAATTGCAAGATATCGTCTACGTGGATGCATCTTTGCTTGAGCCTGTGAATCTTAAGTCTAAAGTAAAATAGTAGAATTAATTTACCTTACTGGTTGTGCGGAACGAAAAGTATAAACGCTCGATAGCGTTAGCACTTGGGTAAGCATAATGAGCTTTTGGTATTTGACTATAGCTTGCCCAAAGTGATGCAGATACTTACGAATTATTTCATCTAATTGCCATTATAACTTAGCCCCCGCCTTTTTAGCCTCTGGAAAAATTACATCTTGAATGAGTTCTTTTATCACTTCGCACGTTGCACCCGATACCTGAATCTGGCCAGCTGAATGCTGGCTCGAAGATATAGCTGGCTCGAAGATATAGCTGGCTCGACATTAATACGTGTGTATGTTGGCACATTGCTAAGAGCTTTGTGTAATGCAGAACCACGCGGTCCCCAAAACGATTTTGGAAATGAAAAAATTCCTCTACGCATAGCTGCCACTCCAACTTCTTTACCATCAAGGCGGAACAAATATAACAACGTTTCACTATTACTGGGACCCTTCCATTTCAAACCTGCTTCAATGAGTTTGTCATGAATGCTTTGTACTGCACCACTTTTATCGTGGCGAATAATATTGGCTAGTAAATCTTCCTTTGCTCCCATGGTAAAGCTCCTTTTTGAATTGAATTAGTAATTATCAAAATCATTGTGTGGTGTTGATAAGCTTACAGACGCATACATTTCTAACAGTGCTTGTCTCATTGGATCTGGCTCAGATACATATCGGACGTGCATTTCTCGTACTCGTAGCTTCTGTTTAATAAATACAGGACCAAAAGATGGGTGTTTTTCTAAATGTGCCCTAGACCCTTCTTTCACGTATGAGGCCTGAGTAATACCTGTAAATTCTCGAGTAAGCCTAAATGCAAATGTTGCTGAATTATGTCCCGAACTTGGACGACTGTGATTTTGTAATCTCTTCCTAAGAGTGTTGGTTCTTCCAACGTAAAGATGAGTATCGCTTTCTGAAAATAGATAAATGCCGGATAAAGGCATTTCTTTGGGGAGCGATGAAACTGTTACTGGAGTCATCTTTAGCAGCTTTTGAAAAGAGGGCTCTAATGAATCTATATACGCTTTAAATATAGGATGCATGTAATAAAAACCTTCTCGTTTATGCAGTAGTATTAACACTTCAGGAAATTCAATATCTCACTTGCAGGTAAAGCTAGGTGTGGGATACTAATAAATTACCTTTAGAAAACATGACAGCTCTTTTGGCGGTAGTAAAGACAATGCGAGTGGGTGTTATGCATAACCACCTTGTTCAATACCACTGATATAGCTGATGACTTCGCTAGCTAAACCTCTGTTGCAGGCTTCAATAGCTGAAATATAACCAAATGCAGGTATGGGACTGTGTAACCAGTTTTCAACGTCGTCATAATTTCCGGTCCATGAATAGAGCAAAGACAAAATGTAGTCTATTTGTGATTCACTAAAAAACTCTTCTAAAACACCAACTAAAACTTGTTGCTTTGTCATTGTACCTGCCTCTATGTTTTACAACTATATATGTTGATTAATCCACCATCAATCTTGGGACCAGAAACCTGCTTTATTGGTAGATTTGAATTATTTTTTAACTGATGTCGTAACAAATATTTCTGCTTAAACACAGTTACACTCGCTTTGGTTACTAATAAAACCTTCCTTGTTGTTCTACTTACTTTTTGTTTAGTTGCCTGAATAAAACCGAGTTTTATTAGTTCGTAAAGTACGTTTTTATTAACGCCTAAAGCAATACTTGCTTCTTTTGGGGATAGTGAATCTTTGGGTACTGATTCCGAGTTAAGATGAAACTTGAACTGATCAAACTTAAGTGATGTGGTTGCACTTTTATGGATTGTAAAACGAAGTTCACCATTTAGCATTTTTTCTATAATAGTGGGAAAATTCATCTTTCTAAGGTTAAGGTGTTTCAGCCCATAAAACGGTTTTTTTAGGCTGTTATCTGCTTTTAGTTGCAGTAATGTGATTAAATTCTCTACTTCTGTTGATGAAATTAACCATGATTTGTGTTTTGGGGATGGTTTAAATACCGCAGATATCGCTCCATTATTCAATAACATGTACATGTTGTAATCACTAACTCCCATTAGTTTTGCACTATCGGAAAGCGACAATAAATCAGCGGAACCCTCTTTTAAAGAATTAAGGTCAGAGCGCTTAAACAAAGATAGGCCGTTATCCAACAAGTTTGTTGGGGTTAATAAGCCACTATGAATGAACCGCTCTACATTCAATTGACTACAATTCAAAATCTCACATGCCTGCTGTAATCCCACAAAGTCGGATTGGTTAATGATGTGCTCTGGAATGAGTTGAATAGCACTATTAAAAACACTATTAGTAAAATGATGTTGTAGATAATATTCAAAATGGCACTTTAACAGTTTATAGCCTGTTGAATTAGCATTGAGAGGGTTATAAATTTCATCATACAGATCTCTATAGCAACGTCTTATCCCCGTTTTTCGCTTTTGGGACATTGGATTTTGTTCATAATAAGCTAATAATTCGTAGTAGTTTTCAGGCCATGAATAGAGGTACTGTAATAACTTAGCTTGATTTTTTGTGTCATCAATTAATCGATCAAAACGCTCGAAAAATGAGATCATATCAAGTAAGCCTGGTAAGTCGATGTTCGGAAAAGGGCTGTCATAAGGCTCAGTGTTTTGCCACAACTGGTACACCAATTTATTAAAGGCGCATTCATTCGTCCAGACACTGTCACTGATATAGTCATGGTCTATTTCGCATCTAATTTTATAGTCCAGATTCTTGGTGGCCCATGTCAGTGGTTTATTTGTGTGAATGTCAGATGCGATAAGGCGACGATGATGTATCGGGCACCACGACACATAATTAAATGCTGTGACCAGAGACAAGATACCTGATTCTTCATAGCAAGTCGGACAAAATTTTACCCGATTAAAACTGATTGTTTTCATCTGAAATCGTTGGTCGTGAAACTTAAAACGTGTATTCGATGTTTTTTGGAATGCAATATGGGTTAACTTGCCGATCGGAAGATTGAGTAAGTTTGCCAATTTCTCAAGATCTAAATCGCCATAGTACAGACGCTTGTTGGGGACCTGGCCATTAGTGATTTGTTCGTCAAGTAACTTCAGCATTTGCATAATGTTTTGATAACCATTCGCTGTTGAAACCCTTAAAAGGTATTGAGGTAATCCTTCAAATTCATTGGGAAATGGACGAATCAATAGCATGATAGTAGCCATTAGTGAGCGATAAATATACTGTAGGCGTCTTTCCCGTAAGATCAAATTTAATGATTTTTATGATCAAAAAATACGGGGGTGGCGAATGCTTAACATAAATAAGATCAATAGCTGGTTGCTGTAGGCTGAATCAGTGATTTAATACTTCAAAGCTGCTGTAACGCGTTTTAAGCTAAAAATAATAAAAAACAAATGAACAAGATGGAATCAGAACAATTTTGCTTATTAAGGCCCTTTTAGGGCGTTTAAAAGCTAACATATGACGTATGCTCTAATCGAACCGGTGGGTTTAACCTTAGAAATGTTAATCTAAAACTTACTAATTAGGGTTAACAATTTAGCTCAAAAATGCCCATAGTGAGTCAGGATAGCTTAACCATAATAAGCTAAGCACAAATCAGTCGCCCCCATTCTAGTTATACTACAGAGTAACTACTGTAACGGTGACGATTCAAAGAGAAGAATTGTTAATGAAGAATACTAAACTCAATATATTGCTCTCAAAATGTGACGCAACAGCACCAATACCTGATGATTTAGCTGCATGGCTTGATTCTCCTTCCGTTGGAAATGAGATTATTACGTATTGAAAAGAGACGTCGATATGTCCTGATGATGAGTATCGTGCAGCGTTAAAGAAAATTGAGGGATTATTCGATGCAATACCGAATACAGTAGAAGGTTCTGAGCTTGAAATGTGGATTTCATTAGTTGAATTATATGAAAATGAACACATTCCCAATGTAACTCATAGTTGCCCCTTTATTCGTTAGAGTAAACACTCATTCATATTCTGTTAATGTCACTTTGCCTTATCAACATTTATCTGAAATCCGCTGGCTACTTCAAGCTGAATCATGGTCTCCTGAAATTCGACGGTCCATGTATCTAAGCTTTTTGAGTCTCGACCAAAAAGAGAAGCATTGTGCTTCCCTTAGATTCTTTTGGTTGGTTTGCCTTCAATGATCAGGCTTTAGAATCGCAAAAATGGAATGCTTCATCAGCTATCGAAAGACATTCTGAACACTCTGTTTCAGTTGGTTTATAGCCATCATGAACGACGTCGTTCCTTATTCCCTTAAACCTAAGCAACTGCTTCACCAAACCATCAACTTCTTTATTAAACAAGTTTGGCAAAGCTTCGGTTATCACATCATGAATGCGCCTATACTTTTTGATCTTATTACCTTTAGCTCTGTAGACGTTTAGTAAGTCGTACAAAGACAGCTCAAGTGCAATGAAAGACTCCAACACAGCCGCACTGTAATTATCTTGTTCATTCGCCATTTCATAAGCCCGCATAAGAGTTACACGCCAGCTAGGAAAGTCTCCTGTCGTAAGGTCATGGGCAATGTGACTAGTGAATTTAGCTCGGTCAAAATTAGGCAATTCATGATCTGCTAGGTTCAGCGGTTGCAAAGAAGTGAATCTTTGAGCATCAGGCTCCCAATCATCGAATAGTTCGTGGAGTCGTCGGTCGGTATCTTTAATTAAGTGATGTTGCTCGTATTGTTTAAACCCAGTAACAATGAAGGGTTTAAAGCCTGTCATAAAGTCTACTTCTTTAACCGATGTGTCTCGCGTGGCGTAGCGATAGACCCTGATGAAGTGGTTCAGGACGTTTAAAGATTTAATCTCTAAACCTTTGGAGAGTCCATCAGCTTCAACAGCAATACGGACAAGCGTGGTGATACTAGAGCTACTAAATTGTGTGTGCTCGTTGTCAGTATCCATCAACAAACTAACATCAATTGAACCATCAGCCCGTTTTACAGCATTGCAAATCTGGTTGTCACCAGTCTGACGTGATGCTTCAAAGTCATATTTATAGCCCTCTGAATTATCATGGGTGACTGTGATTATCCTGTCATTTACAGATAAGGTGTTGACGGAATCCATAGGTTTCCCTATGCCTACAACAACACGAACACCTTCATAATCGAAGTAGGCTTCACCAGGCATAACCCTTATATTTCCTGGGTAAAAGAACTGAAATAATGCACAACCTTTCAATGTAGCCTCCTATGGTTAATTAATTCTGTCGTAACTCTTGTACGAATGTCATGGCCTTTGAGTAATAAAGATATTGCAAATGAATGGCGGAAAGTATGGGCGGTAACGCGCTTATCTATACCACAGTTAGTGGTAGCTTGCCTTAATGCACGTGAAAAAGCCGTTGGATGAATATGGTGTCTGCACACATAGTTGTCACTTGGGTGCATACAACGGCGGCTAGCAGGAAAGAGATATTGCCAATGAAACTTAGAGGCTTTACTGCGGTATTTTCTGATGAGAGAGATGGGCAATGAAGCAAGTCCAAAGCCATCTGACAAATCCGCCTCGTGGAGCTTTTTTACCTGTTTCATTTGTGACTTTAGAACATCAATCAATCCGTTAGGTAGCATACAAACTCGATCTTTTTGCCCTTTACCTCGGTACACAAAGATAGATTTAGTGGTTAGATCAATATCTTTTACCCTAAGTTTTAAGGCTTCCTTTAATCTTAGCCCTGAGCCAAATAGGATGGCACCAATTAAATAGTGGTAGCCTGACAAATTGCTGATGATCAGTTTTGC
>NZ_JBGOOV010000017.1:0-106812 GCF_041439795.1 Shewanella sp. 5S214
CGTTCTTGCATTTGACCTTGCTGGTCTTTCCACGACTCACTTGTCGCTATAGTAAAGTTGGCTACGGCGTTGCCGTTTGGCATGTAACGAACCTCAGGATCTTTACCTAAGTTACCTACCAAAATTACTTTATTCACACCACGACTGGCCATCGAAATCTCCTGAGATTTTTATCTGTTTACTTTATCTGAATACTAAGCTGTACGATCAACACGATCTAATTCACAGAGCCTAACACAGCTCGCGCTTCGCTTAAATTGAATTTATCATCGACCTTTAAATAAGCCACTTTATCTTCAAGCACGACTATGGCCTCGACAACACCGATTAGCTGCGACAAACTACTGGCCATATTTTGTGCGTCGGATTTATCTTTTACTGTTGCTTCAAGCGTATAGCTTTTCAATAACACAGGTTTTTGCATGCCTACAGTTAACAATAACCACACGCACATTAGCCCTAATGCGACAAAAAATACTCCAGAAGCGCCAACAAGTTGATAGGCTCCGCCGCCTAACATGCCGCCACAGAATGCACCTAAAAACTGGCTGGTTGAATACACGCCCATAGCCGACCCTTTATCGCCGACAGGACAAAACTTAGCAATTAAACTCGGTAATGATGCTTCAAGGTAATTAAAACCGGTAAAAAATAATACCACGGCGCCACTTAACACCCAGAGGTTGTTGGCATAAAGCCCCATCGCCGCCAGTGATACCATCATGATGATCAACGCGATTTGGAACATGGTTTTAGTATTGTTGCGTTTCACCCCAATAATGATTAATGGCACCATTAAGAAAAAGGCACCAACAAAAGCGGGGAAATACAGCATCCAATGTTTTTCTTTCACTAAGCCGGCATCAACTAAATCGAGCGGCAATGCAACAAACACAGCGGTGAGTACTAAATGCAGAATAAAAATCCCAGCATCTAAGCGAAACAGCTGCGGGTCTTGCAACATACGTTTAAGTTTTGTCGGTGTCGCGACGGTATCGCCTTTAGGCGCATGGCGAATAGGATTAGGCACAAAAAACTGCACTATCAACATCCCCAATACCGCTAACACTGCAGTTAACAAAAATAGCCCAGTTAAGCCCATGTATTGCGCTACAATCGGTCCAACTAATAACGACAAGGCGAATGAAAAACCAATGCACATGCCGATAATGGCCATGACTTTGGTACGTTGTTCGTCTCGGGTTAAGTCGGCAGCAAGTGCTAGCACTGCCGCAGCAATGGCGCCCATACCTTGTACTGCGCGGCCAAACACCACACCGTAAATATGGTCAGACGATGCAGCAATTAAACTCCCAATGGCAAACAAGACTAAACCACCAAGAATAATTGGCTTTCGTCCGTATTTGTCGGACAAAATCCCCATAGGGATCTGTAAAAAAGCTTGAGTTAATCCGTAGGCACCAATGGCAATACCAACCCAAAGCGGCGAGAAACCTTCTAAATGCTGACCATACAGCGCGAAGACAGGCATAATCATAAACAAGCCCATCATGCGTAAGCCAAACACACTGGCTAACGAAAATGCGACCTTTTTCTCCATACCCGACAGTCCATTACTGGCCATGCTGTTGCCCTTCGATAAGTCATTCAACAATATTATAAGATGCGCATATTATCACAGCGTCATAAATTAGCTCAAAAGGAAATCACAGTTTTGTATATAAGGTCTTTTATTTGTACATGTTAAATTTTAGTCCTGAACTTTAGCGCGGTTCGATGCGTACCATAAAATCGACTTAATCAAAATTGATATGAAGTCAGCTAACAAACTATGCGATACTGATCGCTGTTTTATTTACATAAGTCATAGAGTGAAACGATGGATAAAATTGAAATACGCGGTGCCCGAACCCACAATCTTAAAAATATCAATCTAACCATTCCCCGTGACAAACTTATTGTGATAACTGGGTTATCCGGTTCAGGAAAATCATCATTAGCCTTCGATACCTTGTATGCAGAAGGCCAACGTCGCTATGTTGAATCGCTGTCGGCCTATGCACGTCAATTCTTGAGCTTAATGGAAAAACCTGATGTCGATCATATTGAAGGCTTAAGCCCCGCCATTTCAATTGAACAAAAATCCACTTCACATAATCCGCGTTCAACGGTCGGTACTATTACCGAAATCTATGACTACTTACGCTTGTTGTTTGCCCGAGTGGGTGAACCCCGCTGTCCAACACATAATCAGCCTTTGTCGGCGCAAACGGTTAGCCAAATGGTTGATAAAGTGTTGGCCATGCCAGCAGACAGTCGCCAAATGCTGCTCGCGCCTGTGGTTAATGATCGTAAAGGCGAACACGTTAAACTGCTGGAAAGCTTATCAGCACAGGGATATATCCGTGCGCGTATTGATGGCGAGGTGTGTGACTTAACCGATCCACCAACATTAGATTTACACATTAAACACACTATTGAAGTGGTCGTTGACCGCTTCAAAGTACGTGAAGACATGAAACAGCGTTTAGCGGAGTCATTTGAAACCGCATTAGAGCTGTCTGGCGGTATTGCCAAAATAGCCAGCATGGAAGATAGCAGTAAAGAAGAACTGATTTTTTCAGCTAACTTTGCCTGTCCGCACTGTGGCTATTCGATGGCAGAACTTGAGCCGCGGATCTTTTCGTTTAACAATCCCGCTGGGGCGTGCCAAACCTGTGACGGTTTAGGTGTACAGCAGTTTTTTGATCCCGACCGAGTGATCGCTAACGATGAATTATCCTTAGCCGGTGGCGCCATTAGAGGTTGGGACAGACGCAACTTTTATTATTTTCAAATGCTCAGCTCACTCGCCGAGCATTATAAGTTCGACGTTGAAAAACCCTATGCCGAGCTGAGTGACAAAATCAAAAAGATTGTTCTATACGGTTCAGGCAAACAAAGTATTGCCTTTAAATACATCAACGATCGCGGTGATGTGGTGGTGCGTAACCATCCGTTTGAAGGCATTTTAAATAATATGGATCGCCGCTACCGCGAAACCGAAAGTAATTCGGTGCGCGATGAGTTGTCTAAATTTATTAATATGCAACCGTGTAACAGCTGTAGTGGTTCGCGCTTACGTGAAGAAGCCCGTAACGTGTTTATTGGCGAACTCAATCTACCGCAGCTCACCACGTGGTCAATTGGCGAAGCTAAACAGTATTTCGACACAGTTGAGTTTGCAGGGCAACGTGCACAGATTGCCGAAAAAATATTAAAAGAGATCAGCCAACGTTTAGGCTTTTTGGTTAATGTTGGCCTTAACTATTTGAGCTTATCGCGATCAGCAGAAACCATATCCGGTGGCGAAGCGCAACGCATTCGCTTAGCCAGCCAAATCGGTGCCGGGCTAGTAGGCGTAATGTACGTGCTGGACGAACCGTCAATTGGTTTGCATCAACGCGATAATGAACGCTTACTGCAAACTCTTATTCACCTACGTGATTTGGGCAATACCGTCATTGTGGTTGAACACGACGAAGATGCTATTCGCCTTGCAGACCATGTTATTGATATCGGCCCAGGTGCTGGTGTGCATGGCGGCGAAGTAATTTGTGACGGTACCTTAGAAGACATTCTTAACTGTGAAGCATCGGTCACGGGTCAGTATATTTCCGGTAAAAAGCAAATTCACATTAGTGACGAGCGCACGCCGATGAACCCAAAACAAGTGATTGAACTATTTGGCGCATCGGGTAATAACCTAAGAGATGTTGATTTAACCATACCTGTTGGCTTATTTACCTGTATTACCGGGGTATCTGGCTCAGGTAAATCGACACTGATTAACGACACCTTCTTTAAAATAGCCCATAGGATGCTCAATGGCGCTACCGTCGATGAACCTGCGCCTTATAGAAGCATTGAAGGCATGGAGCATTGTGACAAAGTCGTTGATATTGACCAAAGCCCCATTGGTCGCACACCGCGTTCAAACCCTGCTACTTATACCGGTATTTTTACCCCAATCCGTGAACTGTTTGCTGGCACGCAAGAATCACGTACCCGGGGTTATCAAGTGGGGCGCTTCTCGTTTAACGTCAAAGGCGGTCGTTGTGAAGCCTGCCAAGGTGATGGTTTAATTAAAGTCGAAATGCACTTCTTACCTGATGTTTATGTGCCTTGCGATTCGTGTAAAGGTAAGCGTTATAACCGTGAAACCTTAGAAGTAAAATACAAAGGCAAAAACATTCACGAAGTACTGCAGATGACCGTTGAAGATGCTCGCGTCTATTTTGATGCCATCCCCTCTATTGCGCGTAAACTGCAAACCTTAATCGATGTCGGCTTGGCGTATATTCGCTTAGGCCAAAGTGCAACGACCTTGTCTGGTGGTGAAGCTCAGCGAGTAAAACTGGCTAAAGAGTTGTCTAAACGCGATACCGGAAAAACCTTATATATTTTGGATGAACCCACTACAGGGCTGCACTTTGCCGACATTCAACTATTGTTAGATGTACTGCATCGCTTGAAATCTCATGGCAACACTGTGGTAGTGATTGAACATAATTTAGATGTGATAAAAACCGCAGATTGGATTATTGATTTAGGCCCTGAAGGTGGCGCTGGCGGCGGCATGATTTTAGCTGCTGGCACTCCAGAAGATGTAGCTGAACATCCTCAATCGCATACCGCTAGATTTTTAAAGCCAATGTTGGCGCTTCACAAACAACGTGCAAAAATGAAATAACCAAGCCGCCACCTTAAGCAAATAAGAGGAGATAACACCCATGTTTACTGCTCAAACTTGTTTTAAGGTGGTTAGCTTTGGCTTATGGTGTGGCTTATCAATAGCCTTACTCAGCGGCTGTAGTCAAACGCCGCGCCAATGCTCATCAGCTATACTAAGCAGCTGGCCCGATGCTCATCAACAAATCACCCAAGATATCTCAATCTTAACCACAGCAGAATTTCAAGGGCGCAAAACCGCCACGCAAGGTGCTCGCCTCACGCAAGAGTTCTTAATCAAACGCTTTGCTGAAATGGGATTACAACCCTGGCAAGCAACATTTGCCGTACCATTTAGTTATGATTATCAATTTTCGACCGCCTCAGGAGTCAATATCATTGCCACTATTGCGGCAAAAACCAATTCCAACCGATGGCGAGTTATTACTGCCCACTACGATCACTTAGGTCAAACAGCCAGTAAACGCTATCCAGGAGCCGATGATAATGCATCAGGTATTGCAGGAGTGATGGCGATTGCAGCCCAATGGCAAGGTGATCCGCCGTTAGATGATGTGAACTTAATGCTAGTGGCTACTGACGCAGAAGAGCCCGGCCTATATGGTAGCTATGCTTTAGTTGCCTTATTACAACAATATCCACAAATGGAAATTGAACTGAGCATCAATTTAGACATGATAGGTCATCCCGATCGTCGCAAAGCCATTTACATGGAAGGCCAGAAAAACCTAGTTGATTTTGAATCGATTGAGCAAGAATTAATGCAAAAAACTCAATTATGCATTAAGACTCATCGCAGCAATTTGTTAAGTGGAAGGATGAATAAAACCGACTGGCTTAGGGCATCTGACCATTATCCATTTCACCAAGCGGGTTATCCTTGGGTGTACTTTGGGGTGCCACCGCATGCTCAATACCATACACCCGAAGACACAATCGATACTTTAGACATAGACTTTATCGTGGCGGTTGCTGAAACAGTGTATCAAATGATCAGTATCGATAAGCTGACCAAAGCCCCATAAATCGCTTAACCTGCGACAACAAGTGTTCACTTTTCAACCAATTAACAGATTTTAAAAATCAAGAATCAGGCCAATCTTCAACTTTAATGGCCAAATTAATGTTTATTTTCAGTTTTTACGTGGTCAACTTGCAATCTTGCTGCTATAATACGCCCCCTTATCGGCGCGGGAAATCGACACGGGGTTGATTTTCTGTCTGTGAAACTTTAGCACGAGCTTCCGAACTTCGTGCGCATCCACAAGGCTACAACTCAATGTCATCTGAAAGAACTTTCCGCGAACTCGGCCTGTCTGAGTCTTTGTTGCGTTCGCTTGACGAGTTAGGTTATGAAAACCCAACTCCAATTCAAGCTGCGAGTATCGACCCGCTTATGGCTGGTAAAGATATTATCGGTCAAGCACAAACTGGTACTGGTAAAACAGGCGCATTTGCCCTGCCTTTACTAAACAAAATCGACATGAAAATCAATGCTCCACAGATTTTGGTGTTAGCTCCAACCCGCGAATTAGCGGTTCAAGTTGCCGAAGCATTTGGTAGTTATGCCAAATTCATGAAAGGCTTCCACGTACTACCGATTTACGGTGGTCAAAGCATGCAACAACAATTAAACGCCCTCAAGCGTGGACCACAAGTGATTGTTGGTACTCCAGGTCGTGTAATGGATCACATGCGTCGTGGCACATTAAAACTAGATAGCTTAAAAGCATTAGTATTAGACGAAGCCGATGAAATGCTAAAAATGGGCTTCATCGACGATATCGAATGGGTATTAGAGCACAAGCCTGCTGATAGCCAACTTGCATTATTCTCAGCGACTATGCCTGAGCAAATTAAGCGCGTTGCAGCTAAGCACTTATCTAACCCAGTGAATATCAGCATAGCGTCTAGCCAGACAACGGTTGAGTCTATTGACCAACGTTATGTGCAAGTATCACAACACAATAAACTAGAAGCGTTAGTACGTGTTTTAGAAGTTGAAAATACTGAAGGTATTATCATCTTCGTTCGTACCCGTAACAGCTGTGTTGAATTAGCAGAAAAATTAGAAGCCCGTGGTTATGCTTCATCGCCATTACATGGTGACATGAATCAGCAAGCTCGTGAGCGTGCTGTAGAGCAGCTTAAGCGCGGCAAGTTAGATATTTTAATCGCGACTGACGTTGCGGCACGTGGTCTAGACGTTGAACGTATTGGCCACGTAGTAAACTACGATATTCCTTATGATTCAGAAGCCTATGTACACCGTATCGGTCGTACTGGTCGTGCTGGTCGTACTGGTATGGCAATTCTATTTGTAACCAATCGTGAAATGCGCATGTTACGCACTATCGAACGTGCTACAAACAGCCGTATTTCGCCAATGAAAGTACCTAGCCCTGAATCAGTTGCAGAGCGTCGTTTATCTCGTTTAGGCGAGCAAATCCAAGAAACCATCAACGGTGACTTAGATTTCATGAAAAATGCTGTCGCAGAATTATGTCAACAACTTGAAGTTGATACCGATTTACTGGCTGCTGCTTTGTTGCAACAAGTACAGCAAGAACGTCCACTACAGTTACCGACTATTACCGAGCGTCAACGTGATTCACGTGACGAACGTGGTAGTAGCGACCGTGGTGACCGCAATAGCGACCGTGGCGATCGTCCACGTCGTGAACGCAGTGACCGTGGCGAGCGTAGCAGCCGTCCAGCGCCAAACAGCTTTGGTGATGCAGAAGGCTTAAAAGATAACCCAGACGTGAAAATGAATCGTTATGTTATCGATGTAGGTCGTGAAAATGGTGTTGGTGTAGGTAACATCGTTGGTGCAATTGCTAACGAAGCAAACATCGACAGCCGTTTCATTGGTCAAATCCAATTGTTTGATCAAGTCACAACAGTTGATTTACCAGACGGAATGCCTAAAGACATCCTTTCACACCTAAGAAAAGTGCGTGTTTGTGGTCGTCCTTTAAACATTCGTGAAGCGGGTGATGAAGTGTTCGCTGACACTACTCGCGGCGCAGGCGCTCCACGTCGTCCACGTAGTGATCGTGCTCGTAGTGACCGTCCACGTACTGACCGCCCAGCGGGTGATCGTCCAGCTAGTGACCGCCCAGCAAGTGCAGAACGTCGTCCACGTAAGCCACGTGACAACGGTTAATCATTCAGTTGAATGACACAAAAAATGGAGCCTAAGGGCTCCATTTTTGTTTTTAGTTTCTATTCTACAAAATAAGTTTAAAAATAATTAATACCCATCAACCTGCCTATTACCATTAGGTGGGGGGATGATTAAGGAAAATGGTTATTTCCACTATTTCTAGGTTATAGGTCGCTACACGGCTAGATACTATAGCAAGAGCCTAGATCGCTACGCTGCTAGATGCTATAAAATCTTAGCAGCGAAGCTGTCCCTATTCCTGAGATAGCAAGCGATGACGAGAGAGATTAAGAGATGACAAGCCAAGAGCCTAGGCGCTAGACCGTTTTATCAGTGAGCGCAGCGTTCGCTTGTTATCGCTTGTTATCATTTCCTAGCAGGACGCAGTCCGCCCTAGCAGCGAAGTGACCCTAGTGATAATCCGTATCACTAAAGTACTACAGTACAGTCCTGAACGCTTTGGCCTGCTTACGCTTTTGATACAAGGGTACAATTTGCACGGCAAACACCGAGCACACAATCATAACGATGCCAGCAAATGACAACACATCAATATCGGCACCGGCAAATACCCCGCTCCACCAACCAAGATTGACCACAACTTCTGTCGCAGTAAAACTCAATACCGGTGTTAATGCCAACATGGCACTGACTTGTGCCGTGGGCCAATATTGCATTGCTTGACCAAAACAGCCATATGCAATCAAGGTGTTGGCACCACAAAACAGGACGATCCACCATTGGTTTAATGTCATTGCTTCAAACTGACTAAAATCACTAAATGGCGCCATAAGCACAATGCCTAATGCGTAAATAAATAACAGCACATTACTGGGTGATAACCGCTGACTTACCGATTTCTGCAATAATGCATAACTGGTCCACGACATCACCGAAAACTGCACAATCATAATGCCAATCAATACTTGATGATCACTGGCTTGGTTTAAATCGAGCTGTGGATGGAAAAACATCAACATCCCCAATCCTAGGGTGGCAAAACAACTCAGTTGAAATGCGTTAAAGCGTTCTTTAAAAAACAGCACCCCGCCAAAGGCTAAAAAAAACGGCGCGGTTTGAAAATTAAGCTGCGCAGTGCCTGGGGCTAAATAGCCCAATGAATACACAAACGATACATAGTTGCACATCAACAATACCCCAGCTAATACCAATTTCATCCATATCGCTGCCGGCAGTCCTGCAAATTGGCGTAATGCACCTAAGCGCCATTGAATTAACAAGGTTACCACTAATGCCATAACAAACCGAAACCAAGTCAGGGTAACTGGAGTAATAAAACCACCGGATAGCTTTAACGCAATAGGCAAAATACCCCAGAAAAATACCGCAATAGACACGAATATCAGCCCCAAACGGTTATTAATATTTTCTTGTTCGCTGTTCAATTGTTGTTATTCCAAACACTATTTAGGAAATGAATTTTGCCTGATTAACCTCACAAAGTCTTGAACAAGATATTGCTAAACTACCCAAAGATTGTTCGCATAACAAAAAAGCCTATTTCAACTCACCCTTTCCCGTGGCAAACCCGTTTAATGCAGGTAAAATAGCCGCCATAAAAACCCTATACGCCCTTCAACCTAAGGAACACTCGCATGAGTCTTGCTGATTCCGTTCTTGCAGTTAACAATGATTTACCTATCCGTACCGACAAGCCTGTTCACAGTGGTAAAGTTCGCAGTGTTTACTGGCTAACAGATGCTGATAGCCGCCGCTTAATTCGCGACAAAGGTTACGATGTACCTGAAGATACTCCGCTGGCGATTATGGTGATCAGTGATCGCATTTCTGCATTTGACTGCATTTTTCATGGCGAAGGTAACTTGCAGGGGATCCCAGGTAAAGGAGCAGCACTCAATGCCATTTCTAATCATTGGTTTGGCTTGTTCGCTGAAAATGGTTTAGCCGATAGCCACATTTTAGACATTCCACACCCTTTTGTGTGGATCGTTCAAAAAGCTCGCCCGATTAAAGTGGAAGCGATTTGCCGTCAGTACATAACGGGGTCTATGTGGCGTGCTTATTCAAAAGGTGAACGAGTCTTTTGTGGCATCACCCTGCCAGAAGGCTTAAGCAAAGATCAAAAACTACCTGAACTGCTAATCACCCCGTCTACCAAAGGTATTTTAACCGGTATTCCTGGTGTGCCAGCACAGGATGACGTCAATATTAGCCGCAGTGATATTGAAGCCAACTACCAAGCATTTGGCTTTGAAAAACCACAAGATATCGACCTGTATGAAGTTCTGCTCAAGCAAGGCTTTAAGGTAATATCTGATGCGCTAGCCAAGCTTGACCAAGTGTTTGTCGATACCAAATTCGAGTTTGGCTATGTCAACGATAAAGACGGCAACGCTAAACTCATTTACATGGATGAAGTTGGCACCCCTGATTCATCACGTATTTGGGATGGCGCAGCTTATCGCGAAGGTAAGATTGTTGAAAATTCCAAAGAAGGTTTCCGTCAATTCTTGTTAAACCATTTTGACGATGCCGACATTTTATTAAACAAAGACAGAATGCCAGAACGTGAAGCGCTTGCCCGTGACAACGACTTGCCGTTAGAGGCTATGATGAGCGTATCACGCACTTATATTGGTGTAGCTGAAAAAGTAACTGGAGCCACGATTCCATTACCTGCGAATCCAAAAGCTGACATTATTAAAGTGTTACGTGAACAGTATGATTTAATTGAATCAATCTAAGTTTGCTTAACAAAAAGGCGCTTAGGCGCCTTTTTTTATGTGTGCGAATCTGCACATAGTACGCAATAGTAGTAACGGGTTTATACACCATGGCTCATAAAAAAAGGATGACAGCTGTCATCCTTTTTTATTTATCATCAATTAACTACGATACCGATTAACACATCATTATTAACTACGACGGCGTAAGCCTAGTGCACCTAATAACATCAATGCGAAGTAACCTAAACTACCACCGTCACTGTCTTGAACAGGCTCTGGTGTTGGCGTAGGCGTTGGTGTTACTGGCGCAGGGTAGCTTAGTGCAATGATCACAGGGTCATGGTCAGAAGCTGAGAATGCACTTTCAGACTTAACCAAATCACCAGTGTATTTACTACCATATTCAAACAGGTTAGATTCAACTGAGTTGATGTGCCAGTCGTCAATATCGACTAACTTAGCTGCTAAGCTCGCATTACCTAGTGCATGGTCTAAGTTACCTAACTCACCGTTGTAGCTGTATGAGTAAGTCGTTGCACCATGAGCTTGAGTGTTTAAGTTAATTAACCCATAACCTTTATCAATGACACTGCCTTCACGCTCGTACACTTTACCGTTTAAAGTGGTCCAAGACGCGGTGCGGATAACATGATCTGTGGTTGACGCATCATAGTCAGTCAATACTGCAACTGGATCTTCTTTGCCATAAGCATTTAAATCACCAATAACCAGTATATCGCCTTCGACATCTTTTAATGACTCACCCAATACTTTAGCCGCTGATACACGGAAAGCATTACACTTGCCTTGCATGTCTGCTGGCTCAGCATTTTCATTAAACTCAGCCCAGTCTTCGATACAACCTGAACCTTTCGATTTTAGGTGGTTAACAACGACGGTCAGTTTTTCATCATTAATACTAAACGTTTGCACTAAGCTGTGACGTTGGAACTTATCAGAACTAGGGCTTTTCTCAACCACACCATCTTTCTCGCGAGTTTGAGCGCCTTCTGCAGCATGTTGCTCAGGCGTTGCAATAACTTTTGCTGCGCCGTCTAAAGTGATGCGCGCTGGGCGATATAACATACCAACGGTAATGGCATCAGTACCAATAAACTTACCGTCGTATTTGTCCGCATCTGCAATTTCGATAAAGCGATATGCTTGCTCATCGGTTAATTCAGCATTCAGTGCATCAACTAAATTTTGCACGGCACTTAGCTCACCAAAGCCATTGTTAGCAATTTCCATTAAGCCAACAACATCAGCATTCATGGCGACTAGCGCAGACACAATCTTAGTGCGTTGCAGAACCATTTCCTCTTCCGTTAGCGCGCCACGGTTACTGTTTGATGGGTTTGCATCACCGCCAACAGCATCGTTAAAGAAATTCAATACGTTAAAGCTAGCGACGCGAATATCACCCATGTCTGCCACAGTCGGCGCATCAGTGCGATCATTTACACGGATAAAATCACCCGCTGTAATGGTGTTGGTCGCTAAAATTCGGTATGAGTTGTAGCTATAACCAATCACACCTTCAAGGTTTGTGAGCTGATCGCCCACACGGATATAACCGGTCTCAGCATTAAAGTCAGGGAAGTAAGGCACTTCACCGTCTTTTGCTTTGAAGTCAGACTCTACAAATAACTGATTTACCGCATTGGCTTTACCGAGTGCAATGGCATCGGCTGAATTCGGTTCAAACACTTGAGTAGGCTTCATTAATGGCGCTTTATGAGACAACATCATATTATTGCGGTATGAATCATAATCGAAACTAAAGGTACGAGAAATTTTCATCTCGCTACCAGCATCTAGCTTCACTTTCATGCCTTCAACACGTTCTAATGCTTGCGCAAGCGTTTCACCATCGGCAACATAAAATGCACTGGCAGCAGGTACGTCACCCATTGCTCCCACTTCAAATTTTTGATCGTCTTTAATGTCTATCTGAGTTG
The DNA here is from genome assembly GCF_041439795.1 of Shewanella sp. 5S214. NCBI lineage: Bacteria > Pseudomonadati > Pseudomonadota > Gammaproteobacteria > Alteromonadales > Shewanellaceae > Shewanella > Shewanella sp. 5S214. The sequence continues at coordinate 12,531 of NZ_JBGOOV010000017.1, forward strand.
AGCCGTAATACTCACTGACTTTACCTTGCACACACACTTCAGCGCCGGGCTGAATCGTGTCTGGTGCCGCTTGGTTCATGAAAACAAAAATACCGTCAGAAGTATAAGGTGAGTTATCACCTTGCATGTCTTGAATAAAGAAACCTTTGTATAAACTGTCACTTCTGGCAGTAACTATCCCTTTTACGGTTACTTCGTTAGCGGATGAAAAACTCCCCTCGGCAAGTAAAGGACTTGCATCTCCAGCACCTTGAACGTCATAAATATTAGTTAGCATTGCACCATTACAGGTGAATGTAGATGGCTCTGGCGCAACCGCAGCATCAAGCGAACCTAAACCACTGAAAGTGTCTTTGTCTAATTCAACCCACTGGGTAGCATCATAGTTAGTGCTAGCCGTTAAGTTATCTAAATTACGTTGGAAGGTGGCATCTAACCCCCAGCCACTTGGCGTTGGAATTTCACCAATTACATCAACTAACACACCGTCTTTTAATAGACCAACAGCATCGCCACCATTAAAGTACAAATTGCCAGTCATAGAGTCTGTGGCTGCCGGTAAGGTAATCGCTGCACTTGGGTGCAAAATCACTTTGACACTTTTTGCGGCTATCGAATCGGTTAACTCAACCATATCTAGCGCTGCTGTATCGCCGTCTTTATAACGAACTAATTTGTAACCTGTTAAATCAACCGCAACATCACTGTTGTTGTACAGTTCAATCGCTTTATTATTTGCACTACCCTCAACGTATTCACTTATCAATACATCTGCATTTGCCATCATAGGCAATGCTGCAGCAACTGCGAGTGAAACCGCCGTTAGTTTAGTCAGTCCTTTCATTTTGTAACCCCATATTTTGTAATATAAATGCTATTTTTTTGTAATATGCGGCGCGATTGTCCCAAAGTTTGTTTACAGAAAAAAGAACATAGATCACATTAATGAGGTAAATAAATTTGATATCTGATTGATTAACAAGTAATTTTATCCTTATAGAAAAACGGCATTCAAGAATAAAAGAAATACATCAAATAAAACAATAACTAGACTCAGAACACGGTCAGGTATAATGACAACTTAACAAGATAAGTTTTGTAACAATTCTGTTGAAAAGAAAATTAAAAATAGAATTATTTGTTTCATATTAGATTTTTTGGCGTAACATCAGCTTGAAAATGTAAGGCTTTTAGCTAACTATTACGCTAATATTGGCTGATTGACATGGCAGATACCGGATGAGCTGTCGACATAGATAATTCATTTAAGTTATTCGTGTTATTGTCGATATTGAACATGAACCAATGCCATATTGGTCACAAAAAAATACTGCCACGCTGACTATTAGTATCAAAACACTAACGGCTCATCTAGTATTCAAATTTATTGTTTTTACAGGTTTAGGTACTAAAACCATGAAAGAAGTTGATTTCAGAAATATCGATAAACTCTTCATCAAAATGTCCATTAACGATAAGTTTTGGACGATTTTCGGACTATTCCTCATCATTTTATCAAGCGTATCGTTTAGCAGTTACTTTAGTAAAATAAACAACATTGAGCAGCAATCTCTGCATGTTTTAGAGCAAAAAACGGCCGCTACAGTACAAGCACTTGATGCGACCAATCAGCTAAATCAAGCTTCAAGTCTCGGCTTACAAGTATCGGGTCGTTTGCAAACCAGCTCACGCCAACAAGATACTGTTACTGCCGTTTATACATTAAATAACCAATATTATACGATGAGTGAATCAGTCTATGGCCAAGAAGCCACGGCTAAGCAAGCGGCATTAGTTTCGTTATTGCTATCATTCTTGTGGGTGTTACCGTTTGCATTGGTGATTTACTGGAATGCCACCTTTATTGGTGGTGCCCTATGGGTGTTGTGGAGTACCACAGAAAAAATTGCCAAAGGTGATTTAACCTCTCGTTTAGGCTTCCATCCTGGTCGTGATGAGTTCGGTACCATTGGCTGCGCACTAGACAAAGCCATGGACACATTAACTGAACTTGTCGTTGCTGTGAAAAAAAGTGCCGGAACATTGCAAACCACTTCCAGCTCATTTGCCAATGATGCAGTACAAAGTGCTGAACAAATTGACTTACAGTATGCTTCACTCGACTCAGTCGCTACCGCAATGGAAGAAATGACCGCATCTGCGGCAGAAGTGTCGAATATTGCCCGTAATTCGACCCAAAGAGTGGAACAAGATTCAGAATATACACGCCAGAGTTATGACCGAGCAAAACGTGCCATTAATGAGATTAAGCAGTTATCTAGCTACATTGAACAAACTTCAAACTCGGTCACGACCTTAAAAGTCAATGCCACCAATATTAATGAAGTCATTACCACGATTAATGCCATTTCAGATCAAACCAACTTACTGGCATTAAACGCAGCCATTGAAGCGGCGCGTGCTGGTGAGATGGGTCGTGGTTTTGCGGTGGTTGCAGACGAAGTAAGAACCCTTGCCGGTCGTACTCAAGCAGCAACGGTTGAAATTCATAAAATGATTGAATTACTGCAAAGTGAAACACTCAATATCGACAGTATTACTCGCGATACCGTCAAGCAAGCACAGACCAGTAGCGATCTAATTGCCAATATTGGTACCGATATTAATGCCATTTCAGAATCATCGAAATCGATTATGGACATGAGCTTCCAAATTTCAACGTCATCAGAAGAACAAAGTGCCGTAGCCAATGATATTGCTAAAGAACTGACTGAAATAAGACAGAAATCAAATATTATTAGAGGTTTATCGCAACAGTCTTCAAGTGGTGTTAAAGAACTATCAAAAGCATCAACTGATTTAGGTAAGATTTTAAGCCAATACCGCACAAATTAACTTATTTACAAATAGGTTTACTCCTATATCTATGCAAGATTAAAAACGACGGGTAATGGTTAACATTATCCGTCGTTTTTTGTATTTTGCCATCAGCTAACATCCGCTATCACCTATACTTTACATACTGTTTATGAGTATACTTTTCACGCTAAATGGATCTATACCTTTTAGCCCGTTCAGGTATAATCCGCCCACTTTGACATCCCCACCAATATCGTTAACTTTATGTGTGAGATCATATGACAGTTGAAACTTTTAAACCCAAGCAAACCACCACGTTAGACATTCCGGTAAAAACACTTAAGGCCAATAGCCTGAACACAGAAACCACCGGTAATCGTATTGGATTTGTTTCATTGGGTTGCCCCAAAAACCTTGTCGACTCTGAACGGATCCTGACACAGTTGCGCACTGAAGGTTATGATGTCACCAACAGTTACGATGATGCCGATCTGGTAATTGTCAATACATGTGGCTTTATCGATAGTGCAGTACAAGAGTCTTTAGAGACCATAGGTGAAGCATTAGCGGCAAACGGTAAAGTGTTAGTGACGGGTTGTTTAGGGGTAAAGAAAGACGAAATTATCGAACTTCATCCTAATGTTTTAGGGGTGACTGGTCCTCATGCTTATGATGAAGTGTTAAAGCAAGTTCACCTGCATGTTGAGAAACCAAAACATAATCCATTAATTGATTTAGTGCCTGATCACGGCATCAAACTGACCCCTAAACATTACGCCTATTTGAAAATATCCGAAGGCTGTAATCACCGCTGTACTTTCTGCATTATCCCTTCAATGCGCGGTGATTTAGACTCTCGCCCTATTGGTGACGTATTAGGTGAAGCACAGCGTCTCGTGAATGCTGGCGTGAAAGAATTACTGATTATTTCACAAGACACCTCTGCTTATGGCGTTGATGTAAAACATAAAACTGCTTTTTGGGATGGTATGCCAGTTAAAACCCATATGCTGCAGCTTTGTGAGCAGTTAGCCAAACAAGGTGTGTGGGTTCGTTTGCATTATGTTTACCCTTACCCACATGTGGATGACATCATTCCATTAATGGCACAAGGTAGTATTTTACCGTATTTAGACATTCCGTTTCAGCATGCTAATAAACGCATACTGAAACTAATGAAACGTCCTGGTAGTTCAGACAAAGTATTAGAACGCATTGCTAAATGGCGCGAGATTTGCCCAGAATTAGTGATTCGTTCGACCTTTATTGTTGGCTTCCCGGGTGAAACTGAAGCAGAGTTTGAAGAGTTACTCGACTTTTTAGAAGCCGCGCAACTTGATCGCGTCGGTTGTTTTAAATACTCGCCGGTTAAAGGTGCCAAGGCCAACGACTTACCAGACCATGTCCCTGATGATGTTATGGAAGACAGATTACAGCGCTTTATGGCTGTGCAAGCACAAATTAGTGCCGACAAATTGCAAGCTCGAATTGGGCAAGAATATCTCATTCTAATTGATGAAGTAAACACCGAAGGCGCAGTTGGCCGCTCATACATGGACGCGCCAGAAATTGACGGAAAGGTCTATTTAACCGACGAGTTTGACGTCCAGCCAGGTGATCAAGTATGGGTACAGATTATTCATGCCGATGAGCACGACGTGTGGGGCGTGAAAGTCGAAGATTAATCCTCCTCAGTTGTAATGCATGCTCTACATAAAAAGCCGATATCATTGATATCGGCTTTTTGTTTGAGCTTATTTACTCATCAAGCAACATCATCACTACTCTCTTCACTGCCTGAGCCACAGCCTAATAACAAGACTCCCATTGCAGACATTATCATCAATCGACTTATTTTTTGTGAAACATATTTACTCCATTAACCATCTAGTTACATTTGCAAGAGTTATGACACCCCTTGCCTGTAAACGACTGTCAAGAAAGGTAAAGTAGAGTGATAAAGCGTCAAGAGCCAAATTAAAGCTAAAAAAAACCTCTTAATCAATTAGATAAGAGGCTTTCATTGTTTGCATTTAAACCATAAATGCGTTGGTCAGCAAAAGGGGTTAATTCCCCGCGATTTTCATCTCGCTCAGTAAAATTCCGCCGGTACGGATTGATGAACGTAAATCGCGATCTTTACCTACACCTTGTATTCCCATAAACATGTCTTTTAAATTACCCGCTATGGTGATCTCTTCTACTGGGTATAGCACTTCGCCATTTTCAACATAGAAGCCGGCAGCGCCGCGAGAATAATCACCCGTAACGCCATTAACGCCTTGGCCCATTACTTCGGTAACAATTAAGCCGGTATTCATGGTTTTGACCAAGTCATCAAATGTTTGGTTTGAATGGCTTAAGGTCCAGTTATAAATACCACCAGCATGACCAGTGTTGGTCATACCTAGCTTACGTGCAGAATAACTGGTTAATAAGTAAGTTTCTAATTGACCGCGATCAATAATACGCCGATCTTGGGTAGCGACACCTTCGCTGTCATAATTAGCGCTGGCTAAAGCACCTAACAAATGTGGCTGCTCTTCGATGCTAAACCAGTCTGGGAATATTTGGGTATTCAATGCCTCCATTAAGAAGCTCGACTTGCGGTAAATACTGCTGCCACTGATCGCACCAATTAAATGGCCCATCAGGCCGGTAGCAATTTCTGGCGCAAATAGCACCGGCATTTTCGCGGTGGCAATTTTACGTGCATCTAAACGGCTTAAAGTTTTGTTTGCCGCTTGCAAACCAACGGCTTCTGGAGACAATAAATCACTGTACTTACGCGCAACGGTATAGTCATAGTCACGCTGTAAATTGCCGTCAGACTCTTCGCCTATCACCACACAGCTCAAACTGTAGCGAGAGCTGCAATAGCCATTAAGAAACCCATGGCTATTGCCATACACTCTGGCAGCTGTATGCGCATTAGCGCTGGCGCCGTCTGAATTTCGGATACGACTATCAACTGATAAACTGGCTTCTTCGGCGCGAATAGCCAGCTGTGCCAGCTCTTCTGCATCGATATCGTGTGGATGGTATAACTCTAAATCGCGAATATCTTGCGCCATCAAAGCGGGATCAGCCAAGCCACTAAAAGGATCCTCTGAGGTATATTTTGCAATACCATCGGCGGCTTTTACCGCTTGGCGAATCGCCTCTGGGCTTAAGTCCGAGGTTGATGAGCTGCCTTTGCGACCATCGCGGTAAATGGTAATGCCTAACGCACCGTCTTTATTAAACTCAACGGTTTCAACTTCTTTTTCACGGGTAGAAACCGACAAACCTTGCTGCTTACTAATAGCCACTTCAGCGGCCGAAGTGCCTAACACTTTTGCGTATTCTAACGCGACAGCGACAGCATCTTTTAACGCAGATAATTCAGAATCAATTCTAGGTGTTGGTTCAGTTGCGCTAGGCGCTGAAGAAGGATGAGAAGCCACAAAATTACTCTTTGATTAGTCTAGTTGCCGCTAGCATATCAAATTCAATTGGCGATTGATAACCGTGCATTTATATCGCTCACTATCATCAATAAATTCTGCATATTCTAGGCCAAATAAATGCTATCATTAACGCATATTGACTTGAGGTTTATGACTATGAAAATTGTTGGCGATTCTGAACTGTTTCAGCAGCCCTATGATAATGATGACAACTATGTCAGCAGAACAGGCGTTAAAAAAGAAAGTGAGGATGCTCAAGCACTTGGCATGCGTTTAGTGGCCCTGAGCAAAACTCAATTAGACAAAATGGGTTTAGATGAATTCTTATATGATGCGATTCTAAAATCAAAACTGATTAAGCAAAAAACCGAAGCCTATCGCCGCCATTTGCAATACATTGGTAAATTGATGCGTGGATACGAGCATGAACCTATTGAAGCAGCACTCGATAAAGTGTTGAACAAAAACAATAATGAAGCTGCTCAAATACAGATTTTTGAAAAGATGCGCGAGCGTTTATTAGCAAATGGTGATGACGAGGTTCAAGTACTTCTGGATTTACATCCACAACTTGATCGTCAAAAACTGCGTCAACTGATCCGCCAAGCGAATAAAGAACTGGCTAAAGGCCCAGAATCAAAATCGTCTAAAGAGCTATATAAGTATTTAAGAGCTGAAATCAAAGACTAGGGCCATTTCAAAAATAGTCTGTTTAATAGAATAAGGATATTGCTAATGCGGCTAAAAATGATGACTCGCACACTAATGTTACTATTAACTTCAGTGTTGCTATTTACAGGTTGCAACGGTGCTGCGGATGGCACCGATGCTGACACGTCAAATGGCAGTTACAGTATTACTGTAAGCTATCAAAATGTCGTCAATGGCCAATGTGATGCCAGTACTGAATCTCTGATTTTTGATATCGATGGCAGTTTTTGTGCCGTTGCACATCTCAAACTCGGTAATGCTAACGTCAGCGGAGCCCTGATTACATTCAGTACTAGCACTGCCACAGTCACGCCCGCTAGCGCATTAACATTATCTTCCGGCCTTGCGACTACGATTGTCACGTCTGGCGGCATCGAGGCTGGCATTCTTAGCGCAACTTATTCACCAAGCGATGCTGACTCAGTTAGCGCGAGTCGCAATTATCAATTTAAAGAATACACCACAAGTATTCCTGCTGAAGCGATTCAATTAACAGCTTCAATTACAGATGCTACAGGTCCAATTACCCGCTTTAATCTTGATAAAACAGTGCAACTTAGCGCGTTACTTACCGACAGCAATAACCAAGGTATTGCTAACCAAATTGTCACATTCAATGCCGGTAGTGCGACGTTAACGCCCGCGACAGCTCTGACTAAAGCTTCAGGTATCGCCACTCTTAATTATACTCCGTCAGCATCAGAGTTAGGCGCCAGTTTATTAACAGCCACAACAGAATATCAAGGGGTAACCCTCAGCAGTACTAGCGCTTATGAAGTGTTAGCGACTGATGACATTGCCACTGCTGGCATCGTAAAAATGGGATCCATTGATGCTAATGGTGAGTTTGTTGAAGGAAAATTAGCCACAACACTAACGGCAGCAGCGGATGGTAGTTATACCATTAGCGCCGGTGGCACTTTTGGGGTTACCGCGACGCTCGTCAGCGAAGACACAGCTGGCAATATGACTCGCCTACAAAGCCCGACCAGTATTAGCTTTAGCTCAGACTGTTCCTTCAATGATAATGCCTCACTCGACTCACCTATCACCAGCTTATCTGGCTCAGCAAGCTCAACATTTTCTGATGTTAGTTGCAGTGGTAATAGTGAACGCAATGACACTATCATCGCGACCACTACTGTTAATGGCAGTAGTTTACGCGCAAGCTTACCTTTTATCTTAGCCCGCCAGACCTTATCTAACGTGAGTTTTGTGTCAGCTGACCCAAGCCAAATCCGTATCAAAGGTTCTGGCGGCACAGGCTCAACTGAATCATCTTTAGTCACCTTTTTAGTTTCTAGTGCGAATGGTCAACCTGCTGCTCAACAACAAGTAAACTTTAGTCTAGATACTACCGTTGGCGGTTTACAATTTGCTAATGGCGCAGTAATAGATAGCAGTATTACTAACGCTCAAGGCTTGGTCAGCGTTCGCGTTCAAGCAGGTACGATTCCAACACCTGTTCGGGTAATGGCATCAACAACTGATGCTGACACGAATAAAACCATTACCAGCCAATCAGAACAACTCACCGTCAATACCGGAATACCACAGCAACTAGGCTTTAGTATTTCAAGGTCAAACGGTAATCCTGAAGCGGGTGACTACAATGGCGAGCAAGTGACCATTACCGCTTATGCCTCTGACAGTTTTGGTAACCCGGCACCAGATGACACGACCATCAACTTCACCGCTGAAGGTGGACAAATTGAGCCATCGTGTACTATTGCAGATGGCCGCTGTTCAGTTATTTGGACATCGGCATCGCCACGAGTAAGCGATCACCGTGTCACAATTATGGCTTATGCCTTAGGGCACGAAACTTTTTTCGATACCAACGGTAACAATGTGTTTGATGCTGCTGATGGCGGCGTGGTTAATGGTTGTTTATATGGCACAACGTCAATTGCGTGTAGTGGTGATGGTATGGATGTTGAAACTTACCATAACGGTGGCTTTGTTGATTTACCTGATGCTTTTAGGGATGACAATGAGTCTCGCACCCATGACTTAGGTGAGCCATATTTTAATATTCAAGCCAGTACTGCGTATCAAGCGGCAGATGGTAAATTTAACGGCCCTCAGTGTGAAGGCAGCTTATGTGATAGCACTGCCACGACCACCTATATTCGTAAAGCATTGGTGTTAACTATGTCAGGCTCTAATGCGACGTTTGTTGTGAGTCAAGATGACGCTGTGATTAACGATTACAACAGTGATATTCAACCTATCGGATTAAATGAAATATCGACGTTTACTGTGGTGTTAACAGATAGTGCCAAGCAAATATTACCTTCAGGTACCACCTTAACCGTTGCCAGCACAGAAGGTGAGTTGCAGTTCTCTGGCTACAGCGTACCGAACGCAACATCGGCGGGGGGAACATCAACCACCTTTACCCTCAAAAATATCGGTACACCTGGCACCAGCCAAGTAACACTGACAGCAACGACACCTAAAGGTGTGGTCACTGAACTGAAATTTTATGTCAGCTTGTTATAAAAGACTGCTTTAGAGTGACTAAACAGCCTGCTCTTTTAGCAGGCTGTTTTTATTATTGGCATTCGTTGATAAGTTGTTACAATAAGCACGTTGTGCACTATGGAACTCCACTATGCATAACGTTGAATCCAAATAGGTAAACAGGGCTAGTTTACTCATTCGAGGGCCAAAATACGCCTCTCGACGCATACTAAGGAATAATAATGCGCAAACTTTTTATACTTTCTACTTTAACCGCAGGCGTGCTTCTTAGCGCTTGTGCCGCTAAACCCCCTATCGTTGCACAAAACAAAACTGTGGTAGTGAATGACCAAACCATCATTTTTGGTGGCATATACGACAAAGAAAAAAACAAGCTACAGTTAATCGCTAATGGTGACACGATCATGCAAGGTCGATTCCCACCAATGACCCCAACCCAGCATCTTAACGCTAAGTTCAAAGGCATGGCCGTTAAAGGTGATTGCTATTTCGGTTCGGTATTAGGCGATCAAGGCGGTAGCTTTGGCGTGGTAGCGAGTATTATCCAATCTGCAAAATCAAGCACCGCTGATAAGTGCGATATCTTTATTGATGGCACTAAGCTAGAAACATTGTACTTCTAATCGAGTAGCAGCCATAAGCCCTAGCCCTGCTTACCTCCTGATGACCAAAGTGCTAAAAACATTGCACTGAGATGGTGCAATGTTTATTCGTTTAAGCACTAAAGCAACTCAAAATATAAATACCACATGTGTTAGTACTTTGTTTAAATAAGACTTTAAAGCATGGTCTGATCTTTGCTTTCACAATAATGATAATAAAAATGCACTACTACTTAGTCGACACTGTTACTCCATTAAATGACTTAATTAGTCCTTGCTGAGAATTAAATGCTTCCTTTACACACCTCAATGCGTGGCCTACGTTGCTTTTGCGTCGCAGCTGAATGCTTAAGTTTTAAAGAGACGGCAAAAAAGCTGTACCTCACACCATCTGCCGTTAGCCACCAAATTAAGCAATTGGAAGAAACCCTCAATCTAAGCTTGTTTATCCGTCAAACCCGCTCGGTTGCCTTAACTGAAGTTGGTGCACGGTTTTACCAAGCGATCGAGCCAGTGATGCAGCAACTGGTCAACACTGTCAGTGAATTTAATCAATCAGACAGAATGCTCGAAGTCAGTATTTCAATGCCTGAGTTTTTCGCTAGCGAGCTGTTTATGCCTAAACTTATTGGCTGGTCATCCAAATACCCCAATATCAACCTTAAACTCGAAACGATTAAATCGCGCAGTGATGTGATAAAACACACTGATGTATCGATTATGCTCTCGGGTAAGCAGCAGCCTAGCGACAATGTATATGACCTATTTCCAATAACGTATATGCCAGCATGTAATGCACAGCTCCACTCTGAGCTATCATCACAAGGCTTTAAAGCGTTAACCAAGGTGCCGTTGATATTACATAAAGCCCGACCCTACGCATGGCATCAATGGGCTGACAATATCGGCTTTGAGCAATTCAAACCAAAACAAATTATTCAATTAGACAGTATGTTCAGTGTCGCGCGAGCAGCAGAGCAAGGGCTTGGTGTAGCATTAATACCCCTGCCTATCAGCCAAGCGTGGTTTGATAACAAAATCCTGATTCCATTATTCCCCCAGCCACTTTATAGTCATGACCGCTATTATCTCACCCGCCATTCCAATGAACAGCAGCGCCCAGAAGTGCAATTGCTAATAGACTGGATCCTTAAAAGCTTTCACGATGAAAGCCGTTAGGAGTCAAAAGTTGAAGGGCTTAGGATATCTGGCTAAGATTGAGATAAAAGCAGTTTACACATGAGCCATGAAAATGATTAAAAATCGTGGTGCAGCTAAAATAACGGCTTGTCATAGGTTGAATTAAGCAATCCTAGCGATTAAAACTCGCAGTAATGTGACCTTTTTGTATACCTATTTACACACAACTTGCGCATCACTGGCGATATAAATCACAACACGCTTATGAAGTTCGTTATTGGTAACGTAACCACAACTACCGTGATACACCGCTAAATCTTTAGCGTCGATTCTATAGGTATAGACCCCATCTCGTTGTTGCATTAGAGCATAATGAAGCGTATTACTCGTGCCTTGTTCAATTGAGCCAAAATCCAAATGAGTACTGGGTAAATCAATTTCAGCCTGAGTGATCTCGGCTCCCGAATTATTTACTATTGTGATACTCGGTAAAATATAAAAACTCGAGTAATAGAGCACAACCAAAAAAACAGTTACCGAAAATACAATTTTATACAAAAGTTTCATTATGTTTCCGCTGATAAAATACCGCTGTATGCAGTGGCTAAATATAGTGAAGAGGCAGCGAACATCGTCTGTCTCGCTCTTCTTGTCTTTCTTTTGTATGGCAAAGTCTAGCAATTTTTTGGCGGTCAATATCATGCTTGATATTTAAAATATGGTCAGCGTAAAAAGAAAGCGAGAGGAGCAACATGTCTAGTTTGATAATCTAAGATTCACTCAAAAAAAGCAAACCTCAGCATAAATGACTCTTTTTGCCAACAACTTAACTGTGGCACCAAGTCATAAACAAAAGTACAGGTCACCGATCCGCAATATCTACTGAGTGATGTTAAATAAAGCATCGCAACAATCAATCAAGATAAACACGATAAAATACCTAAGTCGCTCACCATCACTGCACTAAGCTTGATTAACTTGTCGATATAAGTGAATTTTTTTAATCTATTAATGCGTTTTTTATCGTTTGTCGGCTTTAGTCCTTTTGACTAAAGTTCATCTGTAGCGCGGCGCTACGTAAACGTTTAAGGGAGCGACATCATGAAAAAAAGCATAGTTAACGGCCTAATGAGTGCCACATTAATACTGACAGCAACGACAAGTGTTATGGCTGACGAACAAGGCCATCACATCAATAGCAATGCCTACAAAATGGTATTAATTGAAGATGTACCAGGTGTTAACGCATTGCAATCTGGTGATGTTCAGCAAGGGCTCACAGCAACATTGTCTGCAAGTAAATACACAGTGGATGACTATTCTCGCAATGTGAACTTATGTGCAGGTTACGTACAATTATCTGACATGGAAAATGCCGAAAAAGCCTGTGATGCTGCAGTGAAAAGTGCCCGTACTCAAGTCGCAATTGCATCAATGGTAGAACGTGCTTATGCCTACAATAATCGCGGCATAATGAAGTTAATCAATAATGACAAATTAGGTGCATTAGCTGATTTTAAATATGCGGCCAAAGTGGATAACAGCAGTATTTATCAGCATAACGTTGAACGTTTACAAGCATCATTAACCAGCGCACAAGACGGAATGATGTAATTGGACCCAGACCAAAAAACCATCACGGTTCAATGCAATCAGCCAAATAGTTTTTTGTTAGTACATCTTGCTGAATGTGCAGTAATAGACAGGTCAATCAATACGATACCTGTCTATTTTTGTCAGCAGAATTGATTGACCGAACGTGAGACTGCTACAGCCTTTTTGTCGTTTACACTCGATACTAAGTTTACACACGATACTATGATGGAGTTTTAACATCTTGCTGTTTACGTGCAATGGCCACTATTGCCATAGTGACAAAAACGGCGAATAGGCCCCATAATTGCAGCCATTTAGGCAACACGGCCGACCAACCTGCCCCTAATTGATTTAACTCGAGCATCCCCATAATCGCTGGCACAGCAGGAATAACTTGCGATGCCACTACCAATGGCTGTGGAATTAACGCAATTGGCCACACAAATCCTGACACAAATAAAATTGGCATAGAGACCAATAAATACAGTTGGGTGGGTAATTCACGCCGGCGGAACAAACTGCTGAGATAAATACCTAACGAACCCGTAGCCAATAAAAAGGGCAACATAAATAAGCCTACTTCAATCACAGAGGCAACCACGCTGACTTTATACAAATAAAAACAAGCACCTAAGTAGAAACTGCTGAATAGTGCATAAATCATCATAAACACACTAAGTCTTGCAAGCACTAAGGTCACCGGCCGGACTTGCTGCCAGTAGCCCTGTTTACCCCATTGGCCTGCGCCCAAAATACCTGTGCCAATTAATAAGGTTTGATGCAAAATTAATAAAAATAAACCCGGTACCACATAGGGGGTATAACCCAAACTGGGGTTAAAAGCCGGCACCGAATTAATATGGATAGAATTAACAGCTTGCTGCGCTAACTCTGGGTTTTGTCCACGGGCGAGCAAACCTATCATTTGCACGTGTTTACTGGCATCAATACCTGCAGAAACTAAGCCTTCAACAATCGCAGAATAAATTAAAAAGTAACTCGCATCACCGCCGTAACTTAATGTCGCGCCTTTGCCCAATAACAAATTACGCCTAAAATCTGCTGGGATAACCAATAAACCGTGCGCTTTACCAGCATCAATCCAAGCTTGGGCTTGGTCAATACTGTTTACATTAGCGAGTACTTTTATCTTGGCACTGGCATCGGCATGACGTGTCACCAATCGGCTGAGAGATGAATTATCATGATCAACGACCACAATCTGCTGCTCTGTCGGCACCTGATGCAGATACGGTAACGGATAAAGTACTGAGTAAAATAACACGCCACCAAATAAGGTCACGACTATGGCTTTATCAGCCAGTATCGCTTTGCATTCTGCAACCATTAACTGCCAGAAGTTCATCACTTGACTCCCAGACTAATTGACTTGCTCACGGGAACTTGAGGCGGTATTTTCTGAGCATGACGCCCCAACACATAAAGCAAAGGGATTAATAGTAAAAAGCCCCAATATGAACTGATTTGCAGTAACACTTGTGGCAAGTTCACCCCGTAGCTCACCACACTGACATGAGAGTCGATATAGTGACTTGATGGCATAATCAAGCGCCACCATTTAGCCAATAAAGGCATATCATTAACTGGAAAGGTGATCCCCATAAACGCAAACGCAGGAGCAAATAAGGCAGTACAAAAGCTGACCACCCGTGCACTGTCACGCATCAGCATAAAAATAAATAACACGATCAACCACAACGCCATGAGCATGAACATCTGCGCCAATACCAAAAGCCATAACGAACCCGCTATCGGCATCGCCAAATAATGGTATAACCACAGCAGAATAAAGCCACCATGAATAAGCATAATGGGACTGTAGAACAGGATTTTAACCCACACCTTAGCCCAAAAATCTTTGGCTAAATAGTTACGCTCACCCTGCGGGAGCAGCTCCGCATTAACACTATTGACAAAAACCAGCATCGACAGCAACTGCCACAATGCAATCAATATAGGAGGAACCAGAAATCCGACATAGTTATTATTGCGATTAAATAGTGCCGTGGTTTGATTACTAATAGGCGTTAAACTCACATCGACTGTGGCTTTATTGGCTCCTTTGAGCAATAAATTTACTTCACCAATATGCGTTAAGCCCTCAGCAAGGCTGAGTTGTAGTTGGCTAGAGAGTAACTTGCCAACTAATAAAAATTGACTGTTATAGCGAATATCAATCGTGGGTTGTTTGGATGTTAATAGGTCTTTGTTAAGCTGATAAGGCAAAATAACTAAACCATAAACTTCCACTTTACGCATAGCGTCAATCGCTGATGCTTCATTAGCGTATGCGCGAGGAGCAACCACGGCATTTGCCGATAATTGCCGGGTAAGCATACGACTAATTTGGCTATTATCTAAGTCAACCACGGCAACCGGAAGCTGTCTTGGCAAGCCTGCACTGAACAACCACCACAGCGCAAGTACGCCGATGAGCGGAATATAGCTCACCAAGGCGAGTTGCCAAGGCGAATGCCATAACACTGTCCATTCACGCCGAAATAGATGCCTCATCAGCAAGCCTTATTAATGTTCGTTGAGCTTGTCGGCGCGAAATAATACCGACATCCCAACACGTAAATCGGCTATTTTCTGCTTCGGTGTCAGTTCCACCTCGAATGTACGCATATCAAAATCATGGCCACTTTCAGTGGAGCGCCAAGTGGCAAAATTGCCCATCACACTGATGTGCGACACGGTAAATTCAACTTGCTGCTGCAATGCGGGGATATCTAACATCACGCTTTGATCTTGTTTAAATTGCAATAATTGATCTTCTCGCACTTGTAATACAGCCCAAGCATCACTCATATCAATAATGCTCACTACCGGAAAGCCACTCGGTGCTAACTCACCCGCTTGTAACAGTACTTCACTCACCTCAGCTTTTTTAGGTGAACGCATTTGGCTATCAGCTAAAATTGC
Source organism: Shewanella sp. 5S214 (assembly GCF_041439795.1). Lineage (NCBI taxonomy): Bacteria > Pseudomonadati > Pseudomonadota > Gammaproteobacteria > Alteromonadales > Shewanellaceae > Shewanella > Shewanella sp. 5S214. The sequence goes on from NZ_JBGOOV010000017.1 coordinate 28,282, forward strand.
ATTCACCTCGTTAACTGCACCTTCTGCCATACGAGTCTTGCCTGCCGCAGCCGCTTTGGTTTCATCGCGTGCGCCTTCGTCGGTCATTTGATACATGGCATAGGCTGCCTGTTCAGTATATTTAGCGGCCTGCCATTGGGTATAAGCTTCATCGCGCTTTTGCCTTGCGACAACACCTTCATCAAATAGATTTTCAATGCGCTGATATGTTTTTAGACTAAGCTTGGTGGCAGCTTGAGCTTTTAACCATTGCTCTTTAGCGGCTGTGACTTGTTGTTGTCTTGCGCCATTATTCGCTTGTTGCTGCATTGCGGTTGCGGCTTCTAGACCACCTTGAGCCTGCACTAGCTTAGCATCCAATTCAGGACTGCTGATGGCAAACAAAATATCGCCCACATCAACCTGATCGCCTTTACGCACTAAGACCTGCTCTACCCGCCCTGGCACTTTAGAAGAGATGTTGTATTCACGAGCTTCTATTTGCCCTTGTAACACGCTCGGTTGCGGCGTAAAGGCCAGCATGACGCCATAGCCTAACAGTAATATAAGTAACACGAATGCAATGACCGCGATGATCTTGTTAGCCCGCATAAGCAGCCCCCTGAAGTTGAGTTCGGTTAATAAATTCATCGACTTGACCACTAATGGCCATCACTTTGGCATAGGCTTGAATATAGCGATATTTAGCCCCTAATTGCTGAGTTTTAACCGCCGTTAAGCTTAACTCTGCATCGATCCTATCAATTGATGTGGATAAGCCTTGATTGAAAGATAACTCTCGTAAACGTAAATTTTCAGTCGCTAACGCTAACGACGTATTCAGCGCATCGGCTTCTTCTTTAGCTTGCAGCATTTGCCGATAACTTTGATCAATCAGTAAACTTAAATCCTGTTTTGTTTGTGCTTTAGTGTATCGAGCTTGCAATAAAGCACTTTTGGCGGCTTGTACTTTACCACTGCGCCCATCACGGCTTATCAGCGGTATGCTCATACCCACACCTACCATCCAATCAGGTTCCACTTGTGAAAATAAGCTGTCATCTTCATACAAGGTATAGTTACCGTATAAATACACTGTGGGGTAATAACTGCCCTTTTCTAAGTCCACTAAGCCATTGGCTTGAGCTTCTTTAGCCTCAAGCAGTTTTAATGCCGGATGCTGAGTTAACGTCAGCTGGCTAAGTTGTGGCAATGACGGTTGCTGTTCCAGTAAAAACAGCACTGAAATAGGATCGACTGAGGGAATATGCAACATCCGCGCTAAAGCTATTTCGGCCATCTCATATTGACGCTGGCTTTTACCCCTATTGACCTTGGCATTTTCTAACGCGACTTGGGCATTTAAGCGTTCAACTTTGGCGATTTGCCCTTGTTGCTCCAATTTTTGTGCATGGCTGACATGTAACGCTAACGAATCTACCAACTGATTTTGAGTATCAACTAAGGTTTTTGTCACCGACACCGCATAGTAACGATCAACTAACTGCAGAAATAACTCCCGCCGAGCTAGGGCCAACTCTTGTTCAGTTTCAGAAACTTGTGCTGCATGTATCCCTTGCGCAGCAGTAATTTTACCACCAGTGTAAATAGGCCACATGGCTTGCAAACTGGCACGAAATACATCTTGCTCAGTAAAAGGGGTAACAAACAATGAGCTAGGAATACTGGCTAGGGCACCGCCAAGCGCCGGCGGTAAGGTACTGCTATCAAGCGAGGCAAGTGGATTGAGATCATTGAGGTCAAGTTCAATCGGTTTTTCAAGGCGGGTATAACTACCGGCAATATTCAAGGATGGGAAATTCAGTGCATCACCAGCATCTTCTTCGGCTTTGGCGCGGTTAACATGCTGGGTTTTGGCTTGCAGATGATCGCTTACTTGGGTTAATTGCTGCCAAGCATTGCTAAACGTAATGGGCTCAGCGAAAACACTAAGATGAACAAAAAAAACACTCGAACACAACACCAAGCTCAATCGCCTCTGGCTATGTGGACTACTATGACGCTTTGCAACCATAAACACCTCTAGAGTTAATACTCTAATCCCTTGATGAAGTATAACTTAAAACAGTTATTTTCACAGCCACATAGATTATTAACCTGACTATACATATCCTTAAATAAACAAGACTATCAAAATAAGCCTTAAATATACAACGGCTTACCAAGTCATAACACTCAGTAAGCCGGCTACTTACGCCTAAATAGGCTAACGTTTAAGCTGTACCGCCAACCGTTAGACGATCAATTTTCAATGTTGGTTGCCCCACGCCGACAGGTACGCTTTGTCCGTCTTTACCGCACACGCCTACGCCTTTATCTAGAGCTAAGTCATTACCAACCATGGAAATTAATCCCATGGCTTCAGGGCCATTACCAATTAAGGTTGCACCTTTAATTGCCTGAGTTACCTCACCGTCTTCAATCAAATAAGCTTCAGAAGCTGAGAACACAAACTTACCTGAAGTGATATCGACTTGACCGCCACCAAAGTTGGGCGCATAGATGCCTTTCTTCACTGACTTGATGATGTCTGCAGGGTCTGATTCACCGGCATTCATATAAGTATTCGTCATTCGTGGCATAGGTAAATGAGCATATGATTCGCGGCGACCATTACCCGTAGGCAATTGTCCCATTAAGCGCGCATTTAACTTATCTTGCATGTAGCCGGTTAAAATACCATTTTCAATCAAAGTGGTTTTTTGAGTTGGTACGCCTTCATCATCGATACTTAATGAACCACGACGATTTTCCAATGTACCATCATCGACTATGGTGACTAATGTCGATGCCACTTGCTGGCCCATTTTACCGCTAAAGGCGCTGCTGCCTTTGCGATTAAAGTCACCTTCTAAGCCATGACCTACCGCTTCGTGCAATAACACACCAGGCCAACCGTTACCTAACACTACGGTCATTTCACCTGCTGGAGCATCAATGGCATTAACATTCACTTGAGCTTGGCGCACTGCTTCACGAGCAAATTCAAAACTCTGTGGTAAGCCAGTTTCATCTGTGGCTAAGAAGGCACTGTAATCGTGACGACCACCACCACCGGCACTACCGCGTTCACGCTTACCGTTGTCTTCTAAAATAACACTACAGTTAAAACGCACTAATGGACGAATATCTGCGGCCAATGTACCGTCACTGGCAGCAATCAATATTTCTTCATGCACGCCAGATAAACTCACCACAACCTGAATAATACGGCTGTCTAAACTACGGATATACGCATCGGCTTGCTTTAACAAGTCGATTTTCTTCACTTCGTCCATAGCCGCAATTGGATCGGCACTGTCATAGAGTTTATGTGCCGCTTGACGCTTAAAGGCTTGTACCTTGTGCTGCTCACCGGCACTGGCAATGCCACGGGCGGCTTTCGCTGCGGCATCAAGAGCGGCTGGAGTAATCTCGTCGGCATAAGCAAAACCGGTTTTTTCACCGCTAATAGCACGTACACCCACACCACGCTCAATGTGGAAACTGCCTTCTTTGACTATGCCATCTTCTAAAACCCAAGACTCATGACGGCTACCTTGGAAATACAGGTCTGAAAAATCGATATTGTGTTGATGAATGGTATTTAAGTAACCTTGCAATCCGTCTAAGGTTAATCCATCTTGCAATAAACTCTGCTCTACTTGGGTTAAAAATGGCATTAAAATTCTCTTTATTAATTGGTAACGCGTACTGCGAATTCAGTGTTAGTCGTGGCTCAGCCAGTATTATTTCAGCTGTGGCTCTCTAAATCGATTATGGCCCATCAGCGGCATTTGTTGACGAATGCGCTGTAATTCCGCTAAATCGACTTTAGCCTGTACCCAGCCACATTCCGTCGCTCGTTCAGCAATAACTCTGCCCCATGGATCAACAATCATACTGTGCCCCCATGTTTCTCGACTGCCTTGATTATGCTGTCCCCATTGGCCTGCGCCCAATAAATAACATTGAGTTTCAATCGCTCTGGCTTGCAATAACACTTGCCAATGCGCTTCCCCAGTCACTTTGGTAAATGCAGAAGGTAGAGCAATATAATCTGCTCCAGCTAAACGTAAAGCCCGAAACATGTCGCCAAAGCGAATATCATAACAAATGGCTAAGCCGACTTTGCCAAACGGAGTATCAATCACACTAATATGATCGCCTGGATGAAAGGTATCACTTTCACGATAGGTTTTGGTGTTATCACTCACCTCAACGTCGAATAAATGCAGTTTATCGTAATGACCTAGGGTGACGCCATGATCATCAAAAAAATAACAACGGCTGAAGACTCGACCATCATCGGCACGCATAGGAATAGTGCCGGCAATAAAATACACTTGATACTTTTTAGCCATCGAAGCTAACGCGTTTTTAAGTTCGCTTTGATGCTGGCTACCTGCATATTCAAGCTGCTGGCTTTCGTGACCACCAAACAATAAACAACACTCAGGTAACACCACTAATTGTGGTTCATTGGCTTCTCGGGGTAAGTCTTTAAGCTGCGAGTCGACAAACGCGAGATTGGCTTGGACATCGCGACTGCTTTGGCATTGTAATAAGCTGATTTGCATCTCTCACTCCTGGTAGCGAAACGACATGAGCCAATGGCTCGCCTGCGTGTTGGCCCCTTGATAAAGCGTCGGTGTACATTTGCGCCTTTATCATTCGAGAAACCTGATTCGTTGGTATTGAGCTAATTGCCCCTGTGGTATTGGGCGGTACATTATATTGCTTATTCTGCTCTGGGGCTTGAGTTTCATTTTCGCCCTTGGTATCACTTTTAAGCTTGGGCGCGATATTAGAATCAACTCCAGTTTTAATCTGAGTTTCAACACTCGACTCATTGGCTTGCGGTAAAATAGCTTGTGGAATTTCAATTTCTTTACTCTTACGCTCAAGCTCTTCAAGTTGTGGATTGTCCATGGTGCCGGTCACTCGAAAACGAATTTCAGAAATGACTTCAATCACGGGCTCTAACACTTTTGTCAGGGCAAATGCCCCTAAACCTAAAGTCCATGCACTGGTACTCAATAACACCACGGTTGGTACACTCGACGCAAGCTGCGGCACAAACCGAATATCATAATTTAAGCTTTGACTGGTGAGATCGGTATAACCGCGTATGCGCATATTGCCCGCAATAGCATCCATTTCTGAATCTGTGGTTTTCACTACACCATCATCAATCGCAAGGTTGCCGTTGAAGCGATTAAAGTATAAGCCTTCACCGAACACATCCGAGAAATCTAATGATAATTTGCGTAATAATGAATCTAAACTAAATAATGAAAATACCCGTGCACCTTTATCGCTTATTTCCGATAAATGGCCTTTACCTAACTCAAATTTTAGCTGGCCGTTAAGTGTATCAAGCATGAAATGATAAGGTGCACCTTGCCATGATAACTGACCATTGAGATCTAATGGCGCATCTTCTAGCCCAGGGTTGATGTTCAATATCGTCGAGAGGTCATCAAACTTATCGGCCTGTAAATTGACCTCAAACGAGGTTTTTTCAGTGCCATTATCAACTGACCATAAGCCATTTGCCTGCAATGTTACCGTTGGCTTAGTCAGTGAAAGAGTCTGGAATTGGTAGCCTTGTTCTACGGGCAATCCTTGCAAGACTAAATGACCGAGCGATAAATTATTTACACTAAAATCATCCACATCTATCGCTAACGTAGGCAGATTTTGTAGCATAACAGTCGGGGATAAATCATCACTTTTTGTTGCACTGGCTGTTGGCAATAAATGCAGTTTGCTTGCGACAACTTTAATGCCTTGATCGCGCCAATTAGCATAAAAATCGATACGGCCATCAAACTGTTGTGACTGAGCATCAAAGCGCCATACATGTTCGGTTGGCTTAGCATCGAAATGCAATTTATCGAATGATTGCCCAAGTACCGTTAATTGGCCAATATTGGCATGAATACCGGCTAATGGTGGAAATGCCGGAGTCGCAAGGTTAGCATCAACCGCAGGTGAAATGGGTTGTTGCAACTCAGTATCAGGCAACTCGGCGACAGTTAAAATACGGTCTCGTATCAAAGAGGTCACGACTTCAGGTTCTGCTGTCGCACTAAAGCGATTAATCAGTGGTAGCCACTGCGCTAAGTCGACTTTAGGCAGATCTACATGTATGTGCCCATACTGCTTATTTAATCTGTCACCCAATCTAAAATGGCGACCTATCATCACATCATAAAAAGCCAGTTGACTGCCATTATCGGCATTAAATCCTCCCCAAAACTCCACATCATTACCCAGTTTAATGCTCAGTGATGATTGTTTGTTATCGCCAATCAGTTCTGCACTGAGCGTTTTCGGTTCCGCTGCCGATTTTTCATAAGGGATAGGTAAATCTAATGATGTTCCAACAAGATCGGAATTTGCAGAAACTTGTAAACTGTAGCCACTAGGATCAAAAATCATAGTTAACTGGCCATTCCAGTCCATGTTTCCGTGATAGGTTTCAGTCAGTGGATTGTCTAAACTGTCAGGTAGGGCATCAAGATCCCAGCGTCCTTTCAGCGCAACATTTAATGCAATATTGTTGTTGCGCTTACCGGTACTCAAGCTAAACGTGAGAGGCTGTTGAAATAATCGAGCCTTAATATTTTTACCTTCAATTACTTGATTAACAAAACTCACTTGCCCTGTCACCCCCTGTAAATCTAAACCGGGAGTATCAATAAACACTGGGTTATTATTAAATGTGACTTGACCTTTAATGAGTTGCTCGCCGCCTTCATATAAGGGAATCGCCAGATCCAATCGAGTATTAATGTGTTGTTGGATTTGCACTACGTCTAACGTAGACCCGACAGAATCATGTAACGGTGAAGCATTAATTACTTTGGTTGCAGCTTGAGCATCAGTATTAATATCTGCTTCAACCTTTAACAACGACGCTTCCCCCAAATGTGGAATAGACACTCGCGCGCCGTCTACCGTAACGTCATCAAGTTTGCCCTGATCAATATGTAAATCCATCATCGCATTTTCAAACAAGGCTGATAAAGTAAGATCGCTCATAGCAGGCCAATCAGGTTGGAACTTAAAATTGCCATTATTAAGAGTAAAAGCGGCTTGAAAGACTCCGCTGCTGTCTTGATAGGGGTAGCCACCTAAATCCCCATGCCAGACTAACTGCGCATCATTCACTTGCCCAGCGACTAAGCCGTCATTAAGGTAGCTAATTAAGTTTGGACTCATCGCCATTAATGGAAAATATCGCCCAAGATGAGCCACATCATTAATGGTCACGTGAGCAGCTAATCCCATATGAGTCTGTTCAGCAAACTCAAGATTAAGGCCCGCTTGCAGAGTAAGATCACTATTACTCAATTCAATATTAGCCACGGTCAAGCGCTGCTGGCCAACATCATATCGGCCCATGACGGCACTGCTATTAAGTATTATTGGCTGACTAAAATTATCGCTAAAATCGAGCTGGTATTTTTGCTCAGGCAAGCTAAATTCAAGTTGATTATTTGCCCAGGTTAATTGGGCATCGAAAGGGCTGATACCTGGTATAGACTCATAGGGCTGCCATTGTAATTGCTGTGCTTCAACTTTAGCGATAAGGGCTTTTTCTGCCTGTTTATACAGCCGAATAGGGCCAATTTTTCCTTGAGGATTAAGCTGCTGCCAACTGCGTACTTGCTGCATGCCTAAACCTGGCACTAACGGCAACATAGGCTTAAGCAAGGTCGGGATAATTTGATTCGCATATCCAAAAAAATCACCATCACCACTGCCAATAGCCAAGGTGAGTAATGGCCAAGTTTGATCATTGGTGGATAAATCTAAATTGTGACTGTCGATTCGCCAACCATCTGGTTGTGGGATCCATTGCAATGAACCTGAATTGATTGCAAACTTTTGCTGGCTGTCCGCATCTTGCCATTGTAACCAGCTAGGTTTAAAAACCAGTATGCCATCTTCAATTTGACGATGCGCGAACGTCATCCATGCATCAAGATTTATGACCCCTTGAAACTCAATATTATCGGCGTCGGTTTGCGCGTTATGTTGTCTAGAGGCCCATTTGCCTAAGTCTAATGAGTCTGCGGCCACGTAAAGTTGACCAGCTATAGTATCCGCTTGATAACCATCACCGCTAAGATCAATACGTAACGTTAACTGTTCTTGCTTTGACTGCTGTGGATCAACATAGATGATGCCTTGTGCTTGGTGACGATTAGTACTGTTTTGCCACAATAAATTATCGATAAAAATCGGCCGATAATCATGCTGCTTACTCACCAGCTGCAGGGAGGCATCGGTTATTGAAAAATGACCTAATTGCTCCAATAACAGGGCATATAACCAGTCAAGAGTGGCTTTATCGCTAGGCTTGGTATTATCGTCAGTAGCAGTTAACTGATCAAGATTGAGCGCCACCTTAAGACCATCAAATACAACGGTTTCAACCTGCGGGCTCAAGGTTAGTAGCGACTGCCAAAAATCGAGTTTGATATGCACATTGTTGCTGACAACTGTAATTGGCAGATTATCCTGTGGCGGTAGGACTAAATTGTTAATGGTCAATGCAGGCCCAAATGCTTGCCATTCAGCACTGAGTTTATCCATCTGCACATGCAGTTGGTACTCACTATCAAGATAATCAATTAACTCAGTACGGACTTCAGGAATATGAGGCAATAAACCACGAATAAGGCTCACCGCCAATGCAAAAAGCACCAGTGTAATAGCCAAAATCTGCCAAAATATTCTGTTGATCGTTCCCGTACGAGTTGTCGACACTACATCATCACCACATCATATTTACTTTGAATGTATAACGGTTCATTTTGCAAACGAATACGTTTACCAATGTAGACTTCTAATTCTGCCAACAAATGTGATTCATCGCCGCTAAAACTCATGTACACAGCCGGTGAGCAATACAATAAAAATTCATCGGCTTTATAAGCTCGATCTAATCGAATAATTTCGCGAAAAATCTCATATGACACAGTTTCAATCGTTTTCATGGTGCCAGTGCCTTTACAAGATGGACACTCACCGCATACCACATGCTCTAAACTTTCGCGGGTACGTTTACGGGTCATTTCAACTAAACCCAAGCCAGAAAACCCACTCACGCTGGTTTTGACTCTATCTAACGCCAAGGCCGCATTTAAACTTTCTAACACCCGTGCTTGGTGTTCTTTACTTAGCATATCAATAAAATCGATAATGATAATCCCACCCAAATTACGTAATCGCAGCTGTCTTGCAATCGCTTGAGTGGCTTCAAGGTTAGTATTAAATATGGTTTCTTCTAAATTACGATGACCTACAAATGCACCGGTATTAATGTCGACTGTGGTCATAGCTTCGGTTTGATCAATAATTAAATATCCACCCGATTTGAGTTCAACTTTGCGACCTAAAGCGCGTTGAACTTCATTTTCAACATCATACAATTCAAAAATAGGCGCGGGGCCGGCATAATGCTCAATTTTGTTAGCAATCTCAGGCATAAACTCTTGCACAAACTGTTGAAGTTCAGCATATGTACGGCGTGAGTCAACTTGAATATGATCAAGCTCTGTTCCCACAAAGTCACGAATAATCCGTACCGGTAACGCTAAGTCTTGATAGAGTAATATCACCCCTTTGCGCTTGCGACGTTCGCTGACTTTGGCCCACACTCGGCGCAAAAATGCTGCATCTTGAGCCAGCTCATCTTCACCAATATTTTCAGCGGCTGTGCGAATAATAAAACCGCCATCATCATCAACATAAGGAAGGGTAATATTTTTGAGGCGTTGGCGCTCTTCTTCCAGTTCAATGCGTTGCGATACGCCAACATGGCTAGAACCAGGCATAAAAACTAAATAGCGGGAAGGTAAAGTAATGTCGGTAGTGAGGCGGGCGCCTTTAGTGCCAAGCGGGTCTTTGACCACTTGCACCATAATGTCTTGGCCCTGACGAACAAGCTCGGCAATATCGCGCACCACAAAGTTACCTTTTTCAACATCGGCAACACATTCAGTATGCGGAACAATATCGGAAGCATGTAAAAAGGCGGCTTTGTCTAAGCCAATATCAACAAATGCGGCTTGCATGCCTGGAAGTACACGGCTGATTTTACCTTTATAGATATTGCCGACCAAACCTCGCTTCATGCGACGTTCAATATGCACTTCTTGTAAAACACCATGCTCGACTAATGCTACACGCGCTTCTGTTGGCGTGACATTAATGAGTAATTCTGTGCCTTTTTTACGTTGAGTTTTTATGTTCATAGGCCACCAGTATCTGGGTCATGCTCCAATCGTAATGTTGACAGCAGTTGCACCACCGTAGATGACCGATTAAAGCAAAAGTTAAGTTTGCTGCATCATGCAGGCTAATAATTCACGCGTTTCTACAAGCGGTAAACCAACGACGGCGGAATAACTGCCACTAATTGATTGAACAAAACAGCCACCCAAAGCCTGTATGCCATATGCGCCAGCTTTATCCATTGGTTCGCCCGATGCCACATAAGCGTCTATGTCGGCAGCAGATAAGTCACAAAAGCTGACTTGGGTTCGACACAGGCGGCTAAAGGTATGCTCACCATCTGTTAACGCCACCGCGGTCATCACTTCATGAGTTTTACCAGATAATAATGTCAACATACGCTTGGCATCATCTTGGTCTATTGGCTTACCGAGGATTTGATCGTTCAATACCACTATTGTATCTGAACCGAGTACTTTTGGGGCGATAATATGGCCACTCAGGGCTAAACCCGCTTGGGCTTTTTCAACGGCTAAACGGCACACATATTGTTGTGGCGTTTCAGTTAACCAGGGTGTTTCATCGATATCGGGTGCGACTAGCTGAAATGAGAAATCTGCCTGACTAAAGCCAGCTTGCGCCAGTAATTCTTTTCTTCTTGGTGATGTTGAAGCCAGTACCCATGCCATCGGTTAGTTACTCTTATTAGTGTACATTAAAACAATTCTTACGTTATCAGATTGATTAACGTACTTTGTAATGGCGGCGCATGTTACGCAGAACCCAGAACACCCACCACCAAATAAATAAACTCGAAATAGCGGGTAAAAACATCTCAACATCAAATGGTGTCGCACCGACAACAACAAACTGAATCCAAAATATCACCAAATGATAAATACAGATAAAACATGCTAGGAGTAATGATTGTTGCCAGCGAGGATAGTTACGTAACTGTTGAGACAACAACACGACAATATAAATCACTAACGACAATGCGAGTGAACGGATGCCTAAATGGGCCCCCAATAACACATCAAGCATGACCCCTAGCAACCACGCAGTGAGAATACTGTAACGATGCGGTAACGCCATCGCCCAATACATCATGACCATAAGGAGCCAGTCTGGTCGCCATGCTTCGACCACTTCCGGTAGCGGCATGATCTGAAACATCATACCAATAAATAAAGTCAGCCATACCACTAAGCGACCATTAGCAATGTGCGCGCTCATTGGTTTTCCTCGCTTACTGTTGGTGAAGTCGTTGTTGGTGAAGACGGAGTACCAACTTGAGATGACGATGCATTATCACTAGTCTGGTTAGGTATGGTTTCCGTTTCACCATTCGTTGCAGCATTATCAGCCGCCTCGTTCATCAGCCCTTGGACCTCAGCAGGCAACGTAAAAGGTTTGGTTTCATCAGGCCAAATAAGCAAAACATACCGAATACGATCAAGCGCAGCTAAGGGCTGGGCATTAATAACGGCATAACTCTGACCATCATCACGCGATACACTGATAACACGAGCGACGGGATATCCCTCAGGAAAACGATTTCCCAAACCTGACGTTACCAATAAATCACCCACAATAATGTCAGTACTTTTAGCCACATTGCGTAATTCAATTTGGTCAATATCACCGGTACCGTTGGCAATTGCCCGCACATCGTTACGAGTAACACGCACCGGAATACCATGAGTGCTATCTGACACCATCAACACGCGGCTAGTAAACTCACTCACTTCCGTCACCTGCCCTACAACGCCTTTGGCATCCACCACTGGCTGACCGACATAAACGCCGTTCTGTAAACCATGATTTAACACTACAAACTGCCGAAAAGGATCGCTGGCAACTTCCATGACTTCAGCGACCATTTTACGAGAATCCATGTGCACAGGAGAACCAAGTAATGCGCGTAAACGCTCATTTTCTTGGCGGACATGTTCAAAACGCTGTAAACGTTCTGACATCACCAGTTGTTGGCGTAAGAGTTCTTTGTTTTGCAGTTCGAGCATATTACGCGTGGCAAAGGCTTCGGCAGACCAGTCGAGCATCATACCTGGCACATTGGCCAAAAACTGCAGTGGGCTTAATAATGAGGATAAAGACTGGCGAACAGGGTCAAGACGGTAATTAGTCATCAGCAATGCCACCGACAAAATAATTGCCAGTGTCAGTCGGAATTGACTAGAGACGCCACGAACGAAAATTGGTTTCATAAAGTGTTCGCAACTCTGTTAACCCATAAAATGCCATTAACAAAGCCGCTCAGCAGATGATAATTAGTTCTCTTCAGAGAACAAATCACCACCGTGCATATCAATCATTTCAAGGGCTTTGCCGCCACCACGAGCAACGCAGGTTAATGGGTCGTCGGCAACCATCACCGGGATTCCTGTCTCTTGCATTAATAAACGGTCTAAGTCACGTAGTAATGCACCACCACCAGTCAATACCATGCCACGCTCAGAGATGTCTGAGGCCAGTTCTGGTGGTGATTGCTCAAGGGCAACCATTACCGCACTGACAATACCAGATAATGGCTCTTGTAATGCTTCTAAAATTTCATTGCTGTTTAAGGTGAAGCTTCTTGGTACACCTTCAGCAAGGTTACGACCACGCACTTCAATCTCAAGCACTTCGTCACCTGGGTATGCTGTGCCTATGGTATGCTTGATACGCTCAGCCGTTGCTTCACCAATTAAGCTACCGTAATTACGGCGAACATAATTAATAATCGCATCGTCAAACTTGTCACCACCAATACGTACCGATGAAGAATACACTACACCGTTTAACGAAATAATCGCCACTTCTGTAGTACCGCCACCGATATCAACAACCATTGAACCTGTCGCTTCAGATACCGGCAAACCAGCGCCAATTGCTGCTGCCATAGGCTCTTCGATTAAGTACACTTCACGAGCACCTGCACCCATAGCGGACTCGCGAATGGCGCGGCGTTCAACTTGAGTCGCGCCCACTGGCACACACACCAGAACACGAGGACTTGGACGAAAGAAACTGTTGTTATGCACTTGCTTAATAAAGTGCTGAAGCATTTTTTCAGTCACATAGAAATCAGCAATTACGCCGTCTTTCATCGGCCGAATAGCTTGAATATTACCAGGCGTTCGGCCTAGCATTTGTTTTGCTTCTCTGCCAACTGCAGCAACTGACTTTGGCCCATTGCTATTGCGTTCGCCACGAATGGCAACCACTGAGGGTTCGTTCAACACGATACCTTCATCGCGAACATAAATAAGAGTGTTTGCCGTACCTAAATCGATCGATAGGTCGTTAGAAAAAATGCCGCGCAACTTTTTGAACATGTATCAGGCCTGTATTCTGTTGAGTCAGAAGAAGAAAAATCAGCTAACTTTATCAATGACACCCCCATTCTACAATACCGAACAGGTTAACAATTGCTAATCTAGCGTTTTTTTTTGTAAAAGCTGTTAAAAAATCAACATCCGCGCAGTTTTAAATCAAAAAAGCCCAAATCTGATGCTTTTTCATGCATATTATTGCCCCACCTCACGCCAATAAATGATCCTATCATGACCTCGGTAACGACCAAAGAAGGCACTTGCTCTTGGGTCATAAAGCTGGGCCGGACTTGCTTGGTCCCAATTCCAATACCACTGAAGCCATGGCTCTACTTTTAACGGGGCAGTCACCTGACCTCGATATGCTGTAGAACCTTTATTTTGCCATAACAAGGTTGACTGGCCGTTGTTAACTAATGTGCCATTATTGGTACGATTCACAACCTGATCAGATGCTAATAATGGCGCGTATATTTCACTGCCGTCAAGCGGAACGATAACTTGAGTACAGCTATCGCCAGTATTCGTTACCCAGCTACTGCCATTCCAATATTGGGCATAGGTTGGCATGTCTAATACTTCATTTTCAGGACCATAAGTATTATCCATTACAACTCTGCCGTGGCGTAAGTCTTGCGTCGATAATCGTTTGGCGTTGCAGTTGTTGCTGTCGGCGCAAATACCACTGCTGTCTGCGCGCATATCAGCTGATGCAATAAACGACACACTACCATCGTTATCAAAGGCTTGTACACCGATAGCTAATTGACTAAATGGGCCATCCACACCAGGGGCCACTGTACGATTGAAATTAGCTTGATAAGATAATCCTACGTTTGCTTGACCCAAAACCCAAGAGCCAGCATTAACCGGTAAAGCACTTAATCGGCTGCTTAAATCAATGCCATTATTGGCATCTTCACCCACTAAGCTTGCACTCGCTTTAGCAAAGGCGCCTTGATAGTTCTGAGTGACATAAGTGCCAGTATTGACTGCATCTAAGGTTAAGGCGAGAGCAAAAGGTTGATCCATATAGCTAAAACTGCCGCAAGATGGCAGCACACTTGAGCTACTCACAACAAAGCGGTCGGGTACAAAGCGCCCTATATTAGGCGATGCCGCCTGTGGAATATTATAAAAGCTTGAGCCTAAATATTCGCTCGGTGGATCAGCGGTAAACTTAAACACGCCCACTTCAGTAACTGTCTGCGACACGGTATTACTGCTCGTGGTTTGTGCAACATGATTATATGCCGTCGTACCTACAGCACCTAGCACACCATCCGATGGTGAAATAATTTGATTGCCTAATGCTATATTGTTATGGACATAATTAGGGGTATTTATATTATCGCAGTAGTTTGTATCACCATCCGCTTGCCATGCTTTACCTTGAATAATTAACTCAAATGGCTCACCAGCTTTTTTATATCGATTACACGTACTACTAATACTTGCAGAACACTCTGCAACACTCTCTTTGGGGGTAACGCATAAACCTACCGGAAAGCTAACAAACGGATCGGAACCAACCATTACCAAGCCTTGTTCATCACCTGTACCAGTATACTTTGCATCTAGCTGCATTTTTCCTGCATCTGGATAGTTGACGTTAATATTGGCTTTTCCTTGTGCATCAAATACCAACGCAAGCGTGGTTGCGGCGCTACTCTGCTTACCTACCACGGTATTATTCACTGTTACTGATTGACCACTAATTGGAGTCGTCGGCTCAATATAGGTACTCCAAAAACCGACGTTTTTGGTGATGCTAGCAAACGTTGGGATACATTGCAGAGTACTATCCGATTTTTTCACTGCACTAATAGAAATATTACCTGTTGGTTTGTTGGCCAACTTATCCGGTACCTCAAAAATAAAACCGCTATCGGCAAAAACTAAATTACAGTTAGCCTCGCTTGCGGCACTGCCATTAACACGGCACAAGGTTTTACTGAATGCTTTAGTGCTTGGCGTAGACCCGGTGACACCTAAAGTCACAGTGCCGGGAGTATTATGTCTTAGCTGTAAATCTGATTTTTGCCCCCCAGTAAACGTTACTACATTGCCACCAATCCAACCGCCACCGCCTGTCACTGTTGCAGGGCTGAGCGTCGCCGTGACAGTATCAGGCACAGTCGCACTGCAATCTGCGTTAGCACAGGCTTTAATAGATAATGTTTTGGGTGCACAAGTGATCCCTTGACCAGAATAGGAATACTCAAAATGATCAATTTGTACTCCAATAGGGCTGGAGTTGAGCGCACAAATCTCAACATTATCAATTTCATGATTGTTAGTGGATCCGCCAGTTGATCCCGTTAACGACAACAAAAAGTTCTCAGGTATCGCAGCTTGTGAAGAGATGCCGGCAGCATTAAATGCGGGAATAATTTCAACAAAACCGCTACCACTATTGCGTTCAACCTTAACGATTGATTGATTAGGGAGTAATGAGTCAACAGTAATACGGTACCGATGCGCAGGTGAGATATTATTGTTATCCACTTTCGGAGATAAGCAACTACCGGTATTAGTGGTGCCATTACTACAAGTTCCGCGTAAATAAGGATAACCAGAAGTACCAGAACCTGAACCTCGAATCGATACCGATTGTGGACGTCGGCCTGGACCGCTAGGACCACCTTCAGCAGAAAAGTTACCGTACTCGTCAATCCCGAAACCTAGCCAGCCACCAGCAAAACCATTCACATTAGAACGTGCACCATATCCCATTGGACCACCAGCAGAGCCAGGCTGCGGGGTAATAGCAGCATCGGATAATACAAACGCAATACCGTCGGCACCGTTACCACCATAGGCATAATGATCAAACTCAATTTCAACTTTATTATTAACTGCAGGAAATAAACGCTGATAAGTTGTCGATGTTGCTTGGTTAGTTCTCGCTTCAGTTTGTCGTAAGCGGCCGTTAACTATTGAAGGGGTAAAGTTACCCGAACTTTGAGCCACAACCCAGTCACTGCCTAAGCTTGCCCGTTCAAAATTATCAGTAAAACACTGGCGCACAGGGGCGAGTTTTTCTATGGCAATAAAACTATAGTTTTCCCACACGTGACTACGGTCACTATCACTAAAGGTATCTTCATCATTAATTATGCTGACTGAGTTACTGGTTAATTTACAACGCCGTAACCAACCGCCATCACCACCCAAACGACTGTTTTTGCTGGCTACCAATGTAGGCACGCTAGTAAAACCATTTAACGGTGTGAGTAAATTAGCACATTGGAAATTGACATCTTGGGTGTTGCTAACATTGGTATTAAAGGTTGTAGAGTGACCAAAATGATAATTGACATTATCACCCGCTAACACTAATGGACCACTACCAGACTTTACTGATAAATAAGCAATTTTTTCATATTGCAAAGTGTTAGTGTTTAATTTACTCGGCTCACATTGCCCCGAATTATTGCGCACTTCAGAAGTATCCATCGCTAATTCGATACCACTTGAAGTAAATTGCGACGTGCTGGTTAACCAGCAGTTATTATTTTGGGTTTGTAGTTGGTTAAGCACCACATCTTGGGTACTGGGTAAAGATACGCTGATATATTGATTGTTCGAGCCGACCAAGGCCTTATTCTGCAACACTGAACCAGCGATTAATTGGCTACCGTTATTTAAATCAAATTGACCGGGCGTAACTGCAATCCAGTGTACTTCAGGCATCTCTGCCGCTGACACTCTATTACCTGAAGACCATTTTCGCTCCCAAGTAAAACCGCTTGCACTGATTGAAGATAAAAACACGCTTTGAGGACCATCGTTGGCAACAGGGTTATTTTCTGACACAGTCGGCATCACAAAAACTAGCGGCATTACGCCGCTTTGAAATGCTGAATCAAACACCACACTTTTGGATGTACTACCGGAACTTGCTGCGGACTTGCCATATTGAATATGAAATGGCGTGATAGTCTGAATCTTAATACTACAATCTGGAACCAGATCAATTTGATCCGCATTAGCAGAAAATGTCACCGATGAACTGCCATTTAAGATAATATCTTTACCTGTCACAGCACCTTGAATTTTAGCTGAACCATTAATTGTGACGGTATTTTCGGATACGACATATGCATTTAAGCTAGCACCGCCTTCAATCTCAAATTTACCATAATTGTAAAAAAGCAATTTATCTGCCGAACTGGCCAAGGTCAGATTTTTTTGAACATAATCGTTTTTAATAAAAAAACTCACCCGACCTGACGGCGGAAATATCAATTGAACACCATTATTAATGTTCATTGATTCGATCCAATATTGCCCTGCAGAAAACTCTATAGTGCCTGAGCTAGCGGTCAGGTTTTTAATTTTATATTTACCATTCTCAGTGGTAAAAACAACCTTTTTATCGCCACCATTAGCAACTGACACATTGCGGTATTCACCCTCAGCAAGGCTAATGGTTTCTTGACCATAAACGGGAGGACCTACATCAACACTACTGGTTGATTGGCACTGGGCAAAATCAATGCGGCCACTGGGTAATTCAGCCACATACTGGCCCTTGCTACACACTTTTGCAGTACCATTACTGCTAATACAAGAATTAAATCTAGAATCCCCTCCCTGAATATAATTGTAGGTGGGTAACTTATTGTTATTAGGTGCATTAATAATCGTGGCCGTATTCAAACTAATGGTGCCACTGCTATCAATATTGTTAACCCCTTCTTTAAAGGTTGTGCTCCAATCAGCCTGCGCCACAGACAAAGGCATGAAAATGGCAGTAGTTAGCCATAGAAAAAAAGCTAACCTGCTAACTAAACTCGATATCATTAACATAAAAGGGTTAATTACCACGGGCTTCTACCTCTACTTGGCGACTCACTCGCAAACATGTTGAGCTATCTGAGTTACCAGCACAGTTACCTGTCTCGCATACCGCTAAACTGTTAATTCGATACTGAGTGATACTGGCAACAGTTGTAGCATTACAGTTAACCAACACAGTACAGTTATGAAATCCATTTCCTCCTGTTGGCGGCGACCAAGTTGAACTCACATTGCTACAACTTCCATTAACACCACTAAGGGGGAACAACTGAGACAGAGCCGCATCAGCACCGCTATTGGCACTAAATAAAGCTCGAGTGCCCCACACTTCCATGTTCACAGATTCATCTGCATCACCGACAATACGAATTAAACTCGCCGCCAGTAAAAACATCACTGTCAGCACAAAAATACCAATGATTAATGCACTGCCTTGTTGAGAATGTTGCGGCAATTTCAGTTTAGGGTACATTCATCACCTGCACTTGATGTTGATATTGAAACGTCTCGCCATTTACCCTAAATCTAGGCTGTAAATGCACTATAGCATTAGTCACTAATGTTGCTGGCGTTAAAATGATTGCCGGATTAATGGTTAAAGTATTAGTAATATTTTGTGCCATCAAGACGCCATTCCCCATATCCGCTGGAGAGGGCTGCACGGCCTTATAGCCATATTGTTGGTATAAGCGTAAATCAACATTACCAGCGGTGTTAATAAAACAGTAACTGAGTGGGCTCTGGGCAACATACAAGCGTTTTAATGGTGACGCTTCGGTAAAGCGAATACTTTGGGTTAAGGTAATCGTCAGGAGATCTCCGCTTTCAGCCACACTTTGCACCAGAAAACGCTTTGCTGTTAATCCTTGAGGGTTATAAACCTCGCTAGCGGTTAAAGGGTAAATCAGCACTGATTGAGCAGCATTAATAGAACGAACACTTTTAATCGCGGTTAACGTATTTTGCACTGGTTGCGGGAAAAACGGCGCATCAATATACGATGTACTGGCACTAATAGGTAATAATTCCAGGCATTGATAACTGCCATCAGTCGCTGTTAGCACTCGCATACTATTGGGCACTGCGCGGCGAATATCGCGGGTCATCCGTTCAATGCCAAAACGGCTTTGACTGAGTACCTGATCAACTGCGCTTGATTCAACAAAAATGCGGGTACCAAAAATAACAAAACTGCTTATTCCAACCACAATAATCCCTAAAATTAAAATAACCGTAACCATTTCAATTAAGGTAAATCCCACTATTTTTGGATGGCGATACTGCTGCATTAGTAGTTACTCCTTACCGCTTGGTAAGTGATCACTTCACCAGCAGGGGTTGTAACGTCTACAGTAATTAATTTTTGCGCCTGCGTTGACGAGTCAAGATAGGCTACTGACACGTTCAAGCGATAATTGGGATAAGCTTGGGCATAGGTTTGGCTTGAGTTGAGCATGTTTTGTGTTTGATCTAACCCATCATAATCATCAACATCGTTGAAGTCGTCGCGGTCTTCACCATCCTTGCCAAGAGCCTCTGAACAAATAATGCCTGTTGGAGCATTGCACGCCGGAACGCCGCCATTGGGATTGGTATTTTGATCATAACGCTTGCCCCAAATCTCATTCATAACCGAATGCGCCAACTCAGCAGAGCGCACTCTTTGTAATGTCGTCGCCGCTCTATCTGCTTGAGGGAACAACATGCTAGTGATCATTACAATCGCGATGCCAATCACTATCATACCGATAACGAGTTCAATCAGGGTAAAGCCACGCTGACGTCGAGATAGTTGCAAGCGTTGTTGATGATGATCATGTTGACACGATTGCGACTTACTGAGCATAAATATACCCCTCAGACTCAACCGCAATAGCTAAGGTTTCATCTGCAACAGCATTAAAGCAATTACCTGAACACGCTGGAGATACCATACGGCCCTGCTCGTCAAAGGTGATTGAAAAAGCCTGACTCGCATTACTGGCTAACGCAATATGGGCACCACCGCTGAAGATTTGTGATTGCTCTATGCGAACTTGGTTTGTGCATAAGCTAGCGGTTCTTCCGCTAAAATGGCGCAAAGTATACCCGCTTGCTGTCACATCAATTTGATAACACTGATCGGTATTTTGCATTGCTTTAAGCTGGACTTGACGTAATTCACTGATAAATTCATTACGTAAACTGTAGGCGCTATAAGAAGAGTCAGACAACAGACGTGGCAACACTGTCACGGCAATAATACCAATCACAATCATGGTGGTAACCAATTCAACTAAGGTAAACCCTAGCTGAATGTTGCGTTGTTGACTCAAGGTAATGATTTCCTCATTCCACTTGATGAACATTAATACCGTCCAATATTCATTAAACCATAATAGTGTCAGTGACTTATACTAACCCATTCAGTATGGCAAACATAGGCGATATTGTTTGTTTATTTATTGGGTCATACCGTGATTTAGAAGGTATTATGATTCACTTAACAATAAAAAATAGGGGTAAATTAGCGCACATCAATTTTATAAAAACTAATTATTCAGAGTAAATCGAATTCAAAAAAACCTGCCAAAGCAGGTTTTTTAATGATTAGTAAATTAACATTTAGAGGCATCAGTCTCTGCTACATATTTAGGTATAGCGGTATTCGTAGCTTCTGTATAAGTTAGTTTGCATGCATCTGGAGCGCCAACTTGCCAAATAGTAGCAACTCCACCGGCAGCGAAAATAGTCCAATCTGAACCATTTGTTGCTAAGGTTGCAATTGTAGAGTCAGTAGCACTTGTGCCTATATTAAAAGTGACATCCATTGCTTTTTCAAGCTCTACTTGCAATCCCTGTAAATATCCATATTGAGTAACCGCAACTACTCCAGTAGCAAGTGTAACCTTAGGATTATCACCTTTAGCTTTCTTCTCTTCACCAGCTAATGCTGCTTTTGAATAAACTAAGGTGTTTGCACCTTGAATTGCCGCTTTCATGCCTGATAACGCAGAAACGCGAGCATCACCTTGAAGATTAATAAACTTAGGCGCGGCTGTTACCGCTAAAATACCGAGAATAATGATCACAACCACTAATTCGATTAATGTAAAACCTTGTTGTTTTTGCATATTAAATAACCTCTATAGAAAATAAATAAGTAAATCAAATTAGTTGTTAGTAAATGATACGACCTGACCCGTACCAGCATTGTATGTAATTCCGTTTGCACCGACGGTATCTAAATCTGGAGTGGGTGTTGCGACTCCCGATGTTTGATTAAGCGCTAACGTCGCAACTTGATGATAAACGCACAAATCAAGCCCTGCAACTACTTGGCCATCAATACTCGTAGATGAACCACCGACACCGTTTTGCATTCTTACGGTGTAACGTTGTTGACGAGCATCTTGGTTAAAAAGCACATTTCTAGGTGCGTTTTGTAACACTGCATTAAATACTTCCTGACATGTTTCATTTGTCATGGCTGTAGCATCTGTGTTGGTGGTCCCGGTAGGAAAACCAAACCGCGTATCTAACGACACATTCGTCCCGTCTAAAATCACATTACTATTCCGGCGACCATCAACTTCCCATTGTGCACGCACAAAACTCACTGCTGTGGCTAAACCACCAGCAACGCCATCGACACTGGCGTCTTCAGCATCATCGGTGACATTCAAAAAACGCGGAATTGCCGTTGCAGCCAATAAACCGAGAATAACAATAACAATGACCAACTCGATCAATGAAAAACCTTGTTGTTTCAATTTCATAATATCTTACTCTTCTCTATAGTGCCTACAACAGGGAAACATACTGGTTCAGCGATAACTTCACTGATATTAGCAGCTTATTTAAATTTTAACATGGATGATACAAATTTTATCTGTCACTCATCAAAAAAATGACTCTGCCCGTCTGGAGCTGATAACTCAAACTTGCTTTGTTATTTGAATAATAGCGACACACATGATCATCAGACTGATAATCTACCGCAATATTGAGCTCTTGAGCATTATTGGCCAATAACTGCGCCCACAACTGTGCACAACCTTGTACATCATTGGTATCAATAATTGGCCAACCTTGGTTAGACAAAGACACCCAATTATCGGTACCGACTAAATCGGCATCAAAATCGTCGTTAATCTTATCATTTCTAATAGTGTCAGCTTGAGAGTCTGAATCAAGATTGTCATCTGCGACCTTACTTGGTGCCACATTAGGCACCTTGTTATGCCAAGATAATTGCATCCGGTGTGGCCTGCCAGAAGCTAACCATTGACTGCGCACCATAGCTAAGACATTTAAAAAACGATTATGTTCGAACTCTAAACCACGCCCACCTATATTGGAGGTGGAATTAAAAGAACGTATGCCAACAATACTCAACAGTACTAACACCACCACAATAGCAATGACTCGCCCATACACTTTAATCAGGTCATCATCTGCTTTTTGTTGGCTCAACATGCCAGTACCCAATGAATAACCTGCATTATATGCTAACCGCCTTTGACCACATTAAGCATATCCCACATAGGCAAATAAATACCCAGTGCCAGTATCAAGACAATGCCAGCGACAAACGCAATAAGAATAGGCTCTAATTTAGCCGTCAGATTTTTTAAATCGTAATCGACCTCACCTTCATAAAAATCAGCAGCGTCATTTAATAGTTGATCGATTTGCCCCGTCTCTTCGCCCACTGCCACCATTTGCAATACTAACGGAGTGAATAATTGACTGCTATTAGATACCCTGAGCATTGACTCGCCTGATTCAATACCATGGCGCATCGAGACAATTTTATCATGCATATAAGCATTATCGACCGCATCAGCAACCAAACTTAATGCTTGAGTCATAGGCACACCAGCACTGAGCATCATCGAAAAACAGCGACAATAACGCGATAACGTTGAGCGCTCAATAATGGAACCCACCACAGGAATATGCAGTTTCCATAAATCCCATTGCTTCTCACCCTTTTCCGAATGATGCCAATACCGAATCGCCACTACCACAGCAATTAACAGCACTATCATATGAGGCCAGAAATTAACAAACAGATTAGACGTACCAATTAATATTTTTGTCGCCCATGGCAACTCTGCGCCGAAACGAGAGAACATATCGGCAAATTTAGGGATAACCATAATATTGAGAATAATCATTGCGATGGTAATGGCAATTAACACAAACATGGGATAACGCATTGCCGCTTTAATCCGTCGACGTGTTTCTTGTTCACGCTCGATATAGCCAGATAGCTGGATAAAGGCATCTTCTAACTTACCGGTATTTTCACCAACATGGATCATCGACACAAATAATGAATCAAATATATCTGGATGAAGATTCATTGCCGAAGACAGTGGTCGACCTGAAGTGAGCTGAACTGAAATATCATCTAAGGCTGTTTTCATTCGATCGGAATGAGTGGTTTCAGATAAACCAGCAATAGCTCTTAAAATGGGAATACCTGAACGAGTTAATGAGTACATTTGTCGACTAAAAATTTGTAACTCTTCTAATGACACTTTACTGCGAAATAAGCTCATTGAAAATGATTGCTTATTTTTTACTTCACGTAATTCCAGTGGAATAATTCCACGAGAAAGTAAAGCGTCGGCAGCGGCACTTTCATTAGCAGATTCAAGCTGTGCACTAACAGCCAGCCCTTGTGAGTTACGACCTCGATATTGATATATTGGCATTGTTACAACCCAATATCTTGTTGACTAACCAAATCTTCCGACAACGGCACTGTCGACTCACTAACATCTTCAACCAGTTTTGATACTTCTTCGAGTGTTGTCGTACCAAGGAATAAATACTCCATCGCAGAATGTGCCAGTGGGATAAAATTAGGACTGCGCAGCGCTGCACGAGCAAAATCTTGAGGATTACCAGTACGCATGGCGTCAATCATGTTTTCATCAAGCTCAAGTATTTCAAAAATACCGATTCGGCCACGATACCCCGAACCATTACAGGTTTGACAACCACGGCCGACTTTAAATGTCGCGCTGCTAATATCTTTTTTAGTCACACTACTAAGCCAACTGCGCTCAGCGGCGGAAGGCTGATAATCAATGGCGCAATTATGACAAACACGCCTAACAAGACGCTGAGCAATAATAACGCGCAGTGCACTCGCCACCAAATAGCTGGCCGCGCCCATATCGAGTAATCGTAACGCACTGGTCACCGCGTCATTGGTATGCAAGGTCGACAATACAAAGTGACCGGTTAATGCGCCTCGAAGACCAATTTCAACGGTTTCTTGGTCACGCATTTCGCCCACCATGATAATGTCGGGATCTTGGCGAAGAGTGGTACGCAGCACATTGGAAAAATTTAAACCAATCTTATGGTTAACTTGAACTTGGTTAATGCGTGGTAATTGATATTCCACCGGATCTTCTACGGTGATAATCTTTCTGTCAGCAGTATTAAGCTCACTTAAAATACCGTATAAAGTGGTGGTTTTACCGCTACCCGTTGGCCCGGTCACTAACAACATACCGTGAGGGCGTTTAATCTGTTTACGAATTCGCGCCACAATATGCGGTGGCATGCCAGTTTCATCTAAGGTGCGCAGTCCAGTCGTCTGATCTAATAAACGCATCACCACAGATTCGCCGTGATAAATTGGCATGGTCGACATCCGCACGTCGATTTTATGACCTTTGATTTCCATATGAAAACGACCATCTTGTGGCATACGCTTCTCTGAAATATCTAACCCAGCCATCAGTTTCAGCCGTAATACCAGGGCCGATGCAATATTAACCTCGCTTAAGGTGTTTTCATGCAATTGACCATCAATACGTTGGCGGATGCGCAAGACTTTATCGCCGGGTTCAATGTGAATATCTGACGCACGCATTTGCACCGCATCTTCGAAAATAGACTGTAATAACTTGACCACTGTGGTTTCGTTATCACTATCACTTTGGGTTAAATTAGCCAAATCGAACATGTCATCAGCGGCATATTCTTCGTCAAGCTTACCGGCTATTTCGGCGATTTGTCCGGTGCGGCGGTAGAGGTTATCAAATGCATCGAGTAATTGTTGTTCTGGTGCTACGGCAATCATTAACTGTTTAGGCGCAACTAACACTTCAATATTATCGATAGCCTGTAAGTCGGCCGGATCGCTCATGGCCACTAACACATGATCAGCATGACTTTCTACCACTAAGGCACGATAACGCCTAGCTTGTACTTCAGGAAGAATATTGACCACGTCGGCAGCAATTGGGCGACGACTAATATCCAAATACGGTAAATTAAGTTGTTGAGATAAAAACTTAAGTAACTGATCTTCAGTAATACTGTTTAAATCAATCAGTGTACGACCAAGCTTTTTACCTGAATTGCGCTGCTCCGCTAATGCTTGTTGTAGCTGTACATCAGTAATAATCAGCTCTTGAACAAGAAGATCTCCTAACCGCATCTTTAACTTAGGCTTCATCGGTTTTCTCCTAGCTGATCTAAACGCTTTTCAATAAATGTCATGGCTGAAGTGGATAACCCTTCATAGCTTAATGCTGAACGATAAGCCTGAGCGGCTTGAGAGTATTTTGTTTGTGAATCGAGCGCATAAGCTAACCCCATCCACCAGCGAGATTGAGTCGATTCGGATACCAATAAGTTACGATAAGCCGCTTCAGCTAAGGTAAAGTTCTTCGAAATTTGGGCCAAATCGGTTTGCGCTATCCATTTATCTCGAGCCCACGTTGAATTATCGGGGATCATCGCTAATGTCGCTAATGCAGCATCATAAGCTTTAATTTCGGTTTGAATCCGCGACAAAATCACATAAAACTCCCATTGCTGCGGAAACATACTGATGCCACTTTCGAGTAATCCCATCGCAGTAGTCATACTATTTTGCGCGTAATAAATTTCAACCAATTGGATACGCGCTTTGTGTAAGCTCGGTTGTAAAATAATCGCTTCTAAATAGTAACCAGCTGCATCATCAAGTCGCTGTGCCTGCTCGGCATCCATTCCTTTACGGTATTGCAACTGTGCCATTTGTGCCTTACTAATAACGACCTCTTTTACCGACATCTGCGCAGGTTTTTTCTCAACAGCGGCTGCTTCAGACGAGCCAGATGATTGCTTTGCAGTGATGGCTTTAGCGCTCTCATTATTATTCAATACAGGATTGTTCTGTGCCGTCTTGTTAGATGCAATTTGATCAGATATCGGCTCATTCGCGCTGGATACACTGACCTTATCGGCTGCTGTTTTGCTAGCAACTGTGGCGGCGACTACGGTGTGACTATTGACCGTTTCAGGCTCTTGCACGCTAGCTTGTTGTGCCGAGGGTGAAGACGTATCAATCTGCTCAGCGTCACCCTTTGATGCAGTGTCCACTTGAGTCAGATCGGTTAAGGATGTTTCATTTGTAACAGGCATATTGTCTTGAGTTGTATCGGCGCTGACGGGCTGCCTTGACGCTTCAATAGATTTAGGCGTCATTGTCGAGCTGGCATTTAAGGCTAACTCAGAGGGTTCAGTTACAAGGTCGTTATGATTAAGTGCTTGGCTTAGCGTTAACGATTCAGTGTCTGTGCTAGCAGCGTCACTGATTGCTTTAGGTTGATTTGCGATTTGCATATTGGCTTGGCGATACATTGACACACCAAACCACAAAGTAGGTATCAATAATACTGCAACAACAATGAGACTAATAAGCGGTGAACGTGATTTAGCAACAGTTTGATATTGAATTTGAGGACGCACAAATTCACCCACAGCTTGTGTCGAAGGATTATCGGTTTCAGGCTGCTGACGCTGTTCTAAATCTTTCAGCATATTGATAATAACGCTCATTTAATCTCACTTATTTGTGTCACCCATTCACCACAACAACTGTCACTATTTAACCCAATAACCAACACCACTGCAGCAAGGAGCACAACAAGCAAGATGTTGAGCCGAGATACACTCACTTTATGTTGTAAATTAATATCTTCCGTATCGGTTATCGCAGCCAAACAATGCCGAGTTCGGACCTTTTTTTCACCTTGGCCGTAGCATAGCAATAAACTTTTATGTGCCAAAATATTCACCAAACGCGGAATGCCACGAGCAGCTCGGGCAATACGCTTAATATCCGCGGCAGTAAATAACTCTGGCCCTTGGTAACCCGCAATCGCTAGCCGATATCGAATATAAGCGTGTATTTCGTCCCATGTTAACGGACGTAAACCATAGCTAAAGGTAATACGTTGTCGTAACTGCCTAAACTTAGGTTGCGCTAAACGTTGATCTAATTCAGGCTGACCAAACAGCACTACTTGCAATAACTTACGATTTTCGGTTTCTAAATTAGTAAATAACCTTAATGCTTCAATACTTTCATCCGGTAACGATTGCGCCTCATCCAACACCAATACCACATGAAATCCTTGATGATTTAACGCTAACAAACGCTCATGGATAAGTCTTGTCAGTTGTTGTTGATCGACTTTATTTGGCAAAGACAAACCAAGTTCAGCTGCCACAGCCCAACGTAACTCCTTAGGATTTAAATAAGGATTGGGTAAATATGCACAATGGTATTGAGTGGGTAAATCGTTCAACAATTTACGACACACTAAGGTTTTACCTGTACCCACTTCTCCAGTGACCTTGATAAAACCCTCACCTGTTTCTAATGCTGTTTGCAGCACTTGCAACGCTTCCACATGCGGCGCCAACCCAAAAAAGAAACCGGTATTAGGGGTCAGCGTAAAGGGCAACTGACTTAAGCCAAAATGCTGCAAATACATAATTACCGGCTATCCCTTGTTAATGTTAAGCCAAACGAGAACGATCACTACTTTGAAGGATACCAACGCTCAATCAAATCTTGTGAGCGCTTTAACTCGTCCTTCCATGTGTCACCACCGACCACGGTTGGTTTTAACATAATAATCAATTCAGTTTTCTTTTTAGATTTACTGCGGCTGGTGAATGCTTCACCCAGAAAAGGAATATCACCTAAAAATGGTACTTTAGACACAGTTTCAATATTCTCACTCTTCATTAACCCGCCAATCACGACCACATCACCAGATGCTGCGCGGATAACGGTATCCGATTCGCGGATCTCACTTTGCGCTAATGGCAACTCCAAGGTTGAATCGCTGATTTTAATTTCTTTGGTTTGTGAGGTCACATCAATCACCGAAGGATGAACATGCAGTATGACATTGCCATCTTCATCAATCTGCGGGGTCACATCCAAAGCAATACCAGAGAAAAATGGCGTGAGTTCAACCTGTGGCGTGGTTACCGGAGTAGTACCTGCCACTGTGGTGGATGAAACGTCCGTGACAAAGTATTCATCATTACCGACTTTAATCACTGCTTTTTGGTTATTCGATGCGGTGACTCGAGGACTTGACAGCACATCTACATCACCTTGAGTATCGAGCAAATTAATGATGGAACTAAAATCACTTCCAGTGAAATTAATCGATGTTACTCCGCCAATGGCAGACGTAATCGCATTACTTAGCCCCTGTCCTGCTGAAGTACTAAAGTTAATGTTGGTATTACCAGCGTGACCTAAGACATTCTCCCACTGGATCCCTTGCTGATAACCATCCGATAAAGTTACTTCAATAATTTTTGCTTCTAAAATGACTTGGCGCTGTAGATGGCTTTCTGCTATTTGTAAGAAACTTCGAATTTGTCGTAACTCATCAGGAAAAGCTCGAACGGTAACCAGACCGGCTTGAGGAGTGACTACAACTTGTCGCCCGCCACCGGTTTCACCCATGATAGACATTAATGTGGCTTGTAATTCCCCCCAGAAATCCGTCTTAGTGGTTGAGCGAATAAAAGTACCATTGGTATTATCACTGCTATTAGCATTACCATTGCCACTATTACTATTTGAACTATTACTACTGTTACTGCTGCTATTACTATTGTTACTGCCATTACTGCCATTGCTTGAATTATTATTTTGGTCTGAAATGCGCCCTGAGCTAACGGAGGTTAATGACAAACCTTCACGCTGCATATAGATATAATTTAAGGGAAAAGTTTCGGTTCTCATTCCCGCGGGATAAACACGTAAAATACGCCCTTCACGCTTAACTTCATAACCGTAAATATCTTCAACGACTTGAATAACCTCTGCCAAGGTGACTGCTTTTAATGATAATGAAATGTTGCCTTGCACATCCGGATGAACCGCCACACTTAATGGGGTGTCTTTGACTAAGCTGGGAAAAAATACTCTGGCATCAACTTCGTTTGCTGATACGTCAAAACGACGCTCAGCGGGAAGGGCTCTTGCCGCTTGGCCCAGTGTATTATCGCCATTAAGCTCACGCTGAACATCTTCAGGCATTGCCGCTGGGGGTGGCATAATAGTTTGACCCGCTTCAGCTTGTTGTCTTGACTCATTCAAGGCTGCTTTTGCGGTTTGTGGATCAGGTCTATCCGTCGTTTGACAAGCAACTAAGCACAGCGACATCAGAGGAGTAACGTATTTAATCACATTCATTTTTATTCTTATCCTATCGCTCTGTTATCGACTTAAATAGTTGAAGTTTTCGTCCATCTGACAAGGTGACGTAGTCTTTATTAATCTTTGATACTCGTAAGCCACTACCACTAACTGTGTCACCCACCGACAGAATGATGTTATTGATCACCGCATAGGTATTCTGACCGCTGACAATACTGTTTAACACTAAAGATTGATTATCGGTTTTGGTTATCGCAGCAACAACCCCCTGACCCGGTAGGGTCGGATCACGTAATGTTTGTGCATTCGCCGCTGACATTAATAGCATCATTAGGCAGGATGCATACGCCCTGGCATTAATCTTGTTTTGCAACACTGATAAAGTCCTTATTCACACTCAGTGTGTAAAGTTCTAATTCAACTAACGCATCTGGATGAGATTCAACACGATAATCTAAACGCTTCCAGTACAATTTATCCGGCATACTTTCAACGGCTTTAATAAAAGCTAAAATCGCGAAGTAGTCGCCTTGTAACGTCAGCTTAATACCATGGCTGTAAAGGTTAACTTTACTGCCATCGCCCACTTGTAATAAGGCTTTAGGCGCTATGGAAGCAAATGAAATCAGCGATACACCTTTAACATTACCCAGCAGGTTAGCTAATACTGTTGGCATGTAGTCCGCAGGAACCATATCAACCATTTGCTCAGTAAGATCAGCATCAATTAATTGCATTTGTTCAGTAATCAACTTTAGCCGTTGATGATAATCTTGATTAGGGTCAAGTTGTAAACGCTCTTCATAGAGAGCCACTTGTTGTAAGGAAATTGAATTTTCTTGTGCTAATCCTTTAAGCTGAGTTTGCAAGCTTTGCTGCTGCTTCCAAACCGACTCTAATGGCATAAACAACAGCATGCCGACCACAACAAATAAAGCGAACATAATCAATGTACGCTCACGTTGACTTAACTCATTAAATTTTGACGACCATACAAGCCATTGCTGCTTCATTGTGCGAGCTCCTTAGCAATGGGCTGGCTGATTAATTTAAACGCCAGTGGTTGTGCTTCGCCGCGATCCATTGTCATCGCTGAAAACGCATACCCCTTAAGCGTTGAAGTGGTTTTTAGTTTATCTATCCACAGTGGAATGCTCTGTGGATTACGCCCATAACCTTCAAACTCAATGCGCTGAACATCAGTATCTTGTTGTTCAATGGTAATATGGCTCAACCATACATTGGCATCCGCCACTGCTGCCAAGTCGGTTAACATTGGGGAGTAACCTTGACTAATCAGAGTATTGCGCTGACTTAGCTCATCTTTTAATAGTTTTTTAAGATCTAAGCGCTGTTGTTCAAGCTCGACCTTTGCAACTAAGTTCGCATCAGGCTGACGAGCAGCGATTTGCAGTTCTAGCTGAGTCTTTTGATCATTTAAACGATTTCTCTCTCTGCTTACCTGCTCACTTAAGGTTTGCAAATCATGGCTATGCCACAGACCAATT
The DNA here is from genome assembly GCF_041439795.1 of Shewanella sp. 5S214. Lineage (NCBI taxonomy): Bacteria > Pseudomonadati > Pseudomonadota > Gammaproteobacteria > Alteromonadales > Shewanellaceae > Shewanella > Shewanella sp. 5S214. Next base: position 59,640 of record NZ_JBGOOV010000017.1, read on the forward strand.
GCATAAAGTAGTGCACAGCATCCTGAGAATAAGCCCAAAGCCAACATCATTCTTGCAAAGGTTAGCTTTTGTTTTTTAGGCAGTAGATCTGTGCTATATAAATTAACTGCGGTTTTTATCACACTTCACCTCGCGTTAATTCCTGTAACGCTAACTGAGCGAGTAAGTTCGATACGCCGTCGTGGGCAACGGCAAGCACTTTTTGATTAAAGTTAGCACCAACGAGATTAGCTAATGATGAATTGTCACCATCTGCCAATATGCTAATGGATCCCACAGGTGCCTGACGTAATTGGCTTTCAAAATAATCCATAGACCGTTGGATCTCCAAACTGAGATTATCGGCTAAGCCATGTTTCAACTCTTCTAAGGTTGCTTTATTCAGATGATTAAAGCCTCTGACGCGACGTTGCATCAATACTTCGCCAGCTTTAACAATTAATAACAACAATTCTTGCTCAGGCAAATGAGCCACCAGCATGTGGGCCATATTGTCGTTAACTAAAACATGGCTTAATGCCAACTCTTCAATGCTAATACCGGCAATGTCTAATCCATTGGCATCACAAGCACTTGCCAATTGAGCTAGAAACTGTCGACTGCTGACCACGACATTCACTTTTGAACTGACAGTAAAACTAGACTCAAAATAATCTAAATGGATATTGGCCACAGGTTCTGACACCATATCTTTCACAGACCAGATCAACGCTTGAGTCACTTCATCTGGCTCAACATTCGGTTTTTCAGCTTGTAACAATTGATAATACTGATGTGACAGCACTAATTGCACTCGAACTCGACCAAACTGGCTTTTTAGTGCTTCAAAGGCTTGAGACCAATTATTTTTTGGTACTAAAAACTGGCTAATAACAGGTGCTAATTGGCCTTGTTGGAGTTTACAAGCCCATAATGAATTATCGGCGATAAATACACCTACACTACCCATCAACTGTGATGTTTGCCAAAAGGCGAGTTTACTCAAAAAACCATTGTTCATTGCGTTGCCCATATTCGCTAACATATTAAGTGTGTAACATCACTCATTCATAGAATTGGTATTAGAGACATGTCATCAAAAAACGACACGATGACTCTACTATTTAAGCATCTAACGTTAAGGCAATCTGCTTAGCCTTGATTGCCAGTGTCACTAGTCACATCGATAAAAAATCAAGCTATAATAACGCAAAAACAACAAATAATTAACAACCAAGCCATATATTAACAAAGTGTATATGTGTTTAAGATAGAGAGTAATCTTTTGATAAACAAGGTATAAGGCCAATCAATTACAGCAAACATAGCATTTTAACACCTAAACTTCAGATCTTTGCTCTAAAAACTCGCCTTGTGCAGCACTTACACCGAGAATTTTTAACGTTTGCCATTCTTCGAAACATTCAACGCCTTCAGCAATCACTTTCACTTCGGCTCGATAAAGGCCGCCAATTAGGCTGCGGATGAATAATTGATTCTCGGAACGTTGATGGACTCGGCGTACAATAGAGCGATGTAATTTCACTAAATCAAAATGGTACTCCTGAATATAGTGAGTCCCGACAACAGATTGACCAACATTATCTACAGCCAATTTAGCGCCCATTTTCCTCAGCATATCCAGAGTCTTAACCAGTGAGATATTTTCCTGATTTTTAACAATAATGTCTTCAGACACCTCAAAAATCAGTCGCGCGGCTAAGGGTCGATGCTCTAATAAAGTCGATTGTAACCAGCGAACAAATGCTCTACTGGTCAAACTATCAAGACTCAAGTTGATACTGTAGCTTGATGTATTGTCAGACATTAGCCTAAAAAGTACTTGTTCCAATACTTGTCGCTCAATCTGCGGCATCAATCCACATTTATTAGCCATTGGAATAAACAGAGTGGCGCGCACATCATTACCCTGTAAATCTCGGGCACGACTAAAAATCTCATAGTGCATAATTTGATTATCACTATCTACAATGGCTTGTTGTAAGGTGAAAAATCGTTTTGATACCAATGCATTTTCAATAAAACTGCGCCATCGAACAGAGCCTTTGGCGATTTGCTCATCGAGTGCACCTTTATCGTACATGAACCAGTTATTAACTCGTTGAAGTTGTGCCGCTCGGAGGGCCATCTCAGCTTCTTCAACAAGCTGTAACTGTAGATCGCCAGCTTTAAAAAAAGCACACCCTAAATGAAAGAAATTATCAGGATTACCAATGCCATAAAAAGGCAATGCGATGCAGGTTTTGAGTATTCGCTGCGCTAACTGATCGGCTTCAAGCAAAGATAACTGTGGTACAACAATGGCTAATTGTGAGTAGCTACGCCGCGCAAAAATACTGTCTTCATATTGCATTAATACCGCTGTAATGGCTTCTGTAGTCAATGAAAGCATGGCCTTAACGCCACCTTCACCGAATTGGTCTTCCACTAAATCAACATCATCAAACTCAATGAGCATCAATACACCATGGGCAACCATTTTTTGGTGGTGACTTAATCCATCAAGACGGTTTTGAAAAAATATAGGATTACCAATTTGGGTTTGTTTGTCTAAAAAAGTATCTTTACGGATAAATTGATCTAAACGGCCGCGTTCTTTATGAGCATCATCGAGTTCAGCAAGTAATTTACTGATGGCACGATTAATCATTCGAGGCTTACCGTTAGTAGGTACATCGGCAGCTTGTTTTAAATGACCATCGAGAATGAGCTTACTGCGCTGGGCGAGTTGCTCTATCCCATCGAGCTCTCTGGAATACCAACCGTAACCAAAGCGGACAAAAAAACCGATGCTAGTAAAACCAATAAGCAGAATAACGAGCTCATGCCAGCCAAAATTACGTAACGAAAATGGTGGCGGTAAAGTCATCGTCATGAGTAACTGCCCTTTACTTAGCGAGCTTTTATAAAGAGTTAAACTGCTTTTAGATGCAGAGGGTTGCTCATGATGAAATTGATAAATTAATTGACTGTTATGCGACAAGGAAAAATCAACCGCCTTGTAAGCAGTCAGTAAAGGGGGTAACCAAGTAGAAAATTGTTTATTGCCATGTTGTTGATAGTCAGCAACTAACATGGTCTCTAATTCAGCCACCTTCTGCTGCTGAAAAGTATAGGTTAACTGAGTAAAACCCATTACCGCGCACAGTAAAAACACAAAGGCCACCGCAGCCAATGAAAGCAGCCAAAAGCTAGTCAGTTTTTTGGTAAGGATCTTGGTAAGCTTCATTTATCCGCTATCCTGCTGGATTTACTTATTTTATTAACAAGTTAATTTTCATCCAGTATAACCATTGTGCCAACAAGTTCACTAATCGTTTTTACTTATACGGGTATGATAGCTAAAAAAAAGGGGCCAAGCCCCTTACGTTAATCATGCGATGAATTCATTCAGACTCAGAGCAGCATCAGATACCCAGTCCCGAGCAGCTTATACCTTATATTCTGTCGGTAATGTGGTGATTTTAGCCACACCAGAATCAATCGCAGCTTGCGATACTGCTCGAGCAACCAGCGGCAATAATCTTGGGTCCATTGGTTTTGGCAGCACATATTGAGCACCAAAGCTCAATGATGACACATTGGGATAAGCAGCCAATACCTCTGCTGGAACCGGCTCTTTCGCGAGGTTTGCGATAGCATAAACAGCCGCTAACTTCATCTCATCGTTAATGACCGCAGCGCGCACATCAAGTGCACCTCTAAAGATAAACGGGAAGCACAATACATTATTGACTTGATTTGGATAGTCACTTCGACCCGTGCCCATAATGAGGTCTTTACGAATGTTATGAGCTAATTCAGGTTTAATTTCAGGATCAGGATTTGAACAGGCAAAAATCACCGGATTAGGTGCCATTAACGCAATATCATCCGCGGTTAATAAATCCGCCCCCGATAACCCCAAAAATACATCGGCATCTTTTATTACATCCTGCAGAGTGCGTTTATCGGTATTATTGGCAAATAAGGCTTTATATTCATTTAAATCTTCACGGCGGGTATGGATAACGCCTTGTCTGTCGAGCATATAAACATTTTCACGTAATGCACCACATTTAACGATCATTGTCATACATGCAATGGCAGCAGCACCGGCACCTAAACAAACAAAGATAGCATCGTCAATTTTTTTGCCCTGAATTTCAAGGGCATTCAACATACCTGCAGCCGTAACAATAGCGGTGCCATGTTGATCATCATGAAACACAGGAATATTACAGCGCTTAATCAGCTCTTGTTCAATTTCAAAACATTCAGGCGCCTTGATGTCTTCTAAATTAATGCCACCAAACGTATCGGCAATCGACTCAACAGTATTGATAAAGTCTTCAGTGGTGCGATGTTTCACTTCAATATCAACCGAATCAATATTCGCAAAACGTTTAAATAGTAATGATTTGCCTTCCATCACAGGTTTTGACGCCAATGGACCTAAATTCCCCAGCCCTAAAATAGCAGTGCCGTTGGTAATAACCGCAACGGTATTACCTTTATTGGTATATCGATAAGCATTTTCAGGATTAGAAGCGATCTCTCTAACAGGCTCTGCAACACCGGGACTGTATGCTAAAGCAAGATCGTGACTTGATTGAGCAGGTTTAGTTAGGCAAATAGCCGTTTTCCCTGGTACTGGAAATTCATGATAATCCAGAGCTTGTTGACGAATATCTGACATTGTATACATCCTGAAATACGCTATATATGAAGGAGAGGATGATGTAAGGAGCCCATCAATTAGCACCTTGCTAACCCTCTAAAATTTTAATAACAATACGCTAATACTGAAACGATATAAATCAAAAACTCAATGATAGGAGGTGTTGTGAGTAAGTATAGAGGCTAGGTTTTATTAATCTAACTAATTGAATATGAATATATATAAATCAATAAGTTAAAAGTGTAGGAAAATAACAAGATTTACGATAATAAACGGATAAAGACGACGATATTTGCAGTTTATTTTGTCTAAATAACAATAAAGCGCTGTTTATGCTTTTTTACATTGTTTACTACTAAAAAATTAGTTTCCGCCTCAGCACAACACTATTTTAGGATAACTCAGGTTAAGAAATGGAATTCTGTTAGTTGTAGAAAATAAAAAAGGCGCCGAAGGCGCCTTATTCAAGTCAATTGCAATGCAATTACTTTTTACCAAGCATACCGAAACGCTTGTTGAACTTGTCAATACGACCACCAGTATCAACAACTTTCTGAGTACCAGTGTAGAATGGGTGACATGCACCACATACGTCCAAGTGTAGGTTTTTACCTGCAGTTGAGTTCACTTTGATGATGTTACCACAAGTACAAGTTGCAGTAATTTCAGCGTAATTTGGGTGTATACCTGTTTTCATTTGGAGTACCTTAAATTGAAGGCCATGTCGCTCTCCCAACCCGAAGTTGAGCACCACATGCAGTTAATAACAATATGTTTTAGGCGCGGAATAATACAGGGTCTCAGGTACACAAACAAGTAGAATTTCTACACAGTACTAGGAAGACTTGTGCGACAACACTAGCTCATCATAAGTAGCTTGGGCATTAGATGAATTTTGATATTGCTGCACAATCTCCTCAGATGGGCACTTTAAACGGCTATCAGACATCAGTAAGTATATTTTCTGATTAGCAAACGCATTGGGGTTGGCATCATAAATCGCCAGCATCGCACCAAATACGCTGATTTGCCATTGTCGGTAATAACGATCAGCAACCCGCCATAAGGTATCTTGAGGCAATTTATCAAGTAAGCAGGACTTATTCAGTGCAGGACTTTGCCGATCGGTTTCGGCTAGTGTCATCTTGGTTTCGACATTAACCAGAATTGGCTGAGGCAGCGTTTGTGTTTCATGAATGGCAGCCAGCAGTTGCTTACTCTCTAATTCTTTACTGTCGGCATTAAGCGAATCATCGATCTGTGTTGCTTGCGGCATCTCCATGGATGCAGTAACAGGCAAATCTGAAGGTGATACTTGTTGAGACTTATCGCCTTGGCTGGCCACTACATTATCAAATGTTACTTTATCTGCAGCAACATTTTGATAGCGCGATAGCATCTCTACTGATGGGCAACGTAATGCGCTCCCGACTTTTAATTGGCTAATTTTATCTTGGTAGAATGCAGATGGATTGGTTTCATAAAGGGCAAGCATTGCGCCGTAGATATTTGAATTCCATTGCTTACGATAGCGCACCGCTATTTTCCATAAGGTATCACTCGCTAACTGATTAATCTGGCAATCACTCAGATTTTTTTGCGTTGTCGCGACTTGAGGTGTAACGCTGGTCTGGTGACTTATTGGCGTAGGTTTTAATGTCGATAATGTCGCAGACGACTTCATCGTTTTAATGGCTACCGGCTGGTGTTTACTCTGGGCAACAGTTTGAGAAAATAAAGCTACAGGGGAATATTGCAGCCATTTAGCATTACGAAATTCCGATACAATTAATGCCGCATCTTGATCGCGAACTTTTTCAGTGCCTGTTAATACAAAAACATCATTATCACGTCGCTCAACATCGAGCTTTTCTAGCACGATATTGTCTTTATAAATTTGGCGTAAGTAAAACGTCAGCCGCGATAAATCATGGTGATCGGTTATAACATTCACGGTTAATTTAGGTGTTTGGCCACTTTCAAATGGAATGGTATCAATACTGATATGACTGACTTCAGCGATCACAGTTGAAATACTGTTAAATGCAAGTAATGCTAATATTGTTAGCATCTTAACGCGTTTCATCAATACAATCCTTTCGATTATAAACCGCTTCCATACAGCATACAGTTACGCTGTAAAAACCATGATACTTTATGCATTTATACACTGATTGTTAATGTGTAAATGCTACGTTTATCACGCTGTAATTTATTATTATTGTTTACTTTTTTAATTTTTAAAATGCCTAACATCACAAATATTAACATGTGCAACTATATAAACTAACATAATCTGCTGCAACTAATTACTGACAGAAAGAGCAAATACTCGACTACATAAGCGTTTTTATCACAGATGATCAGCATCAAACTTATTGATTGGCATGTTTTGCCTCAATCGCCTCGAATACTTTTTTGTCGACCGCTTTATTATCATATTGCGCCAAAATCATTGTTGATGGGCAATTCAATGGTACATCTTTAAGTAACAAGTGGATTTTTTGCTTAGAGAATGCCAATAAATTCGCCTCAAATATAGCTAACATCGCACCGTAAACGCTCGTATTCCACTGTTGTTTATAACGATTAGCTATTCGCCATAAGGTGTCACTATTATCACGTTCAAGCAAACAGTTAACTTGTTGAGTAGGTACAATAGTTGATGATGGCACCGATGGCACTTGAGCCACGCGATGATCAACTTGCTGATGTTTGGAAGCACTCATTACTGGCAGATTAGTGTCAGGTATTGGCCGATGTTCACTGTTGACTGCTATCTTTGCACCACTGAGCGAATATGGCGCATCAAAAATAGCCACAACAGCCAAGGTGACCGCTCCTGTCAAAGTGGCTTCGGTAATAATTAACTGCGCATTTGAGTCACTGATGATCTCGCTACCATTAAGTTGGAGTAAAAAGCGATTAATGGCTTGCACCGTTAACTTTTGCTGCCCAACCTTGTTATTCTCTAACTGGCGGATATAAAATCCTAATCGCGACACATCATCATTTTGTGCCACCACATTAACTTTTAATTGCGGTAAATGATTTACTTCAAATTGGCGACTATTAATACTGACATGATTAACTTGAGCCATTGCTGTAGCAATATAGCTCAATAATCCAAACCCTAGGATAATAGCCTCAATAAGTCCTTTACGCATATATGTTGCCCTATCTCTTTGATGACACTTAGAGGTAAACTGATCCGCAATCCACTACAGAATTGAAAATGATGAAACCTTATGCCCGTGTTTGTTGAAGTTGCCTTACCCGTCCCATTACGCAGAAACTTTAGTTACCGCGTAAAAGACCAGCAGCAAGCGGGATTACAAATAGGACTTAGGGTTAAAGTACCGTTTGGATCTCAACAACTCATTGGCTTAATAACCGCAATTACTGACAGCTGTGACTTGGCACCCCATCAAATAAAATCTGTTACAGCTGTGTTAGATGATGCCCCATTGCTACCTGATTCGCTATATAAATTAACCCTGTGGGCCGCCCGATATTACTTTACCACTCAAGGACAAATGCTCAGCCAAGCGCTGCCAGTGGCATTGAGAAAAGGCTTAGAAGCAACGCCACAAGCCGTGGTTGAATATCATTTAAGCCCGCAAGGACGCAATGCTGATCCTAGCGTATTAACACGCGCTCCGGCACAGAAAAAACTGCACGAGTTATTGCTGGCAAATCCCATCAGCCATGATGAGTTCACCACTCAACAATTAAGCAAGGCGGCATTAAAAGCATTAGAACAAAAACACTGGATTGAACGGCAAGAAAAAGTGCTCTGCCATGATTTAAGTTGGCGTCAACAACTGATCATGAATGAATCACCCCACAAGCTTAACAAACAGCAAGCTGTCGCAGTATCGGTACTCACTCAACAGCAAGGTTTTCATTGCACTTTATTAGAAGGGATTACTGGCTCAGGCAAAACTGAAGTTTACTTAGCCTTGCTTGAGACTATTTTACAACAAGGTAAACAAGCGCTCATTCTTGTGCCTGAAATAGGCTTAACCCCGCAAACCATTAATCGCTTCAAACGCCGTTTCGAAGTCAATGTCGCCGTGATCCATTCGGGCCTAACCGATAATCAACGCCTAGAAGCTTGGCGTCAGGCTCGTGTCGGTGAAGCGGCAATTATTATTGGCACTCGCTCAGCACTCTTTACTCCCATGGCTTTTCCTGGGTTAATTATTCTTGATGAAGAGCATGACAGTAGCTTTAAACAACAAGAAGGTGTGCGCTACCACGCCCGAGATTTAGCCGTAATGCGGGGACACCTTGAAGATATTCAGGTGGTTTTAGGTTCAGCAACGCCATCATTAGAAACCTTACAAAATGCCTTATCCGGACGTTATCATCACCTTGAATTAAGTGAGCGCGCTGGCGCAGCGCAAAAAGTGAAACAAGGTATTATTGATATTACTTCGCAACCCCTAAAAGCGGGGATGTCAGCATCATTAATTAACGAAATGCGCATGCACCTTGATGCGGGTAATCAGGTGCTGCTATTTTTAAACCGCCGTGGTTTTGCGCCCGCGTTACTGTGTCATGAATGTGGCCATTTACATGAATGTGATCGCTGTGATGCCTTTTTTACCGTCCATCAGGGCTTAAACGAAATATGTTGTCATCATTGCGGTAATCAATACGCTATTCCGCGCCAATGCCACCAATGCGGCAGCACTATGCTAATGGGCCATGGTTTAGGTACCGAGCAACTGGAACAAGAAATCGTAAAACTGTTTCCCAAATATCCTGTAGTGCGAATAGACCGCGACACCACGCGGCGTAAAGGTTCACTTGAGCAGCAGTTGCAAGGCATACACATGGGTAAATATAAAATCCTCGTTGGCACGCAAATGCTGGCAAAAGGTCATCACTTTCCTGATGTCACCTTAGTGGGTTTACTTGATGTTGATGGCGCCCTGTTTAGTGCAGACTTTCGCGCACCAGAACGATTTGGCCAGCTATACACCCAAGTATCGGGTCGTGCTGGCCGCGCTGATAAACCCGGTAAAGTACTCCTGCAAACCCATCAAAGTGATAACCCAATTTTGCGTGACCTGTTGAAACGCGGTTATGGTGAGTTTGCTCGTAGTCAGCTAAAAGAACGTCAACAAGCATTATTACCACCAGCATGGCACATGGTATTAATTCGCGCTGAAGCGCATTTAGCAGAAGATGCTGATGCTTTTTTAACACGCACTAGCAAACTACTCCCCCAAGATAAAGACTTTGAAATTATTGGTCCAATTCCGGCACCGCTTGATCGTAAAGCAGGCAAATACCGCCGCCAATTAATACTGCAAGCCAAAAGTCGGCAGCGTTTACAAACCGAATTTGAACGGGTTTTAGCGCTTATTGAACAAATACCAGAAAGTAAACGTTGTCGCTGGAGTATCGATCGTGACCCACAGGATTTGATGTAATCGCCTGCTGTACGGGAAGTAAACCGACCTTATACCGGTGATAAACTTCACTTAGGTTCATAATCAACATAAAAAAACCAATATTTCCGTTAAAGCAGATAGCAATCACCCCCTATAAACGGCTAAAATATGCGGTTCCGTCATGTCATTCATTTAACGAATTAGTGCAAGCAAAAGCCCATGAAATCACATATTGAATCTTTACTAGAACAAACCATCGAATCCTTCAAACAGCAAGGGATTGTGCCGGCTGATTTTCAAGCCCGCATTCAGGTCGATCGCACTAAAGATAAAAGTCATGGTGACTTAGCGACTAACCTGGCAATGATGCTAACCAAAGTAGCTAAAAAGAACCCTCGTGAGTTAGCGCAGCTGATCATTGATACTTTGCCTGCATCATCTTATGTGGCCAAAGTAGAAATTGCTGGTCCAGGGTTTATTAATTTCTTTATTGATGACAATGCATTAGCTAATCAGCTACAACAAGCGCTAAACAGTGACCACCTAGGCGTGATATTACCGCCTAAGCAAACGATCGTGGTTGATTATTCTTCGCCAAACTTAGCCAAAGAAATGCACGTCGGTCACTTACGTTCAACCATTATTGGTGACAGCGTAGTGCGCGCGCTTGAGTTTTTAGGCCATAAGGTGATCCGTCAAAACCACGTAGGCGATTGGGGAACTCAGTTTGGTATGCTACTGGCGTTAATGGAAGAGTTACGCGCAGCCAATGGCGAACAAGCCAAAATGGAATTGTCTGACTTAGAAAGTTTTTATCGCGCAGCTAAAGTCCGTTTTGATGAGTCGACTGAATTTGCCACTCGTGCTCGTCAACTTGTGGTCGCTTTACAATCTGGTGACGAATACTGTAATAAATTATGGCGCGAGTTTAACGATATTTCATTAAGCCACTGCCATGATGTTTATAAACGTTTAGGGGTTAGCTTAACCCGCGCCGATGTGCACGGCGAAAGCGCCTATAATGCCGACCTAGCTCAAGTGGTTAGCGATCTTGATACCCAAGGTTTGTTAGACGAAAGTAATGGCGCTAAAGTGGTGTTCCAAGAAGCATTTCGTACCAAAGAGGGCGAACCTCTTCCTGTTATCATCCAAAAAGCTGATGGTGGCTATTTATATGCAACTTCAGATCTTGCTGCCATGCGTTATCGCTCAAACGTACTAAAAGCCGATCGCGCGTTGTACTTTGTTGACTTACGCCAAGCACTGCATTTTCAACAAGTGTTTAGTCTCGCCAAATTAGCTAAATTTGTTCGCCCAGAAATGTCACTAGAGCACACAGGCTTTGGCACCATGAACGGTGCAGATGGACGCCCTTTTAAAACTCGCTCTGGTGGTGTAGTTAAATTAGTTGATTTACTTGATGAAGCCGATGTGCGAGCACTTGAACTTGTTCGTAGCAAAAACCCAGATATGGATGAAGCGACCCTTACTGAAATTGCTCGCGTGGTTGGGATCAGCTCGGTTAAGTATGCAGACCTATCTAAAAACAGAACCAGCGATTATATTTTCAGCTTTGAGCAAATGCTCAGTTTTGAAGGCAATACTGCACCTTATCTATTATATGCCTACACACGTGTTGCCGGCATTTTCAAGCGTGCGGCAGATATTGACCTTAGCCAAGCTAAGATTGTGCTCGAACATGAAAAAGAAAAAGACTTAGGCACTAAATTAGCCCAGTTTGGTGAAGTATTAACTCGCATGACAGACAAAGGCTTACCACATGTACTATGTGGATATCTTTATGAGCTTGCTAGCGAATTTTCGAGTTTTTATGAAGCTTGTCCAGTATTGGCTGCCGAAACTGAAGCCGAAAAACAAAGCCGTTTATTGTTGTCGCAATTAACCGCAAAGACCTTAAAAACGGGCTTGTCACTACTTGGCATTGAAACCCTAGAGCGGATGTAATCATGAGTCGTGACTACGCAAATCGCAAACCTCGGGCGGGCGCAAAAGCCCGCGCGCCACAACGAAAAAAAGCACCTAAACGCTCTTTTCCTTATTTTGCTGTGTTTGTGATACTCACATTATTGAGCGGCTTTGGTTACTTTTTATGGTCGATTAATGGTAGCTCTGACTCACCAGTAACAAGTGAGCCGGTTCAGCAACCGAAAAAGAAAACGGTATCCACTGCGACCGTAGAAACGCCAAAAAAAGTGGTTAAGAAAGATCCAAATGCATTACCACCTAAGCCACAAGAAGAATGGACTTATCTGGAGGAGCTTGAAAACAAGCAAGTTGAAATTGACTTGCCTCAGTCTGGAGTGGTTTCAAGTGGTATCTATCAAATGCAATGCGGATCGTTTAGACAAGAATCGCAAGCAAATGAAATGAAAGCCAGAATCGCCTTCCAAGGTGCTGAAGCGCAAGTTCGTCGTAGTGAAGGCACCAACGGAATATGGTATCGAGTAGTGTTAGGGCCTTATCCAAACAAACGCGAGGCAGAACATAACCGGCATAAGATGCAAAGCGCAGGTTTAAATGGCTGCATTATTTGGTTATGGGAATAACACCACAAGCCTGCTGATAACATTTATCTCATATTAGCCCTGTTCATTCGAACAGGGCTTTTTGTTAACCATCGCTTGATATTTAGCATTTTGGCCCCATATCCATTTTAACAATCAACAATTGCATTCACCCTAATGAGCCGTTGATGTATTAGGAAGAGGATTTACCGTGACTACTATCGTATCCGTTCGCCGCAATAATCAAGTCGTCATCGCTGGTGATGGCCAAGTGTCTCTAGGCAATACCGTGATGAAAGGCAATGCCCGTAAAGTGCGCCGCCTATACCACAATAAAGTACTAGCTGGTTTTGCTGGCGGTACTGCCGATGCATTTACTCTTTTTGAGCGCTTTGAAGCTAAGCTCGAAATGCATCAAGGCCATTTATTAAAGTCTGCTGTCGAATTAGCCAAAGATTGGCGCACCGACAAAATGCTACGTAAACTCGAAGCTATGCTAGTGGTAGCCGATGCTCAAGAATCACTCATTATTACCGGTAACGGTGATGTGGTACAACCTGAGTACGATCTTATTGCTATCGGTTCTGGTGGCAACTATGCCCATGCATCGGCCTTAGCACTACTGCAAAATACCGAGTTAAGTGCAGAAGATATAGCAGAGAAATCACTAACAATTGCAGGTGACATTTGTGTATTCACCAACCAATTCAAAACTATCGAAAAGTTAGACTACTAATTCGAGCGTTAATAAAGGAACAGTTATGTCTGAAATGACTCCACGTGAAATTGTTCACGAACTAGATGCACACATTATTGGCCAACAAAATGCCAAACGCTCGGTAGCCGTTGCACTGCGAAATCGCTGGCGCCGGATGCAGCTTGAGCCTGCATTGCGCCATGAAGTCACGCCAAAGAATATTTTAATGATCGGCCCAACCGGTGTGGGTAAAACAGAAATTGCCCGTCGTTTAGCCAAATTGGCTAACGCGCCGTTCATCAAAGTTGAAGCAACAAAATTTACTGAAGTCGGTTATGTCGGTAAAGAAGTGGAACAAATCATCCGTGATTTGACCGATTCTGCCGTTAAAATGACTCGCGAACAGCAAATGAAAAAATGCCGTTATCGTGCCGAAGAGCTTGCCGAAGAACGCATTTTAGATGCGTTATTGCCTAAGCCGAAAGATGACTGGGATACCGACAAAAAAGATGACTCGAGCACTCGTCAGGTTTTCCGTAAAAAGCTGCGTGAAGGCTTATTAGACGACAAAGAAATTGAAATCGACATAGCGGCACCTCAAGTAGGTGTTGAGATCATGGCGCCTCCAGGCATGGAAGAAATGACCAACCAGTTGCAGGGGTTATTTCAAAATCTTGGTCAAAGCACCTCTAAGCGCAAAAAGCTTAAAATTAAAGATGCTTACAAGCAGCTCGTTGAAGATGAAGCCGCTAAGCTGGTCAATCAAGAAGACTTGAAAGAGCAAGCGATAGAACTCGTTGAGCAAAATGGCATTGTGTTTTTAGACGAAATCGACAAAATTTGTAAACGCGGCGAAAGCTCAGGCCCTGATGTGTCTCGCGAAGGTGTGCAACGTGACTTACTGCCATTAGTTGAAGGTTGTACTGTGTCGACTAAGCACGGCATGGTCAAAACCGACCATATTTTGTTTATCGCCTCTGGTGCATTCCAGATGTCTAAACCCTCTGATCTCATTCCAGAGCTTCAGGGCCGTTTACCGATTCGAGTTGAGTTAGATGCCCTAACTGCCGCCGATTTTAAACGTATTTTAACCGAGCCATTTGCGTCACTTACTGAGCAAAGTATTGCCCTCATGAACACTGAAGGTGTCACTATAGAGTTTACTGAGTCAGGTATTGAACGTATTGCTGAAGCCGCATGGCAAGTGAACGAGCGTACTGAAAATATTGGTGCTCGCCGTTTACATACTGTGATGGAAAAGCTGATGGAAGATATCTCCTATGATGCTTCTGAAAAATCAGGTTCCACCTTTGTGATTGACGCTGACTATGTCAATGACCACCTTGATACCTTGGTACAAGATGAAGACTTAAGTCGCTTCATTTTATAATCATTATTTGAATCAAGCGTCCTCCCATTTGATTATGACAGATGGGAGGCTCGTGACCTTTTCTATATGAATAAACATCACGAATGCACGTTTCAACAATAGGATTAACAGCAAAGTCGCGTATGATGATAATCTGCGATTTAGCGTTAATCCTTTTTTTATAGGTATTCCCATGACTCAATCAACGCCAACTGTCACTGGCATTAAACTTAAGCGCCAATCTAAGTTACTCGAAGTGACGTTCGATAACGGCCAAACCTACAATATCAGCTGTGAAATGTTACGGGTATTCTCGCCGTCTGCAGAAGTGCAGCGTCATGGTAATCCAATATTGGTTACCCATAAGAAAGCCGTTAATATCAAAGCGCTCGAACCGGTTGGTCATTATGCGGTTAAAATCATCTTTGATGATGGCCACGATACCGGCTTATATTCTTGGCAGGTACTGCATAACTTATGCAGTAATCAAACTGAGCTATGGCAGCAATATCTTGCCAGATTACGGGCAGAGAATGGCTCACGTGAACCTCTGATTTCGATGAATATTAAGTATTCATAGACTTTGTTTTACAATGTCCTACGGCCACACCAGCTTTTTCAAACTTCGTTTGAATTAACATCGCAAGGTTCCACCCTGCGCGGGCCAAAAACTTTTTAAGATATGACCTGCGGCCACTAACGTCGTGGCGCTTCACCCATACCAGAGCAACATCACAAGGTTTCACATTGGGTGATAACACATCCCAAATTATCGATGTGTGCGAGTGACGTTTAGCGCAAACACTTCTGCAACACGTTGCAATGTACATCCTTGATAATGTTTACCCGAAAACAAACGAACCCTTACCTTTTTTGGTATTGGAAAGTTTGTTTTAATTAAACCATTACGGTTACCAATTGCCTGCCGCAGGCCTTAGTGCAAGCACTTCTGTGGCACGCCGCGCTTTTTATATACAAAAAATCCCTGTAAACTCGGCCATGACGTCCATGTCATGGACGGTCACAGCCGCGCTTATACCCGACATTCCATCTCTTCGATTTAACCTCATTTGTAATAAAGTCCGCTTCATTTAGGTGAATTGAATCACCACACTCAAATCGTCACAACCGAGATATGTTATCGGAGATCCAGCGTTAGCTTTGGCTCTTAAATGTCGTTTCCCACAATTCCAAACCGAAGAAATAAAAACTACAGGTGCAGATAAGTCAGCGACGAATATCCATTTATCTTTCGTATTGGAAAACTTGCTGTAGTGCATACCATGACTGTTATCAATTGCCTGCCGCAGGCCTTAGTGCAAGCACTTCTGTGACACGTTACAAGTACATCCCTGTAAACTCGGCCATGACGTCCATGTCATGGACGGTCACAGCCGCGCTTACACCCGATATTCTATCTCTTCGATTTAACCTTATTTGTAATAAAATCCGCTTTATTTAGGTGAATTGAATCACCACACTCAAATCGTCATCTCCGAGATCTTTTATCGGGGATCCAGCTTTTGCTTTTTAGCCATCGTCACAAATAGAGCTAAATCGAAGAGAGCATAATTACAGGTGTAGATAAGTCAGCAACGAATATCCATTTATCTTTCGTATTGGAAAACTTGCTGTAGTGCATACCATGACTGTTATCAATTGCCTGCCGCAGGCCTTAGTGTAAGCACTTCTGTGACACGTCGCACTTTTTATATACAAAAAATCCCTGTAAACTCGGCCATGACGTCCATGTCATGGACGGTCACAGCCGCGCTTACACCCGATATTCCATCTCTTCGATTTAACCTCATAGGGATAAAAATCATCTCGTCCGAGTTAATAATTAAACCTTCAAACCGTCATCCCCGAGATCTTTTATCGGGGATCCAGCTTTTTGCTTTTGCTTTTGCTTTTGCTTTTGCTTTTGCTTTTGCTTTTGCTTTTGCTTTTTAGCCATCGTCACAAATAGAGGTAAATCGAAGAGATAAAAATTACAGGTGTAGATGAGTCAGCGAGTATCCAAAACATGGATGTTTTGGTTAAGCCCACATGGAAGTGCTTGCGGCGTCTCGCTGGATTATCTGCACGATAGCCTGCGGCAAGCAATTAGTTAGATTGAAGTTTTGCACTGCAATTTTAGAATCAACTCAAGAAATGGGTATGAAACCATAGATCCCATGATTACTATATGCTTTATCCTTTAAGCACAACCATATTGTGGTAAATTGACGTTAACCGTTAAACATATAAATAATTTATAAATCGATTTATTTAACTAATATATAGCTTTAAGGGCTTCATCGATTAGAAAAATTTTTTATTATAGCTATAATAACTACCATCACATTGAAAAAGGAATATCAATGAATTCATTACCGTACAACCTCCCTAAAAATACCAAATCACAATTAGAAAAACTCGCTAGTATTACCTCTATTCCTAGAAACTTGTTAGTCGGTGCTGGCGAAACAGAAGTTCAAGCTATTGCAGCCATGATTCTCTATAGACATATGGATAGACTGCAGAGAATAGAGGCTTTGGCACTAATCAGAAGTATTAGTAACAAAGCACTTTTAGGGGCTGTTCTAGAAAAAGCTTTAGATACCACATTCGTAAACTCACAGTGGGGAATTTGGTCACTTTCAAATGAAGAGTTGTTGAGTGATATTAGTTTTCATGAGTCTATAGACTCTTTTGTCGGTTATGTTGGTATCGGCGCTTCTATTGTGAGCGGAAAAGACATAATTAAGGATATATGGTCACTCAAAAAAGTGGGTAAAAAGCATTGGACTTTGATAGTTATTTGGGGATGTATTGTTTTTAATAAAACTGAACTACAAAAAGCAAAATCAGAGTTAAATAACAGACAAACCCTTAATCAGTCAGGCCTATATTAATGTTAAAAATCATCCTACCTAAAATAATTTTCTATACTTTCTTATTCGTATGCGTTGCTTGGTATTGGGAAAATACTGAAGATGCAAAGAGAAGCGGATTATTTTATTTTGTTTTTTTATTAGCATTTTTTCAGAATGCTTATTATTCATATAAACTCTCAAAATATGAATCGAAACTAAAATAGCTTTAATTACAGAGTCTACCCAGAAAAATAGATCGATACAACCTTATATCTTGTTGTTTAATT
Source organism: Shewanella sp. 5S214 (assembly GCF_041439795.1). NCBI lineage: Bacteria > Pseudomonadati > Pseudomonadota > Gammaproteobacteria > Alteromonadales > Shewanellaceae > Shewanella > Shewanella sp. 5S214. The sequence continues at coordinate 77,441 of NZ_JBGOOV010000017.1, forward strand.
TGGTATATCTTTGCTTGTCGAAAGTACAAAACCTTTTTAGGTTTTACTTTGAGTATTATAACAATCAGGATCTTATCGGAGAAAGTAAGATTCAAATACCAAATAAAAATGCCAGCATTTCTGCTGGCATTTTTGATCAATTGTTAACTAGTATAAGCTTAAACTGCGGCTTGGAAAATCACGCTGTCGGCTTTCTTAGTGTAAGAATCGATTTGATCAAAGTTCAAGTAACGGTAAGTATCAGCTGCTGTTGCATCTAATTCTTTGGCGTATTCTTGATACTCTTCAACTGAAGGTAAACGACCCAACAATGCTGCTACTGCGGCTAACTCAGCTGATGCTAAGTAAACGTTTGCGCCAGTACCTAAACGGTTAGGGAAGTTACGTGTAGACGTTGATACTACAGTCGCACCTTCTGCAACACGTGCTTGGTTACCCATACATAGAGAACAACCAGGGATCTCGATGCGAGCACCAACACGACCGAAGATTGAGTAGTAACCTTCTTCCGTTAATTGATCTCGGTCCATCTTAGTCGGTGGTGCAATCCATAAACGAGTTGGTAGCGTGGTAGCAAACTTTTCTAACATCTTACCGGTAGCACGGAAGTGACCGATGTTAGTCATACAAGAACCCACAAACACTTCGTCAATCTTAGTTTGTGCAACGCTTGATAATAATACTGCATCATCAGGATCGTTTGGTGCACAAAGGATTGGCTCTTTGATGTCGTTTAGGTTGATTTCGATAATTTCAGCATATTCTGCATCTTTATCTGCTTCCATCAACTGTGGGTTAGCAATCCATTCTTGCATCGCAGTAATACGACGTTCAATCGTACGACGATCGCCATAACCTTCTGCAATCATCCACTTTAACATTACGATGTTAGAGGTTAGATATTCAATGATTGGTTCTTTATCTAGCTTAATGCTACAACCTGCTGCTGAACGCTCAGCAGATGCATCAGATAATTCGAATGCTTGTTCAACTTTAAGTTTTTCAAGACCTTCAATTTCTAATACGCGGCCAGAGAAAGCGTTAATTTTGCCTTTCTTCTCGACCGTTAGCAGACCCATTTCAATTGCTTTTAGTGGGATAGCATGGACTAAGTCACGTAAGGTAATACCAGGTTGCATTTCGCCTTTAAAGCGAACTAGCACTGATTCAGGCATATCAAGAGGCATAACACCTGTTGCTGCAGCAAATGCTACTAGACCAGAACCTGCTGGGAACGAAATACCAATCGGGAAACGAGTATGTGAATCACCACCAGTACCTACGGTATCGGGTAACAACATACGGTTTAACCAAGAGTGAATAACCCCGTCACCTGGACGTAAAGCAACACCACCACGGTTCATAATGAAATCTGGTAGTGTGTGGTGAGTGGTAACATCAACTGGCTTTGGATAAGCGGCAGTGTGACAGAATGACTGCATGGTTAAATCAGCACTAAAGCCTAAACATGCTAAGTCTTTTAACTCATCACGTGTCATAGGGCCGGTAGTGTCTTGTGAACCGACAGAGGTCATCTTAGGTTCGCAGTATTGGCCAGGACGAACGCCTGATACGCCACATGCTTTACCAACCATTTTCTGAGCTAAAGTATAGCCATTGTTAGAAGCGGCGATGTCTTGTGGACGAACAAACACTTTTGATGCTTCAAGTCCTAAGGTTTCACGCGCACGGTCAGTAAGGCCGCGACCAATGATCAACGGAATACGACCACCAGCACGAACTTCATCTAACAATACTTCGGTTTTAAGCTCAAATGTAGAGATAACTTCATCAGTGCCGTGACGCTTAACTACACCTTCATAAGGGTAGATATCGATCACATCACCAGTATCCATTTGATCAACGTTTAGTTCGATCGGTAATGCACCCGCATCTTCCATGGTGTTGAAGAAAATTGGCGCAATTTTGTTACCTAAACAGAAGCCACCAGCACGCTTGTTAGGCACATAAGGAATATCATCACCCATAAACCATAACACTGAGTTAGTGGCAGATTTACGTGAAGAACCCGTACCAACCACATCACCAACGTAAACTAAAGGATGACCTTTACCTTTTAACGCTTCGATTTCTTTGATTGGACCCACAACACCTGATTGATCAGGCACAATACCGTCACGGGCATTTTTTAGCATTGCTAATGCGTGTAGTGGAATATCTGGACGAGACCATGCATCTGGCGCAGGAGACAAATCATCAGTGTTGGTTTCACCAGACACTTTAAACACTGTTAAGGTGACTTTGTCAGCCATTTTTGGACGGTTTAAGAACCAATCTGCATTAGCCCAAGCCTCAACAACCTGCTTAGCAAAATCATTACCCGCTTGCATTTTTTCAACAACATCGTGGTATGAATCAAACATCAACAATGTATTTGAAAGTGCGGTAACCGATAGAGGTGCTAATGCTGCATTATCTAGTTGGTCAATTAACGGCTCAATGTTGTAACCGCCTTGCATGGTGCCAAGCAGTTTAACAGCGTGTTCTGCGCTTAAAATAGGAGATGACACAGTGCCTTTAGCGACTGCATCAAGGAAAGCGGCTTTAACATAAGCGGCTTCATCTACTCCTGGTGGAATACGATTTTCGAGCAAGTCGAGGACGAATGCCTCTTCACCTGCTGGAGGTGTTTCAATTAACTTAACCAGTTCAGCCACTTGTTGTGCATCTAATGGCTTAGGGACTACACCCTCTGCAGCACGTTCTGCGACGTGTTTACGATATGCTTCTAGCACGGCAACATTCCTCTTTGTTTGACGCCTAACGGCGAAACTCAGCGTCATTATGATTACGCTGATAATTCCACTGGTTCGGGCTTGAAATCCGACCACCAGTATACTACAGCTTTATAAAAGTATGAATCAGCTCACACTACCAGAGGTATGAAATCAATGCGATTTATCAACCTAAAGATCAATTTAAACCCAAGTTCAATAAATTAAAATTAGACAATAGTTTGAAACAGCTAAAAAAATATTTAAATACATTAGCTTATGCGGTACCCGCTGATTAAACTATATACAAAAAGATATCTTGTTTTTTAAATGAAATATTTTTTAAAAAGTCTATTTTGATTGCGCCATAACAGCATCAAAGCAATAATTAGCGCTTAAGGTTATGCTGTTTATGGAGTCTGAATTGTGTCTACCCAAATAAAAGCCGTTATTTTTGATATGGATGGAATTTTAATTGATTCCGAACCCGCTTGGCAGTTAGCTGAGCAAACTGTGCTGAATAGTTTTGGGCTTAACCTCAGCCTTGAAGACGTGGAGCAAACCACAGGCTTGCGCATTGATCATGTTGTTAGCTATTGGCACCAACGTTTTCCATGGCCAAATTACGACAATACAGCGACGGCGAATACCATAGTTAATGAAGTAGTAAGCCAAATAAACGCACATGGTCAACCCATGTTAGGTGTGATTGAGTCGCTAGAGGCGTGCAAACGTTTAGGGCTTAAAATAGGTTTAGCCACCTCTTCATCGTCATTAATTATCGAAGCAGTGCTGCATAAACTCGCCATAAGTCATTATTTTGATGCTATAGAGTCTGCTGAAAATTTAGACTATGGTAAGCCTCATCCCGAGGTATATTTGAATTGTGCTAAAGGCTTGGACATAGCACCAAGCCAATGTATTGCGATTGAAGATTCATTTAATGGCTTAATTGCTGCCCGTGCTGCCAGCATGCAAACGGTGGCAATTCCTGCGCCTCACACTGCGACGCAAACCAAATGGGTTATTGCGCATCATCAATTGGCGCACGCAGGATTATTACCCGCATTGCTTAACAAGGTCGCTGCGCTGCTAGAGCGGACTACGTCCTGCTAGGTTATAGGTCGCTGCGCTACTAGGGACACTGCTAAGATTTAATAGCATCTGCAGTGTCCTAGCTTCTAGGCTTTTTAGCTCATCTAGCATCTAGCAGCGAAGCGCTCTAGCCACTAGGCTTTATGGCTCGTATAGCCTCTAGCCTCTATGTTTTTGGCTTAGATTGAATAATAACTGCCTAAAAGTTTTTGCCGACAAATAAATAAAATGCAGACTGGCCACTGTCATTAAAACCGAAACCTAATGCCGCGGGTCCCCAATCGGTATCGGTACCTAAATACAAACTACTACCGAAAATCAAATCACCTAAATCGACATCATCACGATTAAACCATGCATTACCAGCTTCAAGGCTAGTGCCTAAGTACAAAGGCAAATCGGTGATCAGCACATCGCGGCCAAGATCGTACTGGTAAATCACAGCACCAAAGACTTTATGGGCGCCGACCAAGGTATCTTTGCGGAAACCAGATAAGTTTAAGAAACCTCCTAAATCGGCAACATGCAAAGTAAAGTCGCCATCATTCTGGGTGGTTGCCAATTCCATTTTACCCACAATGGCATGATTACCGAGCTTTAATGCGCCTTTCCAATCGGCCTCAAATTGCCAGGCTAAATCATCGCTGTCAGTATTACTGACATTGCTTAAGCCTTTATATGACTCATCTCTTAAATAGCTGGTAAAAGTCAGTCTATTGCCTTCTGTTGGGAAACTAATGCTGTTGAGATTATCGTAGGCAACCTTAAAATAGCCGCCGGTTGAATGGAAATTAATTGAATCAACCAAGCCAAATTCACTGGTAACACGGCCATCTTCGGCGATAACACCAAATTCCATAATGCCATCAGAATTAAAGTTATAACCGATACCTAATACAATTTGTGCGACTTTATTCTCGAGTTGAAAATAACGGATATCTTGATCGTATAGATCCCAGTTTTTCATTTCATATTGAAATCTCGCTAAGCTGTAAAATGTTTGATCACGATCTAAGGGTTGATAAAACTCAGTCGCCACGCGCTTTTTAAAGCCAAGTTCTAATTCGTTACGCCACTCACCACCATTTTCAGTTAAGTCAGTCATGGTATACGCCAAACTTAAGGTAATCGCCGAATCTAAGGTGAAATCATCTTCCCAATTAAATCCCGCTTGAAAATAGTTTGGTCCCCATGATTTGGCCTTAGTGGTAATGGTCAGTATTCGCCCTTGATCAACATCTTCAAACTCAGCATCAACACGCTCAAATTTATTCAATGAGTACACCCGATTTAGAGCAGAATCGAGTTCCTCTTTACTCAGAATAATACCTTCAGTGATCCCTAAACGCTCACGCAGTAATTTCTCACTGACTTTTGATTGATTATCAAAAGCAATTTTATAAATAGGTTTTTTAAGCGGGTCGTTCCACAGTAAACTTTGTTGTAATTTACTTGCTTGATAGGCTAAGTAATCTTGTTCACTAATGCCAAGAGGTTGTAACTTTACTAATTCTAACTTAGCGGCATCTTCACCTAATTTAAGTGCCAATGGCATAATTGAAAAATCAGTGGTGCTTAAATTATCAATGGCAGGACGAATTAAGATATCGCTCGATGTCAGCAAGGTTTTTTGCCGCGCAGTGCTAGCTTGAGTCAACATAGTTGATAGCTGCTCTAATACAGCAATGGTGCTGTCTAAGTTTTCTTGCTTAGTTAATGGCGAACCGATATCAACAGCAATGATGATGTCTGCGCCCATGGCTTTGACCACATCAATCGGCATATTATTGGCAATGCCACCATCAACTAATAAGCGGCCATTAATCAATGCTGGTTGCAATGCACCTGGTACCGTTGCCGATGCTTGCATTGCTTGCACAACACTGCCGCTAGATAACACCACGGCTTCACTAGTGGCTAAATCCGTCGCCACTGCTCGATAGGGAATAGCAAGTTCATCAAAATCACCAAACTGCTCAACTAAACCCGTCGAGTGGCGCAATAATTGCGACATACTTTGGCCACGTAACAAACCACTAGGAGAAGTTAAACTGTTATTGTTATAGCCCACTGTGAGTGGAATATTAAACTGATCACGTTGCTGTTTATCACGGTAGCTTAATTTATCGCGCGGAATAGTGTCTGAGTAGCCTTTAGACCATTCTCCACTGAGCATAATTTTTTCAATTTGGTCGGCGTTATAGCCTAATGCATACATGCCAGCAACATAGGCACCAATACTGGTACCTGCAATGTAATCAACAGGAATATGATATTTTTCAAGTACTTTCAACACACCAATATGTGCAGCGCCCTTAGCTCCGCCACCACTGAGCACTAAGCCAATTGTGGGCCTTTCTTTAGGCGCTTTTTTTGCTGCATAGGCAGGTTGCACCGCCAGGCAAAGGCACATACTGCTAGCCAAAAACCATATGAATAAGTTAAGGCGTAAGGTTGATTGCATAAATCATTCCGAAAGTAAGTAAAAACAACGCATTCTAACAACATTTAACCAATAGCCATACAAATGGATAGCCGCTATAGAATGATATTGGTATCACAGAGAACCCATTAGTGTTCAATGCTCATTTGTCGCTTAATATCTTGTTCAAGATCAGCTTTGGGCATCGGCTTGGCAAAATAATATCCCTGAATAATATGGCAGCCTCGTTGGACAACTTGTGCAAGTTGCTCAGCGGTTTCAACACCTTCAGCAATGACTTCAAGCGAGAGATTTCGTGCTAATTCAATCACACTGCTTACAATAGCTTGGTCAGCTTGATGGGTGTCAATATGGATTAAAAATGAGCGATCAATTTTCAGAATATTGACTTGGAATGAACGCAAATACGCGAGCGAAGAATAACCGGTGCCAAAATCATCGATCGCAACATCAATGCCTAACTGCTTTAACGCGAGTAAATGTTGGCTGGCAATATCGACTTCTTTCATCAATACACCTTCAGTAATTTCTACCGACAAATATTTTGCAGGCATGCCAGTTTTATGTAATGTCGCAGTTAAAAAGTCGATAAAGTCTGGCTGCCTAAAATGCATTGCCGACACGTTAACCGACACTTTTATTTTACTTTGGTACTGCTGATGCCAGCTCGCGCCGTCGAGACAAGCTTGAGTGAGCACCCAGCGATCAATTTCCACGATGAGGCCACAAGATTCGGCTATCCCAATAAACACATCGGGCCGGATCATGCCATCTTTTGGGTGTTTCCAACGGATCAAGGCTTCAACGCCGACAATACTATTATGCTTATTCACATCAATCTGCGGCTGATAATACAGCTCAAACTCATTGCAAAGTATCGCTTGGTGTAAATCAGCTTCTAAGCGTAAATGGTATAAGGCTTCAGCATTTCGCTCAGCGGAATAATATTGAAAATTACCTCGCCCCTCTTCTTTAGCGTGATACATGGCTAAATCAGCATTTTTAATCAAGGTTTCGGGAGTTTGGTCATCATCAGACCACATACTGATGCCTATGCTAGTCGAAATGAAAAATTCCCGACCATATAATTTAAATGGCATTTCTATTTGTTGTAACAGTTGTTTGGCTATGTGGTTGATCGTATCGACGTCTTTGGCATCACGCAGCAAAATAACAAATTCATCGCCACCAAAACGACACAACAAATGTTCTTCAGACAAGCAAGACTGTAACCGACTTGCGGCTTCAACCAATAAGGCATCACCCATACTGTGGCCATAAGAGTCATTCACATGTTTAAATCTGTCCAAATCTAAAAATAACAGTGCTAAGTTTTCATGATGCTGCTTTGCTGTTTCTATGACTTGTCCAAGACGGCGAGAAAACATCGCCCGATTCGCTAAGCCAGTTAACATGTCATTGTTGGCTAAACGGCGCAGATGGAGTTCATTATGTTTGCGCTCAGTGATATCTGAAAATACCACCACATAATGTAATGCTGAGCCGCTCACGTTGAACATAGTCGAGATATTTATCCATACCGGACATCGGCTACCATCGTTACAATTAAACTCGCACTCTCCAGTCCAAAAGCCCTCCTTATCAAACACATCATCCATGTCGAAAGGTTCTAGCGTCTCAAACACTAATTTGGCAAACGGTTTTCCGACTAAGTCGCTCTTTTGAGCTGCAAGAATTAAATTGGCCGCAGCATTGCTAATTTTGATGTGCTTGTCGCTATCTAAGATCAGCATACCCTCTGAGGTATTTTCAAACGCTTGAGCTAATAAATTGACCTCACTTTCAAGCGCTCTTTGCTGGGTAATATCGGTATACATACCAGCAACATGTATTAACTTTCCACCACTGTGATCGACATCAGTGGCACGACCTTTAATTCGCAGCCAATGCCATTGCTGATCATATTGATTGTGATAGCGATACTCTATGTCAATCACGTCTGTTGCACATGTGATCAACTCATTCCAGGCTTTGGAAATCTGCTCAATATCATCTTGATGAATGGGAATGTCTTCTAGCTTTATGTCGATATGAGGCTCAGGTCCCAGTACACCACCGCGATTGTCTAATGAAAACATTCGAGTATGCTCATGCCATTGCCATAAATCTGAATCGCTACCTTTTAGAGCCTGGCGTAAGCGATCATCACTTTGCAGTAATGCAGTATTCATTTGTTTAAAGCGGCTAACCTGTCGCTGCCTAAAGATCAATATGGCCAATCCAGTTAGCAATATGATCAGTATTAATGCACCTTTAAATTGTTGTGATCGCCACCAAAACTGCTTTACCGTAAATCGATATTGAAATGGCTCATTCGTCCACACACCATTTTTTTTATACAAGAGTTCAAGCACATATTCCCCAGCACTTAAACCGGTAATATTAATTTGTGACTGCCCTTCCAGTAACACGTAATTTCCCGCATCGGAGCCATTCTCAACCAAACGATATTGGATGGTCATAGGTTTATCATCAAGGTAATCCAGTATGGCTATTTGGAAGCTAATTAGGCTCGCACCCGGTTCAACTTGCGATAACTGGCTTGGAATAAGATAAACCGCTGTTTTATCTTCATAAAATACAGATACAGATTCAAGTATCGCCTTATCATTGACCGTTCGCGGCGCTAACTTATCAAGATCGATGAGCATAGCGCCATCAGGGGTACCGACAAAAAAGCCTTTAGCAGGATCATAAAATTTTGCCGACTCATTAAATTCATCGGAAATAAAACCGTCTTTATGACTAAACGAACTGACTTTACCTGTCGCCTTATTTATCTTAATAATGGCACTGGCACAGCCAACAATATGATCGATTGCAGTATCCTGTAAAAAGTACACCACTTTACAATCTATTTTCCACTGTTGATCCAGTGAGATTATCTTATTAGTTTGCGTATTGTATTGATAAATACCTTGTTGGGATGAACCAAACCAGAGCACACTTGGCGCCACTTGCATAACACTGGTAATCGTTGGAAGAATAGTAAAATTGGCAAATAGATTTAATTTAGAAACATATTCACCCTCTGTGGTTAAATAGCCAAAATGTTTATTTCCAGCTAACCATAGATGATGTTCAGTATCTCTTAATAGGGCACTATAGCGAGCATTAGTCAGTGACTGCTGACCGTCATTGAGCTCTTGTAGCGTCAGCTCATCCTTACCATCTTGCCAATAATACAAGCCTTTCGTAGTCGCAAACCAAATGACATCACTAAACAATTTATCACGATAAATATTAATGATTACGCGATCAACCAGCGACGTTTTGCCACCACTCCAATCAGCAAAGCGAGAACTAATATTAGTTAATTTATTGACCACATATAAGCCGCTGGTCGTCGCTAAAACAAGGTGCTGCTCATCTAGGGAACTAATTTTATAAATACTGTCATTAAGTTCAAAACCCTTAGGGATCAGCATAATTGATGTTTGGTCATGGGTATTCACTACTGACAAACCACCATCAGTACCTAACCAGACGGTGTCACCCTCACTGTATATCGACCACACCATTTCATTATCAAGCTGATAAGGCGGCTTTTTAGAATAATCATCAATTAAAAAACTAGGCTTACCGGCAATGACCGCAAGCCCATCTCCAGAGCCACCAATCCATAACAAACCATCGGCATCGACTGCCATATCATGGATGTAATCTATATTTGCACGTTGCTTAAGTTCGTCACGGTATATAATTAACTTATTGTTTTCTTGACTCCAAAAAATCAATCCTGCTCGACTTGAAATCCATAAATCACCGTTAAGATCTTGCTCCATTTGCTCAACATAATAAGGGATCTCTGCTACAGCCTGTACTGTAAGCGATTCAATATTAAGCTTAAAGACTCCTTTTGATGTCAACATCCATACTCGTTGTTGTTTATCTTGAAACAACTTATTAATGGTGCCATTTTTATCAGACCATGGAAATTGCCCAATGAAAGTCCCATCGGCATGATGAAGCTGTACCTCATGATTAGTCGAAAACAAATAATTAGTATTATGTAACTCAAGCGCATTTCGCCAAGGCAAATTGCGATCTAATGTATGGCTTGGGGATAAGGAAAGTTGCTGAGTGATGTCATCAAAATAATAAACCTGCCCTGAAAAGGCCAATATGAGTAAGCGCCCATCAAGCTGACGCTGAGTGGCCGCAACGTGAATACTGTTATTGATATTGGTTGCATCATTATCTTCAGGTCTAAGGATCAAACTAAAGTGATTATCTAAAATACTGTATAAATATAACGAGGAATTGGTGCCAACCAGTAAATGATCTTGACCAGAGTTAACCACAGTAGAAATGAACTCGTCATCCAGAACTGAATCAAAACCGACTTTATCGATGCGTCTAACTTTACTGTTACTCACCCGGTAGAGACCTTGCTGAGTCGCCAGCCAAACAAATCCATAATGGTCAAAGCTAATATCTTGAATCGTGGCATTAGCTAAACCATCTTGCGCATTAAAGACTCGCTGAACAATATCTGCGGCATTCACAGGCGCAGCGGCTAACGAACACAGAATCAGACTAACAGCCCCAAAAATTACCGCTCTGATCATAAATTAAGCCTATACCTCAAAAAGATAATATTGATACTCATCGTTATAGCGTCCCCTAAACCGATACAAACTGATATTCTTGTTTAGTCACGCTGTAGATAAAAGAAACAGTATAACTTTCTACATTGAGAGGAAATAATGACATGTACATCTATGCATTATTTTTAACACATTTTGACAACGCTTTATAAACAATATTACTTTTTTATAATTATATGTTTAAAAAAAGTAATATGCTCCGCTAATGCTAGCTTAAAAAATCAAATTACAGGTAAAAAAAAGCACCCCTAAAGAGGAGTGCCTTATGCTGTTCAGTATCAGCTTAGATTACTTCTTTTTCTTAACCGCTTTAGGGTTAGGTAAGTCAGTAATTGAACCTTCATACATTTCAGCTGCTAAGCCTACAGACTCATGCAATGTTGGGTGAGCATGAATCGTTAATGCGATATCTTCAGCATCACAACCCATTTCAATTGCTAGGCCAATTTCACCTAATAATTCACCGCCGTTAGATCCAACAATAGCACCACCGATCACGCGATGAGTCTCTTTGTCGAAAATTAGCTTAGTCATACCTTCACTGCAATCTGAAGCGATTGCACGGCCACTTGCAGCCCAAGGGAAAGTCGCAGTTTCGTAAGCAATACCTTGCTCTTTCGCTTCTTTCTCAGTTAGACCGACCCATGCTACTTCAGGATTAGTATAAGCAATTGATGGGATCACTTTAGGGTCGAAGTAGTGCTTCATGCCCGAAATCACTTCCGCAGCAACATGACCTTCATGCACACCTTTATGAGCCAACATAGGTTGACCAACGATATCGCCGATAGCATAAATATGCGGTACGTTAGTACGTAACTGCTTATCAACGTTAATAAAGCCACGTTCATCAACATTCACACCTGCTTTTTCAGCAGCTAAAGACTTACCATTAGGTGAACGACCAATTGCGACTAAAACAGCATCATAACGTACAGGTTCTGTCGGCGCATTCTTGCCTTCCATTGTCACGTAGATACCATCATCTTTCGCGTCAACTGCGGTCACTTTAGTTTCAAGAATAAGGTTAAACTTCTTCTTAATTTGCTTAGTGAAAACGCGAACTACGTCTTTATCTGCAGCAGGAATAACTTGATCGAACATTTCAACCACGTCAATTTCGCTACCTAAAGATGAATACACAGTACCCATTTCTAGACCAATAATACCACCACCCATAACAAGCAACTTACCAGGCACTTCTTTCAGTTCGAGTGCGTCAGTTGAGTCCCAAATACGTGGGTCTTCATGTGGAATAAACGGTAATTTAATTGGACGTGAACCCGCTGCAATAATGGCTTGTTCAAACTGAACAACAGTCACAGTACCATCTTCAGCAGTCACTTCTAAGCTGTTAGGGCCGGTAAATTTACCAAAACCATTAACCACATCAACTTTACGCATTTTAGACATTCCGCCTAAACCGCCTGTTAATTGGCTAATGACTTTATTTTTAAAGCTACGTAATTTGTCTAAATCAATCTTTGGCTCACCAAAAACCACACCATGGTCAGCAACAATTTTGGCTTCTTCAATGACTTTTGCTACGTGCAATAGTGCTTTTGAAGGAATACAACCAACGTTTAGACACACACCACCAAGGGTACTGAAACGCTCAACAATTATGGTGTCTAAGCCTAAGTCAGCAGCACGAAACGCCGCAGAATAACCTGCTGGGCCTGCTCCTAGTACGACTACTTGAGTTTTGATTTCGTTACTCATGATTTCCTCTAATCTTGTTCATTCCGTGTGAAAGACGGATCGGCCCAAATGTCGATGTCGCCAGCTTGAAACTTACGTTTCACGTCCAATTTCCTTTCAATTGCGAACTAAAAAATTGGGATGGGCGCATTTTATACTCAAATCAATTTGTTTGAAACCGATCACAATAAAAAGGTCGCTCATATGAGCGACCTTTATGCTTATAAAATCAATGTACGAATGTCTGAAAGTATCGCAGACAAGGTGACACTAAAGCGTGCAGCCATAGCACCATCAATAACACGATGGTCGTATGAAAGCGATAAAGGCAACATTAATTTAGGTTCAAACTCTTTTCCATTCCACTTTGGCTTAATTTCAGATTTTGATACACCTAAAATGGCCACGTCTGGATAGTTAACAATCGGCGTAAATGCCGTACCGCCAATGCCACCTAAACTTGAAATGGTAAAACAGCTACCTTGCATATCAGCAGACTTCAACTTGCCGTCACGCGCACGGATAGAAATGTCGGTTAATTCGCGCGACAATTCAACAATGCCTTTCTTATCAACATCACGAACCACAGGAACCATTAAGCCGTTCGGAGTATCAACGGCAACACCAATGTGGAAGTATTTCTTCTGAATAAGTGACTCACCATCACTGCTTAAGCTTGAGTTAAACACTGGGAACTCTGCTAATGCTTTGGCAACCGCTTTCATCATGAACACTAATGGCGTGATCTTGTAATCAGCTTTTTTCTTCGCAGCAAGGTCATTCTGTTGCTTACGGAATGCTTCCATCTCTGTGATATCAGCTTCATCAAACTGAGTAACATGTGGAATCGTAACCCAATTGCGATGTAAGTTAGGACCAGAGATTTTCTGGATACGGCTTAGTGGTATTTCTTCCACTTCACCAAACTTACTGAAATCAACCTTAGGCGCAGCAATCACGTTTAAGCCACCAGCACCACCCGAAACAGATGTTGATGCTGTAGCTTTAGGGCGTGACAACTCGTATTTCACAAACGCTTGCACGTCTTCTTTCAAAATACGCGCTTTACGACCAGTACCAGACACCTTAGTTAAATCTACACCAAACTCACGCGCTAAGCGACGTACCGCAGGTGAAGCATGCACAACACCCGTTGATGCTGTCACGCTTGCACTCGGATGATGTGGCACAGGTGGAGTTGATGGGCGGCTTGCAGCCATGGGTGCTGGTGCTGATGCGGCAGGTGCAGACTCAGCAGGAGCTGGAGCTGCTTGTGCTGCTGGCGCTGAGCTAGTCGTTTCAATAGTGGCAATTAAGCTACCTTGAGATACTTTATCGCCCACTTTAACGGTTAACGACACTAATTTACCGGCAAAAGGTGCAGGCACTTCCATGGTCGCTTTATCTGTTTCAAGGGTAATTAAGCCTTGATCAGCAGTGATGTCATCACCCACAGACACTAGCACTTCAATAATATCCACATCACTAGCATCGCCAATGTCAGGGACATGAATCTCTTGTACCTGAGTTGTCGTAGCAGAAGTTGCCGCTTGTACTGGAGCTGCTTGTGCTGGAGCCGCTTGCTCAACGGGTGCAGCAGCTTGTGGTGCCGGTGCTGAAGGTGCTGCTGCAGAAGCAGAGCCAGCAACTTCTAACATAATCACCAATGAACCTTCAGATACCTTGTCGCCAACGGCCACTTTAATCTCTTTAACTACACCCGCTTTTGGCGAAGGTACGTCCATGGTGGCTTTATCAGTTTCTAAGGTAATCAACCCAGTATCAACATCAATGCTATCGCCAACAGCAACTAATACTTCGATAACAGACACATCTGTGTCGCCACCAATATCAGGTACGTTAACTTCAATCACTTCTGCACTGCCAGCACTTGACGCAGCAACTGGCGTCACTGGTGCAGGTGCTGCAGCTTGAGCCACCGGCGCTTCAGCTTTTGGCGCTGGCGCAGCGGCTTCTTCTTTAGCAGGCGCAGCATCGGCTGCGCTCATCATCGCGATTAACGTGCCTTCAGACACGGTATCACCGACAGCAATTTTTAACTCTGCCAAGGTACCAGCAAAAGGTGCTGGAATGTCCATGGTTGCCTTATCGCTTTCAACTGTAATGATTGATGCTTCTTTTTCAAGAAAATCACCCACTGCGGCACAAATTTCAATAACCTGCACTGCATCAGTATCGATATTAGGAACCAAAACTTCCTTTAAATCAGCCATTTTGTATCCCCTTACGCGAACTGTGGATTGATCTTGTCAGCATCAATGCCATATTCAGCGATGGCTTTAGTCAGCACATCAACAGGCATTTCATTACGCTCAACAAGTGACTTCAGCGCCGCAATAACGATGAACTTAGCATCAACTTCAAAGTGATGACGTAAGTTTGCACGGCTGTCGCTGCGACCAAAACCATCAGTACCTAGTACTTTATAATCAGTTGGTACAAAAGCACGTAATTGCTCGCCGTAAATCTTCATGTAATCGGTAGCAGCAATGGCTGGTGCATCTGCAGATAATATTTGGCTGATATACGCTTGCTTAGGTTTTGCTGTTGGGTGAAGCATATTCCAACGTTCAACCGTTTGGCCGTCGCGCGTTAGCTCGTTAAAGCTCGTCACACTGAACACATCAGCACTAACACCAAAGTCTTTCGCAAGGGCTTTAGCCGCTTTACGAACTTCTTCTAAAATGGTGCCACAACCCATTAGCTGTACTTTACCTTTACCACTACCGGCAACAGACTCCAGCTTATAAATACCTTTAACAATACCTTCTTCGGCACCGGCTGGCATTTCTGGCTGAACATAGTTTTCGTTCATTGTGGTTAGGTAATAGAAGATATCTTCTTGATTTTCGCCATACATACGACGAATACCATCTTGTACTACCACGGCAATTTCATAACCGTAAGTTGGATCGTAAGAAATACAGTTTGGAATAGTGTTCGCCAATACATGGCTGTGACCATCTTGGTGCTGTAAACCTTCACCATTCAAGGTTGTACGGCCAGAAGTACCACCAACTAAGAAACCACGGGCGCGCATGTCGCCAGCAGCCCATGCCATGTCACCAATACGTTGGAAACCAAACATAGAGTAGTAGATGTAGAACGGAATCGTTGGCATGTCGTTTACTGAGTAGCTGGTTGCAGCTGATACCCAAGATGACATGGCGCCTAATTCGTTAATCCCTTCTTGCAATACTTGACCGGTTTTATCTTCACGATAGTAAGCAACTTGGTCAGAATCTTGTGGAATGTATTTTTGGCCTTCGTGAGCATAAATACCCACTTGACGGAACAAACCTTCCATACCGAAAGTACGAGCTTCATCAGGAATAATTGGCACAATACGTTTGCCAATGCCTTTGTCTTTTAACAAGGCGGTTAATACCCGAACAAATGCCATTGTTGACGAGATTTCACGGCCGTTTGAGCCTTTTAAAATCGAATCAAAAATTTTCAGTGAAGGGACTTCTAACTCTTCAGTGAATTTTTCACGACGTTGCGGTAAATAACCTAACAATGCTTCACGACGACTCTTCAAGTATTTTACTTCTTCAGAGTCTGGACCTGGATGATAGAAAGGCAGATCTTCTAACTGGTCATCTGGGATCGGAATATTGAAACGATCACGGAAATAACGGATAGATTCAGCGCCCATCTTCTTCACGTTGTGAGCGATGTTTTTACCTTCACCAGCATCACCTAAACCATAACCTTTAACGGTTTTAGCTAAGATAACCGTTGGACGGCCTTTGGTTTTCTGTGCATGTTCAAGCGCAGCGTAAACTTTAACCGGATCATGACCACCACGGTTTAAGCGCCAAATGTCATCATCTGACATGTTAGCAACCATTTCGGCAGTTTCAGGGTACTTACCAAAGAAATGCTCACGGGTGTACGCGCCACCTTTGGCTTTACAGTTCTGGTATTCACCGTCTACGGTTTCTTCCATTAACTGTAATAACTTACCACTGGTATCACGGGCCAATAATGGATCCCAATAACGACCCCAAATCACTTTAACTACTTCCCAGCCTGCGCCGCGGAATTCGCCTTCAAGTTCTTGGATTATTTTACCGTTACCACGAACAGGACCATCAAGACGCTGTAAGTTACAGTTAACGATGAAGACTAAGTTATCTAATTCTTCACGGGCAGCTAAACCGATAGCACCTAATGCTTCTGGCTCATCACATTCACCGTCACCTAAGAAACAGTAAACAGTTTGCTTAGAACAATCTTTTAAACCACGGTCAGTCAAGTACTTCAAATAACGCGCTTGGTAAATCGCTTGAATAGGACCTAGACCCATAGATACCGTCGGGAACTGCCAGTAAGTCGGCATTAACTTAGGATGCGGGTACGAAGAAAGGCCTTTGCCATCGACTTCTTGACGGAAGTTAGCCATTTGCTCTTCAGTAATACGGCCTTCAAGGAAAGAACGCGCATAAATACCAGGTGCGATATGACCTTGGAAATACACCAAGTCACCACCATCTTGCTCATTAGGAGCACGGAAAAAATGGTTAAAACACACATCGTAAATTGTCGCGCTAGACGCGAAACTTGAAATATGGCCACCAAGCTCTAAATCTTTTTTAGAACCACGTAACACCATTGCCAAGGCATTCCAACGGATAATCGCCCGAATACGGCGTTCCATTTCTTGGTTACCTGGCATGTTTGGCTCTTGGCCTGCAGGAATAGTGTTTAAGTAAGCAGTGGTCGCATTGTAAGGTAAGTGAGTACCGTTACGACGCGCTTTGTCGATTAATTTTTCAAGTAAAAAGTGTGCACGTTCAGGCCCTTCTTGCTCTAACACAGCTTGCAGAGCATCAACCCACTCTTGGGTTTCTGATGGGTCTAAATCTTGAAGCATATCTTCAGACATCTCGCAGTCCTTCTCTATATACGGATTATATTTCGGCTTTAGTTGCTGCTTGTTGACACAACAACTCAGTTAAACGCCGCTCTTTAAACGGCGCAAACTACGTTGCAACCGACTGTCTTCTTTTCTTACTGACAACATGACTTCTTCGATATAGCTTAAGTGCTCATTCGAAGCTTCACGTGCAGCGTCTGGGTCCCGGCGTACAATCGCAGCCAGTAACGCGCGTCTGTGATCATTTGCCATGGTGGAAGCTTCTTCGCGTCGGCTTAAAAGTTCCAGATTTTGTGCAACATTTTTATGCAGCACAGGGGTTAAACTTAATACTAAATGCAGCATAGCAACATTGTGCGATGCCTCAGCGACCGCACGATAAAAACGCACAATGGCATCGGCCTGCGCTTCTACTTCCGTTGCGGTTTCAACTTCATTAATACGGTTTTTAATGTTTTGCATATCCGCATCTGTGCCACGCAAGGCAGCAAAATACGCCATCATGCCTTCAGTAGCGTGACGGAATTCGAGTAAGTCATACTGACTTTCAGAATCGTTATGCATTAACTCAACGATAGGATCGGCAAGACTTTGCCACAGTTGTTCTTTAACATAGGTGCCACCGCCTTGACGACGCATGAGCAACCCTTTAGCTTCTAATTTTTGAATCGCTTCACGTAGAGAAGGACGAGACACTTCAAATTGCACCGCGAGTTCGCGTTCAGGAGGTAGCTTCTGACCCGGCTGTATACTGCCTTCTAGGATCATCCGCTCTAATTGCTCCATGATCACATCAGAAATTTTTGGCTGGTTAATCTTAATATAAGCCATCTGGCGCCCTGCTCCCTAAACAAGCAATTGTCAATTGGTCTTACCAATTAATATGAGAGAGCGCACTTTATCAAATCATACAAGCCATGTCTAGTTATCAGCATATCGACAAAGAACACAGGTTTGTTTAAAACGCTCAAGCCCAGAGGATACCGTAAATTTATCCTCAAGGGGTCAGACCATGTATCCGAAAGTCCCAGAAACTAGAGCGCTACGCTGCTAGAGGCTATAAAACATTAGCAGCGAAGCTGTCCTAGCATGACGTAGTCCGCCCTAGCAGCGTAGCGCTCTAGACTCTAGACAAGCTAACTAACCAACCCAAAAATGGTTAGTACCGAAACCATGGTTAATAACAATACAAAATTACGCTTACTTAATGCCAGCAATGCCAATGTAGATTGCACACTCAAGGGTGCATTGCCCGCTTCAGGTAAAGACTCCGCGGCCACAGCCGTATACGTGACAATGGTTTTAGCATCCGTTTTGACACTTAAGCCATATTGTCGCCAAGCACTTAACCCAGCACTGAACTGGCCACTTAATACATAACCAAAACTAAATACCCGACTTGGTAACCAATCAAATAACATCTGCAAATGATCAATCAAGGGCATTTCAAGCTTATTTTTACTGTTGTACTCACTATAAAAACGTACGCTACAATATAATATTGCACCAACTGGGCCTAAAAATATCAAGTACAGGGCAACAGCGCCGTAATAACGGTAATTAATCCACGCCACCGTTTGGCCCACTTTACGGCCTAAATCCTGTTCATCTACCACATCCAAGCACTCGGTAGAGTCCAACTCGCTAGCGTAACGGTAACAAGCTTGAACATCACCGCGACATGCCGCTTGAATATACTTTTTAAATACAATACGTAATGTTTGGTGACTAAAACAAATAATCGATATTAGCATCCAAAATAATAAGCTCAATAAATCAAATAAAATGCCATCAAGGAGAACACTTATCAGAAAGACTGATACAGCCGGCAACACCAGCGCCACCGCTACGCCAAATTCCGATTTAAGCGATTGGCTGTCCCAAAACTGTTTTTGGTAACGCATCATCACAGTATCGAACTGCCAACTGCTTGGCAAAAGCTTCAAACGCTCTACAAGAATTGCCACTAATAATGAAAATAATGCCATGAATATCCTTTTAATTTATTGCGTTATTGCTGTCATCATTAGAAGCGCTGCTTTAGTAGGGAAGGAGATAACGGTTCCCCAACAACGACTCTCTCATAAACGAGTCTACAAGCTTAGGCCTCAATTACCTGCGATGGCCTGCTTATATCGAGGCCAATCAAAACTGAAACCCGGATCGGTTTTGCGTCCAGGAGCAATATCGCAATGGCCAACAATATTATTTACGTTAAGCATAGGATACTGCGCCATTAACTCCAATGTTAACAGTATTAATTGCTGGTATTGTTGGTCGGTATAGCCACTACAGTCTGTACCTTCTAGTTCAATACCCAAGGCAAAATCGTTACACCCCTTGCGGCCATTATGCTCAGACACGCCAGCATGCCATGCTCTGTCATCACAACTCACATACTGCACCACCTCACCATCGCGGCGAATTAAAAAATGCGCCGACACTTGCAAGCCAGCCAATTCTGTAAAGCTTTCATCAGCATTAATATCTAGGCAACCTTGAAATAGCCCATCAATATGTCCTAAACCAAAACAGCCCGCTGGTAAGCTAATATTGTGGATCACCAATAAGCTCACCTCATTATCAGGCCGAGCATTAAAATGCGGCGAAATACATTTTCTCGCGCTAGCTAACCAACCTTGTTCTAATAAGCCTTTTGGCATATCACCCCTTAAACATAAAGATATCAGCAGTCCCAATGTAAATTTAACCGTATAAAACAGCAATACCAAGGCTGAAAATTGCCAGCTTGATAGTGTCAGTATATAGCCAAGTTATGGTAATCTTTAACAAATGCTTTCTGTAACAAACACTCCGCCCAATGCGGATACTGTTTAGCCTTATCACGATCTTTAGCAAGGACTTTGCTTATGTTAGAAAACGATATCCGTCATGCGGTGCAAACCGCACTTGATGAAGACTTAGGTCACACAGCCCACAATACCGTTCATGACATGCTTAATGCAGATATTACCGCACAACTTATTCCGGCAGATAAACACGTTTCCGGCGCGTTAATCACCCGCGAAGATGGTGTCTTTTGCGGCAAAGCATGGGCAGAACAAGTATTCAATCAACTGGGCAGTGAAGTGGTACTGCATTGGCATGTTGATGACGGTGATTTGATTGTCGCTAATCAATTACTATGTGAACTCTCAGGCCCTGCACGCGCTATTTTAACTGGCGAACGTACGGCAATGAACTTCATTCAAACCTTGTCAGGTGTCGCTAGCTTAACTAAGTTGTACGTGAATAAGCTTGTGGGTACCCACACTCAATTACTCGATACCCGAAAAACCATTCCTGGCCTGCGCACAGCCCAAAAATACGCAGTCACCTGCGGCGGTGGCAAAAACCATCGTATTGGTTTGTTCGATGCATTCTTAATTAAAGAAAACCACATTATGGCTTGCGGTGGCATCTCACAAGCGATTACCGCAGCACGTGCGTTAGACGGCACTAAACCGGTAGAAGTGGAAGTTGAGTCACTTGAGGAGCTCATCCAAGCGCTTGATGGCGGAGCTGATATCATTATGCTCGATAATTTTGACGTCACCATGATGGTCGACGCTGTCAGCATGAATAATCGCTATAAAGACCAAGGCAATGGCGCTAAATTAGAAGTCTCTGGCAATGTCACCTTAGACACCCTAGCCACTTTCGCCCAAACCGGAGTCGATTATATTTCGGTCGGCGCACTGACTAAACATGTAAAAGCGTTAGATTTGTCTTTGCGATTAAAGGCTTAAATCTTCTAGGTTCTAGAGCGGACTACGTCCTGCTAGGTCGCTGCGCTCCTAGTGACAGCTTTGCTGCTAAGATTTTATAGCATCTAACAGCGCAGCGTTCTAGAACCTAGGCTTTTAGCTTAGCGATAAATCTGTCACATCCGCCATCAAAAAACGTCAACAAAACGACATTGTTGCATTTTTGTCAAAAAAAATACTGTTCGACTTTGTATGTCAAAAATAAATTATCGTATTATGTACGGGAAATGTGAAATCAGAGCATTTTTAGACATTTATTTTTTATTAATACGCTAATACTATTCCATTTTGTAACGGTTTATACTAACGTTCATTGTAGGCGAGTTGGCCTTTCGGCCATGCACGATAATCATTAGATTGCAAAACACGTTACATTATTAGTAAGTTGTTAACATTTGTATTTATAACGAGTTGTATAGAGATTTGTATAACCATTGCTATATAGCTCAGCAAATGCCCCTGTAACTTATTAACATTTACGTATTTGCTCTGTGTCTATCGCTCAGCCGAAATGCCATTAAGTAAACAATCTGCTAACATTATTTGCAGTTAACAAGGTTATTATCTATACATAGTGTTTTGTGCCATTGGCCATTACACAGTATAAATAGAGTTAATTCTTGGTAACGCAAGCAATATTGGCTCTATAAAAATCGTGGTCAACT
This sequence comes from Shewanella sp. 5S214, assembly GCF_041439795.1. NCBI lineage: Bacteria > Pseudomonadati > Pseudomonadota > Gammaproteobacteria > Alteromonadales > Shewanellaceae > Shewanella > Shewanella sp. 5S214. The sequence goes on from NZ_JBGOOV010000017.1 coordinate 99,381, forward strand.
AGTATCTGATATCTAGCACCACACAATTGTGCTTTACGGTTTAGGCAAATGGACTGCCAACTACTTCACTTAGCTTCTGTATTTAAGCATTTAACTTAAAGACCAGCTAAGTAGCAGTTATCGAGGACTGATACTACCCTAGCCTATTTTACGGAGAGAAAATGAAAAGTATCAATCAAATCAAAAACGCTAAGGGTTTTACCCTTATCGAATTAATGATCGTAGTAGCGATCATCGGTATCCTTGCAGCAATCGCATTGCCTGCATATCAAGATTATACAGTGAAATCACAAGCTGGTTCTGCTTTGTCAGAAGTATCCTCATTAAAGACAGCTTTTGAAACTGCTGTTAACGAAGGGAAGGCTCCGACTTTAGATAATACAAATGTTGATATAACTAAAGCATATATTGGTCAAACGGCATCAGGTGGTACATATTGTGCTTTAGCAATTACTGGTACGACTAAAATTGAATGTACTACCAAAGGTGGTAACGTAGATAAATTCAATACAAAGAAAATTAATATGAATAGATCGGCTGAAGGCGTTTGGTCTTGTACAAGTGACCTTGATGTTAAATTTTTACCTGGAAACTGTACAAAAGTATAAACTTTAAGGATTATACTATTTGAAGGCGGCGTATTACGCTGCCTTTTTTATTTCTTTAAAATAGTTATAATTGATATCTCTTTTGTTATTTGGATAAATAAGCATGTCGACAGCAGGACTAAATCTTGGCCTTTCAACTTTATTTATCAAAAAAGGTCTGCTAACGGAAGAGCAAGTCGCAACTTCAATCTCACAATCTCGTAAATCCAAAGTGTCGCTAGTCACTACTGTAATCCATTCAAAATTTTTATCGGCTCGAGAAATAGCTGAGCTTTGTTATGAAGAATACGGTACCCCCTTACTCGATTTAAATGAATTTGACCTAACAACAATTGCTGAAGAGTTATTAAACAAAAAACTCATTGCTAAACACAAATGCTTACCCCTCTTTAAGCGCGGTAACCGCCTGTATATTGCGACCTCAGACCCAACCAATATTGCAGCCCTTGAAGACTTTCAGTTCAGCCTTGGTCTTCATGCCGAAGCTATTTTAGTGGAAGACGATAAACTCCTTAAAGCCCTAGAAAAAATACTAGAAGAGGATATTAGTGGCCTGGGACTAGAAGGAATAGATGAGGAAGCTTTAGCTGGAATCGAAGTCGCTGATACTAGCCGTGATGATGAACCAAGCGGTGATAGCAGTGATGATGCACCGATTGTTATTTATATCAATAAAATCCTTACTGATGCTATCCGTAAAGGTGCTTCTGATTTACATTTTGAGCCTTATGAAAAACGTTACCGAATTCGCTTTCGTATCGACGGTATTTTGCATGAAGTATCTGAGCCACCAGTCAATCTATCCAACCGAATTTCCGCTCGCTTAAAAGTCATGTCTAAACTAGATATTGCTGAACGAAGAGTTCCGCAAGACGGCCGCATTAAAATGAAGCTGTCACGCACTAAATCCATCGATTTTCGTGTCAGTACTCTGCCCACTATTTGGGGCGAGAAAATTGTAATGCGTATCTTAGACTCATCGTCCGCTCAGCTAGGTATAGAAAAACTCGGTTATGAAGATGATCAACGCCTATTATACGAAGAAATGCTTGCTAAACCTCAAGGGATGATTCTCGTCACAGGCCCGACTGGTTCGGGTAAAACAGTATCCTTGTATACAGGTCTTAATATTCTCAATACCGAAGAGCGCAATATTTCCACCGCAGAAGATCCGGTTGAAATTAACCTCGAAGGCGTTAATCAGGTTCACATTAATTTAAAAGCCGGTTTAACCTTCGCTTCAGCACTGCGCTCTTTTTTACGTCAAGACCCTGATGTGGTGATGGTCGGTGAAATACGTGATTTAGAAACCGCTGAAATAGCGATTAAAGCCGCGCAAACCGGCCACTTGGTGTTATCAACATTACATACTAACTCGGCAGCAGAAACCTTAACCCGTTTAATCAATATGGGCGTACCAGGCTATAACATTGCCAGCTCTGTTAATTTAATTATTGCCCAACGCCTTGCTCGGCGACTATGCCCTGCATGTAAGCACGAAGAAACGATTCCGGTTGCTGAAATGCAACGCTTAGGTTTTTCTGAAGCCAATATAGCCAAAGGCTTTAGCGTATTCAAACCAGTCGGTTGTGAGTTATGCTCCGGTGGTTACAAAGGTCGAGTCGGTATTTACGAAGTAATGAAAATGAGCGATGAAATTGCTCGAGTCATTATGGAGGGCGGTAACTCACTGCAAATTGCCACCTTAGCCAAGCAACAAGGCATGCGTGATTTACGCCAATCAGGACTACTTAAAGTGATTCATGGCGTCACCAGTATTGCCGAAATTAATCGTGTCACCAGCTTTTAATTAAGCTATAGTCAAATATGTTACTGTAAATCAATCATCTAATTGATTAATCTCTATAAACAATAATGCTTTAACGTGGTGCAGCGGAAAATAAAAAGGATCGGCTATATGGCCACAGCAACAGCAAAAAAAAAGCCAAAGACAAAGGTAAAAAAAACCACTAAACACCAACCTAAGGTGTTCACCTATCAATGGAAAGGTGTCAATCGTGATGGTGCACGCACCTCTGGTGAGCTAAAAGGCTCTACTATAGCTGAAATTCGCAGTGTATTGAAAGCCCAAGGGGTCACCCCCAAAGGTGTACGAAAAAAATCTCCGCCATTATTCAAATCTGAAAAAAGTATCACCGCGATGGACATTGCGATGATCACCCGCCAAATAGCCACTATGCTAGCTGCCGGGGTTCCTTTAGTTACAACTATCGAGTTGCTTGGACGCGGTCATGAAAAAGCCAAAGTGAGAGAACTGCTCGGTACTATTTTGTCTGATGTTCAATCAGGTATCCCCCTCTCTGATGCATTAAGACCACACAGACAATATTTCGATGATTTATACGTTGACCTAGTCGCAGCTGGCGAACATTCAGGTTCACTCGATGCGGTATTTGATCGCGTCGCAACATATCGCGAAAAGGCCGAGCAATTAAAGTCTAAAATTAAAAAAGCTATGTTTTATCCGGCAGCGGTAGTTGTAGTCGCTTTTGCGGTCACAACACTATTATTATTATTTGTAGTGCCGCAATTCGAGGATATTTTTAAAGGATTCGGAGCTGAGTTACCAGCTTTTACTCAAATGATTATTAATATGTCTCGTTGGTTGCAGGGGTCATGGTATTACTTTGCTATTGCAATTATTACTGGTATTTGGCTTTTTAAACGAACCCATCGCACTTCACAAAGTTTTCGTGATCGTATTGATCAAATAATATTAAAGATTCCTGCTATTGGTGACATTCTCCATAAGGCAGCAATGTCACGCTTTGCTCGTACGCTATCAACCACCTTTGCTGCCGGTGTGCCATTAATTGATGGCTTAGAATCAGCCGCGGGGGCATCAGGTAATTATGTTTATCGCAAAGCATTACTCAAAGTTCGCCAAGAAGTGATGGCTGGGATGCAGATGAATGTAGCTATGCGCACTACTGGCCTATTCCCAGATATGCTCATCCAAATGGTGATGATTGGTGAGGAGTCCGGCGGCTTAGACGAAATGCTCAATAAAGTGGCCAACATTTATGAGATGCAGGTTGATGATGCCGTAGATGGGCTATCTAGCTTAATTGAGCCAGTTATGATGGTGGTGATAGGAACTGTTGTCGGCGGTTTAATCATCGGTATGTATCTACCTATTTTCGAAATGGGAAATATTGTCGGTTAGTATTAATCAACCTTCAAAAAAGAATAACAATGACTGAATTTATCTCAACTTTTGTTGCCACAATGAGCCAATACCCTTGGGTCTTTGTTGCGATTAGCTTTATTTTTGCTGCTACCATTGGCAGTTTTCTCAACGTCGTTATCCACCGTTTACCGGTAATGATGAAACGCGAATGGCAAAGCGAATGTAACTTTTACCTTAATGAATATCATCCTGATATTGTCGAACAAGTCGGTAATGACCGGTTAAACAAACCCATTGATGCTTTTCCTGCAAAATACAACCTTGTGGTACCTGGTTCTGCATGCCCAACATGCAAAAGAAATATAAAGCCTTGGCATAATCTGCCAGTATTGGGCTGGCTAATGCTTGGTGGAAAGTGTGCCGATTGCAAAACTCATATTTCAAGCCGCTATCCTATTATTGAGCTCTTAACCGGTTTATTAGTTGCCGCGTTAGCATGGCACTTTGGCCCAACATGGCAATTTGTTTATGCCAGCATTTTAACGTTTGTGTTAGTGGCATTAACTGGCATCGATTTAGATGAAATGCTATTACCGGACCAACTCACCTTACCGATACTGTGGTTAGGATTAATCATTAACCTTAAAGGGATTTATACTAGCCCAGAAGATGCCATTATCGGTGCTGCGGCAGGCTATTTAAGCTTGTGGTCAGTATTTTGGTTATTTAAACTGGTAACAGGCAAAGAGGGCATGGGTTATGGCGACTTTAAACTATTAGCCGTATTCGGTGCTTGGTTAGGCTGGCAAATGCTGCCACTGATTATTTTATTGTCCTCACTTGTGGGTGCTGTAGTAGGTATTAGTATGATTATCACTAAGCAAATCAACAAAGGCAATCCAATCCCCTTTGGCCCTTATATTGCTGCTGCCGGCTGGATAGCGTTAGTATGGGGACATGACATTCTCAATTGGTATCTTAGTACGTTATGATGGCAAAAAAGTATGTTGTCGGCTTAACAGGCGGCATTGCCAGCGGTAAAACAACTGTGGCCAATCTATTTGCACAATATGATATAGACTTAGTTGATGCTGATGTTATCGCTAGAGAGGTTGTCTCAATCGGTTCGGATGGGCTAAATGCAATAAAGCAGCACTTTGGCCAGGGAATATTATTAGCGGATAACAGCTTAGATAGAGCGGCTCTACGAGCACAAGTGTTTAATAACCCTGAGCAACGTTTGTGGCTTAACAATTTACTTCATCCAATGATCCGCCAAAGGATGCTCGACCAAGTACAAGCATCGACTTCGGCATATGTAATAATGGTAGTACCCTTGCTATTTGAGAATCATTTAGATAGTTTAGTTGATACTACTTTGGTCGTAGATATTGCACCGGAGTTACAGGTTTCAAGGACGATGCAACGTGATGGTGTCAGTAAAGAACAAGTTGAGCATATTCTCGCCAGTCAAATGACCCGGGAACAGCGACTCGCTCTGGCTGATAATATTATTGATAATCAAGGAGAACATGAGCAGTTGCGCAGTCAAGTATTTCGTCTGCATCAACAATACCTACAACAGGCAACCGATTTAGAAACTAACGTCAATGACTGATTTAATTTATGAACAACCATTAAATGAAAAAATACGCAGTTATTTACGTATAGAAAACCTTGCCTTACAGTTACAGCAGCATGCTGAACACGATCATCAATATCAGTGTTTTAATCCTTTATTTTCGCTTGCTGAGCTAACTGAACGTTGCGATTATCGTACCGACATCTTAAAAGATATTGAAAAACAAATTCAATTAATTTCACAATGGCGTACTCATTCGAGTGTTGATAACGATCAAGTAGATAAACTCACCGACAGGCTTATCGCGTTAAAGTCACCTTTGCAAACACAAGAAAGAATTGGTTGTGGCCTCAAACGAGATAAATTTCTTACTTCTTTGCGTCAGCGTTTTAATATGACTGGAGCATACTGTAATTTTGATTTCCCTCAACTACACTTTTGGCTAGGTAAAGACTGGCAATATCGACAACGAGACATAAACAACTGGCTTGCAGAATACCAACCCTTACTAGCGCCTATCATGTTGCTTTTAGAACTGATTAGAGCCACTGAAGATTTTAGATTATCTCAAGCTCCGGTAGGGTTTTATCAAGGTAATTCATCACAGCCGTTATCCTTAATCCGCGTAAAGATAAACTCAGACCAAAATTGCTATCCTACCGTCAGTGGTAATCGAAATCGTTATGCTATTCATTTTGTCGATTTTGATTTACACCGCCATACCTGTGAAACTATTGATTTCTCACTAGCAACCTGCAGTTAAACCCTTTAACATTCCATGTAAGACTAACAACCAAGAATCATTATGCCGTTAACAGTAGTAAACTGCCCAATTTGCAAAACCAAAGTTGAATGGAAAGACGAATCGCTATTTAAGCCTTTTTGTAGTGAACGTTGTAAACTTATCGATCTTGGTGATTGGGCAAGTGAAAAACATGCCATCCCGATCAAGAACAGTATCGACCCAGATATGCTTGATGACATTGGTTTTGATGAAGGTGACTTCTTTAAACAATAAGTTCAAATAATAAGGAGTCGAAACATGCAAAAGAGAATTCATGTTGCTGTTGGTGTCATCATTAATCAAGATAGGCAGATTTTACTTGCTAAAAGGCTTGGACACCTTCACCAAGGCGGAAAATGGGAATTCCCAGGCGGTAAGGTAGAAACAAATGAAACGGTTACTGAAGCGTTAATTAGGGAACTAAAAGAGGAAGTTAATCTTGATGTCTCTCATTCAACTCCCTTCATGGACATCATTCATGATTATCCAGATAAACATGTCAGACTCGATATCCATTTAATTACTGAATTCTCAAACCAAGCTAAAGGTATGGAACAGCAGCAAATTGAATGGGTACCAATGCATAGCATTGCAGAATATGACTTCCCCGAAGCTAATAAGCCTATCGTAGAAAAAATATTAGCTGAACTCTGAAATCGATCCCGAACCTTCTATTTGAAAGCCTATTTCTAAAGAATAACACCCATTACTAATCAAGTAATGGGTTTAAAACTGTCTTACCAGCAACCAAAGTTCATACATATTTTATCTACTAATGATCATCGCACTGGTAACGCCTACGAACTACACCTAGCATCGATGTTCTGATTGCTTAGGTTTCAAGGCACAAAACAAAAAGGCCACCCGATTAAGGTGGCCTTGCTGTGTTCTTTGGCCCCCTAGAACTGACCGACTCTCGCATGGGCATATCAACCACACAGGCCAATGGCTTAGGCCCAAGAACGGCTTTCAGACTCAAATTACAGACGTAAAAAAGCCCGCTACATAATAGCGGACTGTTTCACGACTCTTTCAAGTCAATTAGGCACCTGGAAAAGACCCACTCTGGCATGGGCATACTGGCCACACTGACTAATTGCTTAGGTTTAAGACACCAAACAAAAAAGGCCACCCGATTAAGGTGGCCTTGCTGTGTTCTTTGGGCCCCTAGAACTGACCGACTCTCGCATGAGCATATCATCCACACGGGTCAATGGCTTAGGCCCAAGAACGGCTCTCAGGCACAAATTAAAGACGTAAAAAAGCCCGCTACATAATAGCGGGCTGTTTCACGACTCTTTCAAGTC